>JAICHQ010000004.1 GCA_025924815.1 Nocardioides sp.
ACCGGCGGACCGAACCGCCGGCGCAGCAGCTCCTTCTCCAGCGCCTTGAGCAGGTTCTCCGCGTCGTCCTCCTCGACCTCGAGGTCCTCGTTGCGGGTGACGCGGAAGGTGTGGACCTCCAGCACCTCCATGCCCGGGAAGAGCCGCTTGAGGTGCTCGCCGATCACGTCCTCCAGCGGCACGAAGCGCTCGTTGCCCAACGGGACGAAGCGGGCGAAGATCGGCGGCACCTTGACCCGCGCGAAGTGCTCCTTCCCGGTCTTCGGGTTGCGCACCAGCACCGCGAGGTTGAGCGAGAGCCCGGAGATGTAGGGGAACGGGTGCGCGGGGTCGACGGCCAGCGGCGTGAGCACCGGGAAGACCCGCTCCTTGAACAGCCGCTTGCAGTACTTCTGCTCCTCGCGGTCGAGGTCGGGCCACCGGACCAGCTCGATGCCCTCCTCGACGAGCTGGGGGACCAGCTCCTCGCGGAAGAGTCGCGCGTGACGTTCCATCTGGTCGCGGGTCTCGGCCCAGATGCGCTCGAGGACGTCGCGCGGCATCAGGCCGGAAGCCGCACGGACGGCCACGTCGGCGGCGATGCGTCGCTTGAGCCCGGCCACGCGGACCATGAAGAACTCGTCGAGGTTGCTGGAGAAGATCGCAGCGAACCGCACCCGCTCCAGCAGCGGCAGCTGGGGGTCCTCGGCCTGGCCGAGGACGCGGCGGCTGTAGGCCAGCCAGGAGAGCTCCCGGTCGAGGAACCTGTCCTCGTACGACGCGATCGAGGCCACCGCGTCGTCGTCGGGCACGTACGGTGGTTCGACGTCGAAGGGCTCGTCGGCGGGCGTGTCGTCGCGCGACGGGTCGACGGAAGCGAGCTGGACCATGGGATTCAGTGTGGCACCGTCGCATGAACGCCGGGTGACGTCGGCCGGGGCCTCGCTACGGTGGCGGCGTGCTTCCGGGACCGACACTGCGCGCCGCCGTCGACCAGCGCCTGAAGTCCCTGACCCTGCGGGCCGCGATGAGCATTCCGCCACGCGTGCAGCGCCTGCTCGCCGGGCGCCGGGTGACCATCGACGGCCAGGTCCTGGCCGTCGACACCCAGCTGATGCTGCGGCTCGAGCGGGTCGCCCGGCAGCCCTCGACGGAGTCGTTGCCGCTGGCCGCGGGGCGACGGAACCTCGTGATGCAGGCGACCCTCGCCGGCGGCGCCCAGCCGATCGGCGCCGTCCGGGACGTCTCGGTGGGCGACCTCCGGGCGCGGCTCTACGTCCCGACCGGGGCGGTCGACCCGGGACCGCTGCTGGTGTTCTTCCACGGTGGCGGCTGGGTGTACGGCGACCTGGACTCCCACGACCCGACCTGCCGGTTCCTGGCCGAGCGGAGCGGGGTGCGGGTGCTCTCGGTCGACTACCGGCTCGCGCCCGAGCATCCCTTCCCGGCGGCGTACGACGATGCCGTCGCGGCGTACCGCTGGGTCACCGAGCACGCCGGCTCGCTCGGTGCCGACCCCAGCAGGCTCGGCGTCGGCGGCGACTCGGCGGGGGGCAACCTGGCGGCGGTGACGGCGATCGAGGCCGCCCGGGTCGGCCTGGCGATGGCCTTCCAGCTGCTGGTCTATCCGGGCACCGACGCGACGACCCACCGCCCGAGTCGCGCGCTGTTCGGACGCGACCTCTTCCTGACCGAGGAGTTCATCGACGGGGTGCTGGCCCGGTACGCACCCGATCCGACGACGCGCGCCGACCCGCGGGTGAGCCCGCTGCTGGCCGAGATCCCGGCGGGCCTGGCGCCGGCGTACGTCGCGACGGCGGGCTTCGACCCGCTGCGCGACGAGGGTGAGGCGTACGCCCGGGCGCTCGCCGACGCCGGCGTCGAGGTCGAGCTGCGGCGCTTTTCCGACCAGATCCACGGGTTCTGGAGCGTCGTCGGCGTCGGCGGGACGGCGCGGGCAGCGGCGGCGGAGATCGCCGCCCGACTGGCGGTAGGGCTGCGCCCACGTCCGGACGCGGGTCAGTAGACGAGGGCCTGGACGCCCTCGGCGAGCACCTCTTCGACGTACGACGGGGAGCCGGCGAGCCGGACGCCGTCGAGCAGGTCGCCCTCGACGATCCCGCGCCGGGCCGCGCACTGGGAGCACACGGTCACCCGCCCGCGTTCGAGGACGGCGCCGAGCATGTCGGCGAACGGCAGGGCATGGGGCAGGACGACGTCGCGGCCCGGTAGGCCGAACCACGCGGCCTCGCCGGTCAGCCACAGCGAGACGCCGGCGCCCGAGGCGGCGGCGGTCGCGGCCACGGTGAACCCCTGGTTGCAGCGCTCGGGGTCGTCGGCGCCGGCGGTCACCTTGACGACCAGACCGCGCGACATGCCGGAACTCTAGACTCAGGTGCATGCCGTTCGAGATCCCGGAGAACATCCATCCGCTCACCGCGCGGCTGGCGTGGCTGATCGGGCGCTGGGCCGGCAACGGGTACGGGGAGTACCCCGGGATCGACGACTTCCAGTTCGGCCAGGAGGTCGTCTTCCAGCAGGACGGCCGTCCATTCATCCACTACTTCAGCCGCGCCTGGATCGTCGACGTCGAGGGGCGGACGATCCGCGAGGCGGCCCAGGAGACCGGGTTCCTGCGGCCCCAGGAGGACGGCACCCTGGAGCTGGTGATGTGCCACAACACCGGCTTCGCCGAGGTCTGGACCGGCGAGATCCACCCCGAGCAGCCGCGCTTCGAGATCGTCACCGACGCGGTGGCGCGCACGGCGACGGCCAAGGAGTACGTCGGGGGGAAGCGGCTCTACGGATACGTCGACGGGAACCTGCTCTACGCCTACGACATGGCGGCGACCGGCCACGAGCTCCAGCCGCACACGCACGCCCAGCTGGTCAGGCAGTAGCCCGATGTCCCCCTCATCGAGCGCGGACTGGCGGGAGCGGCTGCGGGAGAAGGGCTATCGGCTCACCCCCCAACGCGAGCTGATCCTCGAAGCGGTCGAGACCCTCGGCCACGCGACACCCGACGAGGTGCTCGCCGAGGTGCGCACGCACTCGACGGCGGTCAACGCCTCCACGGTCTACCGCACCCTCGAGGTGCTCGAGGAGCTGGACCTGATCCGGCACGCCCACCTCAGCGACCGCGCCCCGACGTACCACTCGACCAGCGAGCACGAGCACTTCCATCTGGTCTGCCGGAATTGCCACAAGGTGATCTCGGTTGACCCTGATGTGCTGACCCTTGTCTCCGAACGCCTCGAGGCCGACCACGGCTTCACCATCGACGTCGGTCACCTGACCGTCTTCGGCACCTGCGGCGACCACGCCGCGACCCAGCTCGGCGGCGACCGCTGATGACGTCTCCACTGCTGTCCCTCAGCGGCGCCGTGGGGGGCGCCGGGGTCGACGCGCCGGTGGCGGCCCACTACGGCTCGCTGTACGGCGAGCAGACGACGCTGGAGGCGGGCGAGGGCTTCGTCGACCTCTCGCACCACGACGTCGTCCGGATCTCCGGGCCCGACCGGCTGCAGTGGCTGCACGACCTGACCACGCAGTACTTCCTCGACCTGCCGCCGAAGGCCTGGACGCAGGCGCTGGTCCTCAGCCCGCAGGGTCACGTCGAGCACGCGTTCGCCGGCGTCGACGACGGCGAGTCCCTCACGGTGACCACCGAGCCGGGTGCGGCCGCGGCTCTGGTGGAGTTCCTGGACCGGATGCGGTTCATGTCGCGGGTCGAGGTCGCGGAGGTGACCTCGGAGCTGGCGCTGACCTACCGGCCCGCCGCCGGCCACGAGCTCGTCCCGCGTGACCAGCTGTCGACGTACGCCGAGGCGGCGGGGCCGGCGTGTGGGCTGTGGGCCTACGAGGCGCTACGGATCGCGCGCGGCGAGCCGCGGCTCGGGCTCGACACCGACGAGCGGACGATCCCCAACGAGGTCGGCTGGATCGGCACCGCCGTCCACATGGACAAGGGCTGCTACCGCGGCCAGGAGACCGTCGCGCGGGTGCACAACCTGGGCCGCCCGCCCCGACGGCTCACGCTGCTCCACCTCGACGGCTCGGAGAACCGGCTGCCGGCGATCGGCTCAGGCGTGCTGTCGGGGGAGAAGGTCGTGGGCTTCGTCGGCACGTCCGCGCGCCACCACGAGCTCGGCCCGATCGCGCTGGCACTGCTCAAGCGCAACGTGCCGGTCGACGTCCAGCTGGAGGTCGACGGCCTCCCGGCCGCCCAGCAGGTCATCGTCGACCCCGAGATCGGCCTCCACTTCCGCCGTGAGAACGGATAGTCCCCGACGAAATGGCTGGGTTTCGACCCCCGATCCAGCCACCTTGTCGGGGACTATCGTTTCCGCGCGTACTGGACGTGCGTAGAGGTGTGGGCGAAGCCGAGGCGTGAGTACGTCGCAATGGCGGGCTCGTTGTCGGACTCGACGTACAGGATGATCCGGCGTACGCCGCGCCCGTTCAGGTAGGACAGGCCGGCAGCGGTGACCGCCCGGCCCAGGCCCCGGCCCTGGGCGGCCGGGTCGACGGCGACGACGTACACCTCGCCGAGCTCGGAGTCGTGCTGCTTGGTCCAGTGGAAGGCGAGCAGCCCCGACCCGGTGTCGGCGACGAGCAGGCCCACCGGATCGAACCACGGCTCGGCCATCCGCTCGGCCAGGTTGGCCGCGTCCATCGACCCCTGCTCGGGGTGGTGGGCGAAGGCGGCCGCGTTCACCCGGAGGACCTCGGCGGCGTCGGACTCGCGGTAGCCGCGGATCGCGACGCCTTCGACGCTCGGTACGTCGACGTGGCCGGCCGCGCGCGACATCACCCACAGCGCGCGCGTCGCCTCGAAGCCGAACGCGTGCGCCAGCGCCCGGGCCCCGGGGTGGTCGGCGTGCGACCAGGCGGTGACGTCGCCCGGCGCCTGCGCCAGCGCGGCCTCGACCAGGTCGCGGCCCTCGCCGCGCCGCCGCGCGTCCGGGGCGACGGCGACATCGAGGTCGTGATCGCGCAGCAGCGCGAACCCGTCGTCGGACAGCCAGAGGGTGTTTCCGTGCAGCCCGCGATGGGCGAGGGACATCCGGGCCCCCTCGTCGATCGGCTCGGAGCCGTCGCTCTCGGCCGACGCCCGGGTCACCCGGTCGACCAGGGCGAGGGCGCGGTCGAGGTCGGACTCGGCGGCCCGGCGGACACTCAGCGGTTCGGTTCCGTGGTCTCGACGAGCTCGACCGACGGAGTGTGCCCCGTCGACGGGGTCCGCTCCTTGGCCGGGAGCACGAACCGGTAGCCGACGTTGCGAACGGTCCCGATCAGGGTCTCGTGCTCGGGTCCGAGCTTGGCCCGGAGCCGGCGTACGTGGACGTCGACCGTGCGGGTGCCACCGAAGTAGTCGTAGCCCCAGACCTCCTGCAGCAGCTGGTCGCGGGTGAAGACCCGCCCGGGATGTTGGGCGAGGTGCTTCAGCAGCTCGAACTCCTTGAAGGTCAGGTCGAGCAGGCGTCCGCCGATGGTCGCGGTGTACGCCGCGTCGTCGACCACCACGTCGCCGGAGCGGATCAGGTGGGCGTCGGGCCGGTCGTCGTCGCGAGCCGCGTGGAGCCGGGAGACCGCGAGCCGGATGCGTGCCTCGAGCTCGGCCGGGCCGCAGGTGTGCAGCACGACGTCGTCCATGCCCCAGTCGTGGGCGACCACCGCGAGGCCGCCCTCGGTCACGACCAGGACGACCGGGCAGTCGGTGCCCGTCGTCCGGAGCAGCCGGCACAGGTCGCGCGCGTGGGCGAGCTCCTGGCGACCGTCGACCAGGATCAGGTCGGCATCGGGCGCGTCGATCAGCGCGCTGCCCTCGGCCGGGAGGATCTTCACCTGGTGTCCGAGGAGTGCGAGCCCGGGCAGCACCTCGGCGCTCGGCTGAAGGGCGCTGGTGAGCAGCAGCAGCGTGCTCATGTGGTCACCTCCGGCCTCGGGCGGTCCGCCCGATGCGCAAGGATATCGACCATGGAGACCCGAGCCGGCGACGACACCGGGCCTGAGACCGCGCCGATCACGGTGCGGTACTGGGCCTCCGCGCGCGCGGAGGCCGGGGTCGAGTCCGACGACCTGGCGGTCTCGGCAACGCTGAGCCTGTCCGACGTCGTACGCCGTGCGGCGGCGCTGCACCCCGACACCAGGCTGCCGGTGGTGCTCGAGGCGTGCTCGGTGCTGGTCGGTGACCAGCCGGTGAAGTCGCGCGACCCCGACTCGGTGCTCGTGGACCCCGGACAGACCGTGGAGTTCCTGCCGCCGTTCGCCGGGGGTTGAGCCTCGGTCCAGGATCGGCCGGCGAAAGCGGCGGGGCCGACGGCGTACGCGGCCCCGCCGCCTGCGCTCAGGCCTCGATCGCCGTGCGCTCCTCACCTGCGGAGACCTCGATCCGCCTCGGCTTGGCGCGTTCGGCGACGGGGATCGTCAGGCGCAGGACGCCGCCCTCGTAGTGGGCCTCGATGCGCTCCAGGTCGAGGTTGTCGCCCAGCACGAGCTGCCGGCTGAACACGCCGCGTGGCCGTTCGGTGGCCAGCATCTCCCAGTCGCCGTTGCGCGCGACGCGCTCGGCGCGAACGGTCAGCACGTTGCGTTCGACGTCGAGGTCGATCGACTCGCGGGCGACTCCGGGGAGGTCGAACTCGATCCGGAAGACGTCGCCCTCGCGCCAGGCGTCCATCGGCATCACGGCCGGACGGTTGGTGGTGCCCAGGGAGGGGCCCAGGAGCTGACCGGCAAGGCGGTCGAGGTCACGGAACGGGTCGGTGGTACGCAGCAACATCGGTGGTCCTCCTTGTCAGAGTGGTCCGGGATCTGTAACGTCCGTTACGGGTTTTATATAGCGTGTAGCGCAGATGACGTCAAGGTCTGCGGAGAAGGAGGGTCGATCCGTGATCGACACCCGAGGGGTCTTCGCGATCTCGATCGCCGCCGAGCGGGCCGGCATGCAGATCCAGAACCTCCGCGTGTACGAGCGCCGCGGCCTGATCGAGCCGGCGCGCACCCCGGGAGGGACCAGGCTCTACAGCGAGGCCGACATCACGTTGCTGCGGCGCATCGCCGAGCTGCTGGCGGAGGGTCTGAACCTCGCCGGCATCCGCCGGGTGCTCGAGTTGGAGGACGACGTCGCGGAGCTTCGTCGTCGGCTGGGTGACTGAGCGGTCGTCGCGTCGGGCCGGCGCCGACGTCAGGGCCGGAGGACCGACAGCAGGTCGGTGCCCGACATCGACCCGGGAGGCGCCCCGCGCGCGGCCGCCCGGGCCGTCAGGGACTGGATCCGGCTGTTCGCCGGGGCGGGGACGCCATGCAGCCGGCCGAGCAGCGCGATCTCGCCGTTGAGGAAGTCGGTCTCGACGCCGGAGCCTCGGGTCAGGCTCTGCCAGGTCGAGCCACCGCCGCGCGGCTCGTCGCCGATCGTGCGCAGCTGGAGGTGGTCGCCCCGTCGGGCATCGTCCTCCTCCTCGGTGACCGGGGCGATGTCGGCGGCTGCGAACACGGACCGGGCCTCGGCGTCGAGCAGCTCGAGGCAGAGGAGGACGTCGTCCCCGGCCGCCTCGGCTCCGCAGAGCGCCTGCACCGCATTGCCGAGGTTGCTCAGGAGCTTGCGGTACTTCCAGCGCATGATGTCCGGTCGCGCCTCGCTCTCGAACCTCGACGCCCGCAAGGCCGTGGCGAGCTCCTCGTCGACGGCATCCGTGCCGACCGGAGACCTCCCGAGGTCGAGGATCCCGGTCGTGGCCACCGAGTGCGCCTGGACCACTCCGGGCTGGAGGTGGGCGGTGGGCATCATCACGCACATCCCGTGCACCGCGTCGAACCAGCGGGCCAGGGAGCGCTCGTTGGCGACGCCGTTCTGGGCCGCCACCACGGGCACCTGCCCGGCGGCGAGGAACAGGTCGCGGGCAGCCGCCTCCGTGTCCTGGCTCTTGGTCGCCAGCACGATCACGTCGTCGTCGCGCCAGGTGAGGTCCCGCGCGTGGGGGTACGTCGGGATCGACAGAGTCACCCACTCCTCGGGGGTCTCGAAGACCAGTCCGTGCTCGCGGAGCGCCTCACCGTGGGCTCCCCGGGCGACCATCGCGACGTCGTGCCCCGATTGGTGGGGGCGGGCGCCGATGGTCCCGCCGATGCCGCCGGCTCCGAGGATCACGACTCGCACGCACCCAGGGTAGGAACCGGAATGCGCGGGCGATCCGCGGGGTTGTGGCTTGTATGGGCCTCGGAGCGTGGGTGTTGGTGGCCGCCGTGGTGGCGGCGCTCGCGCTCGGCGCGTGGCGCGCGTCGACGAACGGCGTCTTCCGGGGCACGCACCCGGTGGGTCGGGTCGCGGGCGACGCGGCCCCGGTCTCGACAAGCTCGACCGACGGCGTCAGCCTCCTGGCCGGCACGTCGTACGACGCGCAGCGGGGCGAGCGGGCGACGCTGCTGCAGTTCTCCTCGGCGTTCTGCGCCCCGTGCCGCGCGACCAGGCGGACGCTGGCGGAGGTGGCCGACGAGGTCCCGGGCGTCACCCACGTAGAGATCGACGCGGAGCACCACCTGGAGCTGGTGCGAGCTCTCGGTGTGCTGCGCACGCCGACGACCTTGGTGCTCGACGGCGACGGTCGGGAGCTGGTCCGTGCCACCGGGGCGCCGCGCCGTGCCCAGGTCCTGAGCGCCCTCGCGGGTGGCCTCTGATGTCCAACATGTGGGCAGATGTCTCGGATGATGGGATGTTCGGTGGTTCCGGCCGAGGTGCGACACCTAGAGTGCCTGTCATGTACTCGACACTTCTGACACGGAGGCGGGCAGTCGACCACTGCCGCGTCCGCTCGTCGCTGTGTCGGATGTCCTGACGCGTCCCGTCTCACCGGTCTGCTGGCTCAGCAGACGTTGACGGGACTTCCCTTCCCGTCCATCCGTCAGGAGATCCATGTCCACCGTCATCACCGCGCGTCCGACTCCCGTCGGCATCGATCCGCGCGGCCCGCGCGTCACGGCGACTCTCACCTCGGTGGTGCTGGCGGTCGTGCTCCTGACACCCACCGGGCTCGCCGCCGCGCTGCTGGCGATGCAGGCCGTCATCTTCGGGTGGGGCGCGTGGCGCGGCGTCCAGCACACGCCGTACGCCGCTGTGTTCCGGGCCGTCGTCCGCCCACGGCTGGCGGCGCCCCTCGAGCTGGAGGACCCCCGACCCCCGCGCTTCGCGCAAGCGCTGGGGCTGGGGTTCTCTGCGGTGGGGCTGGCCGGCTTCGTTCTCGGCTCCAGCACCGTCGGCCTGGTCGCGACCGGCCTGGCGCTGGTCGCGGCGCTGCTGAACGCGGTGTTCGGGCTCTGCCTGGGCTGCGAGCTGTACCTGATCCTCCGGCGGGCCGCTGCCCGCTGACCGTCCCTCCACAAGACCCCGCGCCGAGATCCGGCGCACGAGAAAGGTAAGAACATGAGCCGCGACTCCGCACTCGTCTCCGCCCAGTGGGTGGAGGATCATCTCGGCGACCCGAAGGTCGTCCTCGTCGAGGTCGACGAGGACACCGCCGCCTACGACAAGGGCCACATCGCGGGCGCGATCAAGCTGGACTGGACCACAGACCTCCAGGACCAGGTACGCCGCGACTTCGTCAACAAGGCGCAGTTCGAGGCGCTGCTGTCCTCGCGCGGGGTGGCCAACGACGACACCGTCGTGCTGTACGGCGGCAACAACAACTGGTTCGCGGCGTACGCGTACTGGTACTTCAAGCTCTACGGGCACCAGGACGTCAAGCTGCTCGACGGCGGCCGCAAGAAGTGGGAGCTGGACAGCCGGGAGCTGACCGACGAGCTCCCGACGCGGGCCACCACGTCGTACACGGCCGGTGAGCAGGACAAGACGATCCGCGCGTTCCGCGACGAGGTCGTGGACGCGATCGGCGTGAAGAACCTGGTGGACGTGCGTTCTCCCGACGAGTTCGCGGGCCGGCTGATGGCGCCGGCGCACCTCCCGCAGGAGCAGGCGCAGCGTGCCGGCCACATCCCGACCGCGGCGAACGTGCCGTGGAGCAAGGCGGCCAACGACGACGGGACGTTCAAGTCCGACGACGAGCTGAAGGCCCTGTACAGCGACGCGGGTGTCGACTGGGGCAAGGACACCATCGCCTACTGCCGCATCGGTGAGCGCTCCTCGCACACGTGGTTCGTGCTCAAGGAGCTGCTGGGGCAGCAGAACGTGAAGAACTACGACGGCTCGTGGACCGAGTACGGCTCGCTGGTCGGCGTACCGGTCGTGCTCGGAGACGAGCCCGGGGAGGTGGACGCCTGATGTGCGGAGCCACACGTGGCGGTCTGTCCCTCGACGGGGTCGACGTCGCCAAGGAGGCGGTGGTGCAGGGGCAGGTCGTCCGCGACGGTGAGCCTGTGCCCAACGCCTACGTGCGACTGCTCGACCGCACCGGTGAGTTCACCGCGGAGGTCCCGACGTCGGCGACGGGTCACTTCCGGTTCTTCGCCAACACCGGGCCCTGGACCCTCCGCACCCTCGCGCCGCAGGCGGCCGTCGTCGACCGGAAGGTCGAGGCCGCGGTGGGCTCGGTCGCCGAGGTCACGATCGCCATCTGACCTCCCGTTCCTACGTGGTGACGTCGCGCCTGCTCAGTGGTCGAGCAGGACGGTGAACGGGCCCTGGTTGACCGACGCCACCTCCATGTGGGCGCCGAAGACGCCGCGCTCCACGTGAGCGCCCAGCTCGCAGAGAGCGGTGCACACGGCCTCGTAGAGCGGTTCGGAGACCTCTCGGGGGGCGGCCGCCTGCCAGGTGGGACGCCGGCCTCTGGTCGGGTCGCCGTACAGCGTGAACTGCGAGACGACCAGCACCGGTGCGGACAGCTCTGAGGCGGACCGTTCGTCGGCGAAGACCCGCAGGGTCCAGATCTTGCGGGCCATCCAGGTCGCGGTGCCGACGCGGTCGGCGTGGGTGACTCCGAGGTAGACCAGCAGGCCCGGTGTTGCGAGGGCGCCGACCACCGACCCGCCGACGGTGACCGACGCCGAGGAGACGCATTGGACGACCGCGCGCATGCCGTGACTCTCTCACCTCGCTGGCCGCTCTCGGCCGCCGGTCGACCCTCTCCGGTCCGAGCCCCTCTGACAGGATGGCGCGCGTGAGTGTCCCTGCCAACGGCCTGCTGGTCACGGTTGCCCCGACGGGTGCCGAGACCGCGAAGTCCGACGTTCCCCACCTGCCGACGACCCCGGAGGCGATCGCCGAGACAGCGCAGGCCTGCCAGGCCGCCGGCGCGGCGATGATCCACCTGCACGTCCGCGACGGCGAGCACCGGCCGACGCTCGACCTGGCTCTGCTGCGCGAATGGGTCGCAGCGGTCAGGGAGTCCAGCGACCTGATCGTCCAGCTCTCCACGGGCGGCAGCGTCCACGACCCGCTCGACCAGCGGTTCAAGGTCCTCGACGCCGAGCCCGACTCGTGCAGCCTGACGATGGGGACGACGAACTTCGGCGACGACGTGTTCGCCAACCCCTGGCCCTTCGTGTGCGAGCTCTACCAGCTCAGCCAGGAGCGCGGAGTCGTACCCGAGTTCGAGCTGTTCGACCTCGGGCAGGTGCACGCCATGCGTCGCCTGCTCGACCGGTACGGCCTGCCGGCCGGTGGCAAGGTCCATGTCGACCTGGTGATGGGCGTGCCGGGAGGCATGAACGGGACGACGGACGCGCTGGTCGCCGCGGTGCACGACCTTCCCGCCGAAACGACCAGCTGGTCGGCCACCGGGATCGGTCGCTCCACCCTGAGCGTGATCCTGGCCAGCCTCTCCAAGGGCGGACACCTGCGCGTCGGCATGGAGGACGTGCTCACCATCAGCAGGGGGGTCGCGGTCGAGTCCAACGCCCAGCTGGTCGAGCGGGCGGTTGCGATCGGCGCTCTTGCCCAGCGCACACCGTTCACGCCCGACGAGGCGCGCGAGCTGATCGGCGTACGCCGCTGACGTGGTGGGGCCCGACGGTCAGTGCTTGCTGACCGGCTGCTTCGTCGCCGGCTCCTTCGAGCGTCGCGGCTTGAGCTTGCGCCGTCCGGTCTGGGGCCGGTACTCGTAGCGGTAGTAGTCGCCGCCGTAGAAGCCGCTGGCGGCCGAACGCCGCATCCGGTTGAACACGACGCCCAGTGTGCGCCCGTGGACGGCGGAGATGTGGCCCAACGAGGCCACGAGCTCGGAGTCGAGGGTCCCACGGTGCGTGATGACCACGATGGCGCCGTCTGCCGACCGGGTGAGGATCGCCGCGTCGGTCACCGGCAGGAGCGGCGGAGCGTCGATGATCACCATCGCGTCCTCGGCCAGCTCGGTGACCAGGGTCCGCATCGCGTTGGAGCCGAGCAGCTCGCTCGGGTTGGGTGGGATCGCACCGGAGCCGAGGACGCGCAGGCCCGGCACCTCGGGGTGGTCCTGCATCACCTCGGCGGCCTCGACCCGACCGACCAACACGTCGGTGAGGCCCGCCCCGTCGACCATCGCCAGCGAGTCCGCCACGGTCGGACGGCGGAGGTCACCGTCGATCAGCGTGACCGGCTGGCCGCCGATCGCGATCGCAGCGGCGAGGTTGGCCGCGACCGTCGACTTGCCGTCGGACTGCTTCGGGCTGGTCACCACGATCACTCGCGGCGGATGGTCGACATCCATGAACGCCAAGTTGGTCCGCAGCTTGCGGAAGCCCTCCGCGGTGCTGGCGGAGCTGGACGCACCCGATCCGGTGACCGCGAGCGCGAGCTCCCGGCCGCCCTCGTGGCGCATGTGCGCCGACTGCGGGATCATCCCGATCACGGAGACGCCGGTCAACTTCTCGACCTCCTCGGTCGAGCGCAGGCGTCGGTCGAACTGGTGGCGGACCATCGCATAGGCGAAGCCGAGCAGCATACCGGCCATCAGCCCGATCAGCAGGTTCAGGTTGGTGCGCGGCAGCACCAGCGCGCCCGGGGTCGCCGACGAGTACGTGTCGAGGTGCAAGCCGCCGGGTACACCGCCGTCCTGGGCGCTCTTCGCGGTCAGCGGCGCCGGCCCGTCGATCTCCTTGACCTGGGCGGCCAGGGCATCCACCCACGCATTCGCCAGGACGGCTGCGGTCTTGGGATCTCCCGCCCGGGCGTTGATGGTGATCAGCACGGTGTCGAGCGGCTGGCTGACGCTGATGTGCCCGATGAGTGCGCCGGCCGACTGGGGCAGGTCGGTGCCGTCGAGGTCATGACTGGCCACGACCTTGTCGGCGACCTCGGTGCTGGTCGCGATCGAGACGTAGGACGTCACGCGGTTCTTGGCGAGCTGGTCGCCGATGGTGGCAGCAGAGGTGTCGGCCGTCCTGCCGACGGTGACCAGCCCGGTGGAGCTCGCCTGGTAGACCTTCGGCTGGGTGGCGTTGTAGCCGAGGGCGGCCACGAGGCCGAGGATCGCGAGGACCAGGACGCCCACCCAGTGCGACAGCACGATGCGGACGTAGTCCTTGAATTCCATGAACGACTCCTCCCCGCGGTGTCCGCGGGTTCTACACTCCCCCGGTGCGAGGTTCCAGCGTAGGTGATCCTCCCTGCGTACGTCTGGAAGCTCTGGAAGTCCCCTTCGAGATCGCATGTACGGGATCCGGGGCCCCCGACCTCGCCCGGAGCGTCGCCGCCGCGTGGGACTGGTGCACCGTCGACGCGCCGTACGACGGCGACCTGGCCTGCGTCCAGCAGCTCACCGTGGTGCTCGAGCAGGACGCCGAGGAGCTGGCGAGGATGTCGGCCGGAAGCTCGTTGTTCGCCCGGGACCTTCCCACGTTGATGGACCGGCTGAGCCCGATGGTGACGCGCGTGGCGGTCAACGAGCGCCGGCGCGACCTCGTGATGTTCCACGCGTGCGCGTTGGCGGACCCCGTCAGCGGTGACGCGGTGGTGCTCTACGGTCCCTCGGGCACGGGCAAGACGACCCTGGCCCGCACCCTGTGCACCGACTTCGTCTACCTGTCCGATGAGACGGCCGGGATCGCCCCCGACCTCCGGGTCGTTCCCTACCTCAAGCCTCTGTCGATCATCCTCAACCAGGGCGACACCCTGAAGGAGCAGGTGTCCCCCGGCCGGCTCGGGCTGGCCCGACCCGAGGGGGTGCCGTACCGGCTGCGGGCCTTGATCCAGCTCCGGCGCGACCCGGCTCACGAGGGCGTGGCGACGCTTGACTCCCTGTCCACGGTGGATGCCCTGCCCGAACTGGTCGCCCAGACGTCGTACTCGCGGGACTTCGAGCGGCCCCTCCACCATCTGGCAGACCTGGCCCACCGCGTCGGTGGGGTGCGGCGGGCGACCTACTCCGAGGCTGAGCAGCTGCGGCCGGTGATTCGGGCGATCCTGGACGGCGACGCATGACGCGGGCGCGCCGGCGGGAGGTCGTCGACGTCTACGTCGAGGACGGGCGGGCGGCCGTGTACTCCACCGAGGGCATGGTGCTGCTGCTCTCCGAGCTCGCCACCGCGGCGTGGGACGTGCTCGGCGACGACTGGACGAACACCGAGCACGTGGCCCAACACCTGGTGCAGCGGTTCGGCGACCCGGGGGAGGGGCAGGCCGAGGCGCTCACCGATGAGACGCTCGGCTCGCTCGCCGAGATGTCGATCGTCGAGCTCGAGCAGTCGTGACCGAGACCCGAGCAACCACGGCATGATGAGCACGTGACCGAGCTGGCGCTCTCAGAAGCCGTGCCGTTGGCACACGCGCTGGTCGACCGCATAGCGGATGAACGAGGCGTCCGTGTCTTGTTCATCAAGGGTCCCACCGCCGTCGAACAAGGGCTGCGACCGCCACGAACCTCGCTGGACGTCGACGCCCTGGTCGATCCGGCGCGTCGTCACCTGCTGGCCGAGCGCTTGGTCGAGCTGGAGTGGGTCGATGAGCATCCGTACACGTCGCCGACCGTGCTGCCGATGCACTCGCTCACCCATCGACACCCTTCCTGGCCGTGCGAGCTTGACCTGCACGATCGCTTCCCCGGCTTCTTCGCGGAGCCGCAATCAGTCTTCGAGCGGCTGTGGGAAGGACGGGTGAGCGCCACAGTGGCGGCCTACCGGATCCCATGCCCGGAGCCTGCAGGTCAGGCCCTGATCCTGGCTCTGCACGCACTGCGCGACCCCCGGGACGTTGAGAAGGGACACGAGCTGGCTGACCTTGTCGAACGCATCTCCGTGGCCGCCACCGAGGCATCGTTGCGCCACCTGGCCGAACTCGCCCACGATCTCGGTGCCGCTGACACCGCGGCGCCGTTCCTGGAGCGTGTGGGCGCGCCAGAGGTCGGGCGCGGAACCACGAAAGCCGAAGACCTGCGTGCCTGGCGCCTGCGGACGAGCCCGTCCAACACAACTGCGGTGTCCTGGATTCATGAGTTGCGCCAGCTCCCGTGGCACCGTCGGCCCGGCTACCTCTGGTATGCCGCGATGCTCACCGAGGTGGAGTTACGCCTGGCCGAGCCCGCTCTGCCCCCCGGTCGGCGCGCGGTCCTCGGAGCACGGTGGCGCCGGTTGCGGCGCGGAATGCGCGCAGTACCGGCGGCCGTGCGGTCGGTACGGACCGCCGATCGGCGGCCCTCCGCCTAGGACCCCTGGGCGAGGACCGCGTGATAGGCGTCCTCGGCTCGGTGGACCAGCGCCTTCTCCTGCCGAACCGCGTTCTTGACAGCCTGGCTCTCGCGGCGCCGCGAGGCCTGCGGCAACGCGACCGTCCGAGCCCGCACCAGGCCTTGGTCGGTGCGATCGGCCTCGATCACGAATTCGCGGCACCACCGCTCGTTGGTTTCGGTGTGATCGTAGGGAGTGAACGTCGTCCCGAACCGCTGGTTGAGCTCCTTGATCACCGAGCCGAACGATGACGTGGTCACCGCGAAGTCGGAGACGACGACGTCGGTGAGGTGCTCGACGACGGTGCTGTTGAAGCGGATATACGCCGTGAGGGCCGAGCGCGGTGTCACCGGTTGCCGCTGGATCATCGATGCGCAGGCGTCGACGGGGTCACGCACGACGACCACGACCGGCAGGCCGCGTCGTACCCCCTCCACCACACTGACGGCCGTGTGGAGGTGGCTGGCGACAACTGGGCCGGGACCGTTGGTGCGCCTGAACGCCGCGAGCGCGTACGTGTTGGCAGAGCGAGGGAACCCCTCGAGCACCAGGTCGGTACGGTCGTTCACGACACCGCCTCGCACCTTGGGTTGGAGCAGCGCATAGCCGCGCATGGTGACCGGTCGGGAGCACAGCCAGTTGTGTAGGCGGAACCGCGTGTCGTCGTTCGTGACACGCCGTACCGCGGAGACGGTGATATTCATCCGTTGCGGACCCCCCCGACACCCGGGCCGTCCGTCGAGTGGTGCCAAGGCTTGAGCGGCTGTGGCTCTGCTGGCTGCTCCTTCGCGGAGGTGGTCTTGGCCGCCTCCGTCTCCCGCTGGTGGTGGTGCGCAAGACCCCAACCGAGACCGACGACGAGCAGCATCCAGGTCAGCGGAGGGGACGCGGGCACTCCGAGCATCGCGACGATCGAGGCCACGAGTCCGGCGGCGATCCCCAGCCGCCAGGGGAGGTCGCGGATGCGGGCGACCTGGACGACCGTCACCAGGAGCATCAGGAGAACGGCGCCGGCCCCGACGTACCCGAGCTCGACGCCGAGCGAGACCGGCAGGCTGGCAAGGTCGGTAAGGTCGCCGAAATACACATGGAGCCGGTTGGTGGCCACACTCTTGCCGGATCCGTAGCCGAAGCCGAAAAGCGGGTGCTGCTGCATCGCGGGCCAGAAGTCCTGGTACAGCTGCTGGCGGTAGTGGACGTTCGCGTTGGCAGCGCTGCCCGGAGTCAGGGACTGCGCGACATAGCCGCGGAAGGCCTTCGGCGCGGCCCCGGGCAGTGCCATCAGAACGCCGCCGGCGGCGACCAGGCCGATGACCACGCTGAGGCCCTGGCTGGCCCGGCGCTGTAGGAGGAGGTAGACCAGGGCGCCTGCAGCCAGGCCGGCCAAGCCCGAACGGCTCTGGGTCGTGATCACGCCGGCGGTCACGAGAGCACCGCCGACCACGACGCCGAACATGCCCCAGCGGCGCTGGAGCGACTCGACTACGAAGAACCCACCGAGGCAAAGGAACGCCGAGAGCATCGTCGGGTAGTCCCAGCCCGCGTTGGCCCGGATGTGGCCCGTGCGAGCGAAGGCCCCCAAGGCCGTGCTCGAGATGAGGAAGTTGTGGTTGGTGAGCGCCTCGATGTAAGCGGCGCAGATGAGCAGGATCGTTCCTGAGGTCACCCCGCGCAGGAAGTCCATGACAACCACCCGATCCGTGGCTAGCGCGGCTCCAGCGACGGGAGGGAGCAGGATCACCAGCGCGAACTCCAGCAGGCTCCTGGACCGGTGGTTCTGCACGGCGCCGGCCACGGCGGCGACCAGGAGAAATGTCATCAGCCAGGGCATCGGCACATTCATCCGCAGTTGCCCGCGCACGACCGCCAGCATCAGGATTGCGTAGAACCCGATGAGGGCCACGTCGCGTAGCGAGATCGGTGAGCTCCCGAAGTGGGCGACGATGACGGCGTCAGGCGTGAGCACGAGTCCGACACCGAGGAGGCGAACGGAGTTCACGCCTGGGAACGTCGACGCGATGACCAGGGTGACGACCACGGCCACCGCACCCGTCAGCGTCTTGGAGTGCGCCAGCAACAGCACCAATGCGACCGGCGCTGCGGTCGCGACGAGCTTGAGCGTGAATTCAAGGGTCGGGTCGGGCACGCGCCGAGGCGCTACTTCCTGAGCGGTGGCTGCGTGCGTCATGGTGCTCCCAGGTCGGGCTCGTCGCTCTCAGGCGCACGCCACCACGACCACGAAGTGGACGCGTGCAACAGTATGAGTGTCACGCCTGCCGCGACGACCCCGACGACGAGGCCTGACAGCCGACCGCCGATCAGGATCCGGGTGGACAGCTCGGTCAGCACGGACAGTATGGCTGACCAGATCCCGAGGCGGGTGGCTCCTCTGGAGAATGGGTCGAGTCCGAAGGCACTCTTGGCAACGACGTACCCGATCACGCTCTGCGCGGTCATGGCGGCGGCCCAGGCGAGGCTGGCGCCGTCGGCGCCGCCGGACGGAATCGCCAGTTCAGCGACGGCGAGCATGACCACGAAGGCGCACGCAGCGATCCAGAGGTTCCAGACGCTGCGTCCCGCGAACAAGATCGCTCCGCCGGCGGGTCCCGTCACGATGCTCACGAGGGCCGCCACCGCCATGATCCGCAGACCGGCGGCGCCACCGGGGAGGTCCGGGCTCACGATGTGGATCAGAGCCTCGGGAAACACCAAAAGGGTCACGCACACTGGGACGGACAATCCGACCATCCACTGGGTCGTCAGCCGGAAGAGCGACCGGACACGCTCGTGCTCGGCCCGGGAGAACGCCGCGGTGAACCGCGGAGCCATGCTGGTCGTGATCGCCTGCATCAGGAGGGACGCAGCGAGGGTGAAACGGCTGATCGCGGCGTATGTCGCAGCCTCGTCGGCCGATACTATCGCCCCCACGAGCACGATCAGCACCCAGATGTTGGTGGCCGCGAAGATCTCCTCGGCACCGCGGGGAGCGGAGGCTGCCCAGAAGTCGCGCGCCGTGGCCCGTGTCCACTGGATCCTCCGGGCCAGCACGCCATGGGCGCGGTGGAGGGATCGCAGCGAATGCGGGACCGCCGCACCGAGCGAGATCGCTGCGGCCACGGAGAATGCGGCGCCGAGCATCCACAACGGACCATGGAGCGCCGTGACGAGCCCGCACAGCAGCAGCCGCAGCAGCGGCTGGCCTCCTGCGTCATAGAAGACGGCCGGGCTCATGGCTCCCACACCGCGCGGGATCGCCACGACGATGCGGGTGAGCGCGATCAGGGGCAGGGCAGGCGCCATCGCTACGAGCAGCGGCGCCAGCGAACCGCGGTTGGCACTCGACGTGAGGACCATGGAGAGCGCGTCGTGGAGAACGGCGACCATCACGCCGGCCGCTCCGGCGCCGACCGCCACCGGGAGCGCAGCCGCCCACACCAGGTCACCGACGTGTCGCTCGTCGTGGGCCAGTCGTTGGGCGATCCGCTGCGTCAGGGTGATCTGAGCGCCGAGGTTGCACAGGATGGCGCCAGCACTGACGACGGCCACGGCTTGGAAGAAGAGACCGGCCTCGGTGACGCCCACACCGCGTGAGAGGAGCACGAGCAGCAGCAGCGTCGCCACAGCTCCGACGACCCCGCCCGCGAAGTTGACGACCCCGCCATGCGCGATCGCGCGAGCGTCCGAGCCCGACAGCCCGGTCATGCCTCCGGACACCGGGCCGGACGATCACGCATGTTGGGCTCCGTCCGTCGGCAGCGGCGAGCGCAACGTGACCAGCGCTGCCCGCGCGATGGCCATTCCCTCCGACATCTCCAGACGGTTGCGCTCCGCGGCGCCGCCGAGCACGCGCATCAGCACCTCGCCCACCACGCTCAGCCAGAAGTGCGAGGCCCGCAGGCCGTTGTCGCGGTTCTCTCGGACCCAGCGGTGGACCAGTCGCAGGCGCTCCAGAGCCAGCTCCGGCTTGCTGATCCGGTTCACGGGGGACGAGTTGTGCACCATCGCCGCCCGTGGCGCCACGGCCATGGGATGCCGGCGCGAAACGGCGAAGCTGAAGAACAGATCCTCGCCGATGCTGTAGCCCTCGAGCCGGTCATCGAATCGGACGCCCTCGATCAGGGGCAGGCGGTAGCTCATGCAGGCTCCCGAGAGGCGGTCCGGGCGTTCGGGTATGTCGTCGGCGTAATGGGCCATCGTGGAGCGGCCCGAGCTCAGCACCCGGCCGGGCACCCTGGAGTACAGCAGAAACAACTGCTTGAGCCAGACATAGCGAGGCGTCGGATGGTTGGTCAGGACGCCGCCGACGCCGGCCAGCTCAGGGTCGGCGGCGAAGGTTCGCTCGATCTCCTCGAAGTAGTGGGAGGAGACCTGGGAGTCATCGTCGATGAAGTGCACGACCTCGACGTCGGGACGTTCCGCGCGCAGCCAATCGAGCGCCTGGTTGCGCTGGCGTGCCAGCCCCGGCGAGCAGCGCAGCAACGCGCAGCCCGAGGACCCGCCCACGATCCCAGCGATCTTCTCCTGCACTTGGGGGTCGCTGGCGTCGGCCACGAGGACCGATGGTCGCGACGAGGACTGGGCGACCCAGCGCAGTGCCATCGTCAGGTCGTCGGGACGGTTGCGGGTGCAGATGACCAGCATCGAGACGATCTCGACCACCGCGACAACCTCCTCCGCACCCCGTGTCGGCGCGAGTCGTTCGACGGGCTGGGCCGGCACGTCGCTCGGGTGAGTTTAGTGGACCTCGGGCGCGGATGGATCGCTTCAGTGGTGTGATCCAGCGGCTCCCAGCATGACGCGATGGTAGGTGTCGAGCAGCGACGCGAGGCCACGCTCTGGTGTGTTGTGCCGCTCGTAGCAGAGGCGAGCGGTCACACCCCGCGTCACGGCTGACGCGTCGTCGATCGTCCGCAACGCGGCCGACAACGACGTGATGTCGGGGGCGACGACCCACCCGACTCCGTCGTCGACGATGCTGCCGACACTCCCGCCGGCGACGGTGAGCACAGGGCGTTCGCTGCCGAATGCCTCGGCGATGACGAGCGGGTAGCCCTCGAACACCCGCGAGGGGACCACGAGGTACGCGGCCTGCTGCATCGCGGCACGCACCTGCAGCGCGTCGAGCGGGCCGAGGTGCTCGATGCTGCTGTCACCCTGCGCAGCGGCCGCCACGAGGCCGGTGAGAGGGCCGTCACCCGCGATGCGGAGGCGACGCCCGCTGTTGCGCCCTCCGGCGGCCCAGGCGTCGAGCAACCGGTCGATCCCCTTGGCCTCGTCGAGACGTCCGACGTAGAGCACGTCGTTCCCCGGCGGGCTCGTGGGCCCGGGGTCGGGCACCCAGGTCGCGCGGACCTGGACGCGCTCCGGCGCGATCCCCGTGGCGACCAGCTTGTCGCGCAAGAACGGTGTGAGGGCGAGGTAGCGCGCGACGCCGTCACGCCAGGTGCCGCGGTGGACGTTCTGCCCGATCGTCATGGGCACGGTCTGGATGCGTGACCCGCGGTAGCAACCGTGGTGCACGGCCGGCAGGCCCCATCGCGTGCCGAGACAGTCCGTGCACGGGAGGCCATCGCGTAGATGAAGGCCGTTGACGCAGCCGTGCCGGTAGTTGTGCACGGTCTGGACCACGGGGACGCCTGCGCGAGCGGCGACGCGCACGACGTACGGCGAGAGGAGGGGGAAGACGTTGTGCAGATGGACGACGTCCGGTCGGGTCTCGCGCAGCAGCTGGGTGAAGTGACGCACGCCGGAGGGGGAGTAGACGGGCCCGGGGGCGGCCTGCAGGACGCCGCGCACGCCGGGCGCGATCGTGTCGCTGTCGGTCATCAGCTCGACGACCTCGACGCCTCCCTCGCGCAACAGCGCGACCTCCGCCTCGACGAGGCGGTTCTCCCCGCTGGGCGCATCGGACCGATACCGGTTGTGCGCAACCAGAACCCGCACCGTCCTACGCCCGGTGACGCCAGGCGGACAGCAGGAACCGCGGGTTGCCGATGAGGTAGCGCCGCCAGAGTCGTCTCGGCTCGGCGGCCAACCGGTACAGCCACTCCAGGCCGGACCCCTGGATGAGCCGGGGCGCCTCCTTCACCGTGCCGGACCAGAAGTCGAACGCCGCCCCGACCGGAACGATCGGCATCTCCAGGCGCGCCGCGAGTCGGTGCACCACGTAGTCCTGCCTGGGAGTGCCGAGACCGATCCAGAGGATCGTGGCCCCCGCGTCCCGGACCCTCGCGACCAGGCCGGTCAGGTGCTCGTCGGTGAGTGGTGTGAACGGCGGTGTCTCGGTGCCGACGACCTGGATGCCCGGCACCTGACGGCGCAAGCTCTCGGCCATCAGCTCGGCCACGCCCTCCTTGCCGCCGTAGAGGTAGTGGCACACCTGACCGCTGCCCATCGTGGCGACCTTGCCCACCAGCTCGCTGCCTCGCACCGGCCCGGTCATCCCGTGCCGGCGTCCCATCCTCGCGACCGGCACGCCGTCGGCGAGGTTGAGGTCAGCGCCGGTCAGCGCCGCGCGCAGCTCGGCGTCCTGGTCGACCAACGACAGGGTGAAGGCGTTGCACAGATGGACCTGGCACGAGCGCCCCTCGATCGCGTCTCGGACGATCCTGGTCGCAGCAACCGTCGTGTCGACGGCCGTGATCGGCACCGAGCACACGGCGTACGTCGTCGCGGTCGGATCGGCGAGCTCGGCCACCCGACCACCCTGTCACATCTGCCGTGGGGACACGGCCGTTTGGCTATCCTCGAGACCGCCGCCGCCGTGCCTTCGCCGGTGGAGTCCTCATCCTTGGAAAGTGAGCAGCCGTGCGCCGAGCACTCATCACGGGAGTCACAGGGCAGGACGGCTCGTACCTCGCCGAACTGCTGCTCGACAAGGGCTATGAGGTTCACGGTCTGATCCGGCGCGCGTCGATGTTCAATACGGGACGGATCGACCACCTCTACCGTGACCCGCACGACGAGGGCGCGCGCATGTACCTCCACTACGGCGACCTCACCGACGGCGCCCGCTTGGTCGGCCTGATGCGCGACATCGACCCGGACGAGGTCTACAACCTCGGCGCCCAGTCGCACGTGCGGGTCTCGTTCGACGAGCCCGAGCACACGGGCAACGCGACTGCACTCGGCGTGATGCGTCTGCTGGAGGCCGTGCGCATGTCCGGTGTCAGCTGCCGCTACTACCAGGCCTCCAGCTCGGAGATGTTCGGGGCCGAGCCGCCTCCCCAGAACGAGGGGACGCCGTTCCACCCCCGCTCGCCGTACGGCGTGGCCAAGGTCTACGGCCACTGGGCGACCCGCAACTACCGCGAGGCCTACGGGCTCTTCGCAGTCAACGGCATCCTGTTCAACCACGAGTCCCCGCGCCGCGGCGAGACCTTCGTGACACGGAAGATCACGCGGGCCGTAGCGCGGATCAAGGCCGGCCTCGACGACCACCTCTACATGGGCAACGTCGACGCCGAGCGCGACTGGGGCTACGCACCGGAGTACGTCGAGGGCATGTGGCGCATGCTGCAGGCCGACGAACCGGATGACTTCGTGCTCGCCACCGGGTCCTCGATGACCGTGCGCGACTTCCTCGCGGCGTCCTTCGGTCACGTCGGCCTGAGCTGGGAGGACCATGTGCGCTTCGACCAGCGTTACCTGCGTCCGTCGGAGGTCGACGCCCTGCGTGGCGACGCCACCAAGGCGGAGAAGGTGCTCGGCTGGAAGGCTCAGGTCGACGGCGCCCGGCTCGCGCAGATCATGGTCGACGCCGACTGCGAGGCGCTCGAGCACGAAGGCCGTCCCTGGATCGACCAGGTCGAGCTCCCTGGCTGGCCGGCCAACCCGTGACCTCCACCCAGTTCGTGCCGGGTCCGCTCGACCGCGAGGCCACGACGTACGTCGCGGGACACCGCGGGATGGTCGGGTCCGCCGTCTGGCGCCGGCTCGAGACCACCGGCTTCACCGACCTGCGGGGTGCTGCGTCGGCTGACCTCGATCTCCGCGACCGAGAGGCGACGTTCGACTACCTCGCGCAGATCCGCCCGCGCTATGTCGTGCTCGCCGCGGCCAAGGTCGGCGGCATCCTGGCCAACGACACACATCCCGTCGAGTTCCTCTCCGACAACCTTCGGATCCAGACCAACGTGATGGATGCCGCGTTGGAGCAGCGAGTCGAGCGGTTGTTGTTCCTGGGGTCCTCGTGCATCTATCCCCGGCTGGCACCACAGCCGATCCGCGAAGACGCCCTCCTGACCGGTCATCTCGAGCCGACCAATGACGCCTACGCGATCGCCAAGATCGCCGGGATCATGGGGGTCCGGGCGGTTCGGCGTGAGTACGGCCTGCCATGGATCTCGGCGATGCCGACCAACCTCTACGGTCCCGGTGACAACTTCTCGGAATCGGGCAGCCACCTGCTCCCTGCGTTGATCCGGCGGTACGACGAAGCGCTGGGCGCCGGCTCGCCGTACGTCACCAACTGGGGCACCGGGACTCCTCGGCGGGAGCTGCTGCACGTGGACGACATGGCGGCGGCCTGTCTCCACCTCCTGGAGCACTTCGACGGCGCCACGCAGATCAACGTCGGCACCGGTCGCGACGCGACGATCGAGGAGATCGCCGGGCTGGTTGCGCAGGCGGTCGGCTTCGACGGCGAGACCAGGTGGGACACCTCCAAGCCCGACGGCACGCCTCGCAAGCTGCTCGACGTCGCGCTGCTCCGCTCGCTCGGCTGGACCCACCGGATCGGGCTGGCCGAGGGCATCACCTCCACCGTCGCGTGGTACCGCGCCCACGCGGACCACCTCCGCGAGGTCGGCTGATCGCCGAGCCGGCACAGGACGACTCGGGGTGATCCCGGCGTCTCTCTTGTGCCGACCCGGCGGAGGGGTCAGGCGCCGGAGTTGATCATCCCGGCGCCGACGGTGACGCCGGTCGCCTCGTCGATCAGGATGAACGAGCCGGTGGTGCGGTTCTTCGTGTAGGGGTCGCACAGCAGCGGCACCGTGGTGCGCAGCTGGACGCGGCCGATCTCGTTGAGGCCGAGCTCCTTGGTGTCCTGGTCGCGGTGCAGGGTGTTGACGTCGAGGCGGTACTGGATGTCCTTGACCAGTGCCCGGCCCATGCGGGTCGTGTGCTTGATCGCCAGCTTCTGGCGCGGGCGGAGCGGCTCGTTGGTCATCCAGCAGATCATCGCGTCGAGGTCCTGGCTGGGCTTCGGGGCGTTCTTGACCCGGGCGATCATGTCGCCGCGGCTCACGTCGACGTCGTCGGTGAGACGCACGGTCACCGACATCGGCGGGAAGGCCTCGGGGATCTGCTGGTCGAACAGGTCGATCGCCTCGATGGTCGAGGTCATGCCGCTGGGCAGCACGACGACCTCGTCGCCGGGCTTGAGGACGCCGCCGGCGACCTGGCCCGCGTAGCCGCGGTAGTCGTGGAACTCGTCGGACTTCGGGCGTACGACGTACTGCACGGGGAAGCGGGTGTCGACCAGGTCGCGGTCGGAGGCGACGTGGACGTGCTCGAGGTGGTGCATCAGCGTCGGGCCGTCGTACCACGGCGTGTTCTCCGACCGGGTCACGACGTTGTCGCCCTTGAGCGCGGAGATCGGGACGACCGCGAGGTCGGGGATCGACAGCTTGGTGGCGAACTGCCTGAACTCGTCGTGGATCCGGGAGTAGACCTCCTGGGACCAGTCGACGAGGTCCATCTTGTTGATCGCCAGCACCAGGTGGGGCACCCGCAGCAGGGACAGGAGTACGGCGTGCCGGCGGCTCTGCTCGGTCAGCCCCTGCCGGGCGTCGACGAGGACCAGGCCGAGGTCGGCGGTCGAGGCGCCGGTCACCATGTTGCGGGTGTACTGGATGTGCCCCGGGGTGTCGGCGATGATGAACTTGCGGGCCGGCGTCGCGAAGTAGCGGTAGGCCACGTCGATCGTGATGCCCTGCTCGCGCTCGGAGCGGAGGCCGTCGGTGAGCAGCGCCAGGTCGGTGTAGTCGTAGCCGCGCGAGTGGCTGGTGGCCTCGACGGCCTCCAGCTGGTCCTCGAAGATCGACTTGGAGTCGAGCAGGAGACGCCCGATGAGGGTGGACTTCCCGTCGTCGACCGAGCCGGCGGTGGCGAATCGGAGCAGATCCATCAGAAGTAGCCCTCTTTCTTCCGGTCCTCCATGGCTGCCTCGGAGAACCGGTCGTCGCCACGCGTCGCGCCGCGTTCGGTGACGCGGGCGACGGCGATCTCGTCGATGATCTTGTCGAGGGTGTCGGCCTCGGACTCGACGCACCCGGTGAGGGTCAGGTCGCCGACCGTGCGGAAGCGCACGGTCTTCTCGACGACCTGCTCGCCGGGCTTGAGCGGGTTGAAGTCGCTCTCGGTCAGCCACATCCCGTCGCGGTTGAACACCCGCCGCGTGTGGGAGAAGTAGATGGAGGGGATCTCGATCTGCTCGTGCCCGATGTAGTGCCAGATGTCGAGCTCGGTCCAGTTCGACAGCGGGAACACGCGCATGTGCTCGCCCCCGTGGAGCTTGCCGTTGTAGAGGCTCCAGAGCTCGGGGCGCTGGTTCTTCGGGTCCCACTGGCCGAAGTCGTCGCGGTGGGAGTAGACGCGCTCCTTGGCACGGGCCTTCTCCTCGTCCCTACGACCGCCGCCGAAGAGGGCGGTGAAGCCGTTCTCCTCGACCGCGTTGAGCAGGGTGCCGATCTGGAGCCGGTTGCGGCTGGTCTTGCCGTCGTCGACCACCACGCCGTTCGCGATGGCGTCCTCGACGCGGGCCACCACCAGGTGCGCGCCCAGCCGCTGGACCCAGTTGTCGCGGGCGGTCAGCACCTCAGGGAAGTCGTAGCCGGTGTCGATCTGCAGCACCGGGAACGGGAGCTTGGCCGGGTAGAAGGCCTTCTCCGCCAACCGGAGCATCACGATCGAGTCCTTGCCGCCGGAGCACATCAGTGCCGGCTTCTCGAACTCGGCAGCGGCCTCGCGGAAGATGTGGATCGACTCGGCCTCCAGCTGGTCGAGCTGGCTCAGCTGGTAGTCGACGTGCGTCGCTGGAGCAGTCATCAGGATGCGGCGGCCTCTCGGTGGGACAGAGTGGACATGCTATCGGCGGAAGCGGCCGGGCCTAAACTCGGCGCGTGGCCGACAGTGCGAGCGCGGGCGCCGAGAGCGGGCCCGGTGCGTATGACGCGGCCCGCGCGGCGACCACCGTCTGGCGGCGCGCCACAAGCGCGGCGTACGTCGAGTCCCCGGAGCGCGTGGTCGTCCTCGACCTGGACCACCTCGACCGATCGCCCGTCGTCTTCGAGGGCTCGGCGGCCCAGGTGTGGGCCTGCGTCGACGGTGACCGCACGGAGAGCGAGATCGTCAGTGACCTCGCCGAGGCCTTCGAGGTCCCCGCCGAGGAGGTCGCGGCCGATGTGCGCCAGTTCGTGGACCGGCTACACGACCTGGGACTCATCGTCGACAGCGGCGGGTGAGGTCGCCACCGTGTCGGCGGGGCGGCGTTCACCCTCGATCTCGGCGACGGTCGGTGCCCCGAACATCGGCAGCCCCTGCGTGCGGCGGATCCCACCCCAGACGAACGGCAGGACGACGACCATCGCCACGCCGACCAGTGCGATGAACACCGGGTGCGTCTGGTCCTCGCCGGCGCCGAGCGGGCCCCAGCCGGACTTGTCGAGCAGGGCGAGGCCCGACATCGTGAGCACGATGACGATGCCGCGACGGATGACCGACTGCGGCACCCGCGGGGCGATCCGGCTGCCGAGGACGGTGCCGGGCACGGAGCCGATCACCAGGGGCACCAGGATGCTCCAGTCGAGCCCGTTGAGGACGATGTTGGAGATGGCCGCCGCCATCACCAGCGGAACGGCCTGCACCAGGTCGGTGCCCACCAGTCGGAGCGCGGACAGTCCGGGATAGAGCATCACCAGGGCGATCATGATCACCGATCCCGAGCCGACGCTCGTGACGCCGACCAGGAGGCCGCCCAGCGCACCGACGCCCAGGGTCACCAGTGGCCGGATCGTGGGGTCGGGGTCCGGCCTGACGCCGCCGCCGTGCACCTGGCGCAGGTTGAAGACCAGGCGGAGGGCGTACGTCGCGGCCGCGAGCAGCAGCGCGAACCCGATGCACTTCTTCAGCAGCGTGTCCAGGTCGTCGGTGGTCGGGCCGGCGACCTGGTGGATGATCCAGGGCCCCGCCAACGCGAACGGCACCGACCCGAGGATCAGCCACTTGGCGAGCGTCCAGTTGGGCTTGCCGCTCTTGGCGTGCGTGAGCGCGCCGCCGGTCTTGTAGATCGCAGCCGCGGTCAGGTCGGCGGTCACGACCGTCGACGCACCGCCGACCCCGAGGAAGATCAGGGCCGGCGTCATCAGGGCGCCGCCCCCCATCCCGGTCAGGCCGACGATCGAGCCGACGACGAACGCGGCGGCGATGATCGAGACGAAGTCGGAGGTGAGCCAGCCACCCATGGGCGCGTTCCTTCCATTGAAGGCTTGGTAAGGCGCCTAAGTTAACTGTTTGACTTGAGTTTGTCGAGCGCCCGCACTACGGGAGCTGGGTCGTGTCGTCCCCGTCACCCGAGACCGTCCGGTGCGGGGCGGCGCCGGGATCACCCTCGAGCTCGGCGACGGTCGGCGCCCCGAACATGGGGAGACCCTCGGTACGCCGGATCGCTCCCCAGGCCAGCGGCACGAGGACGACCATGGCGACGCCCACGCCCGCCACGAGGAACGGGTGCGTGTCATCCTTCCCGGCGCCCAGCGGGGCCCAACGGGACTTGTCCAGGAGAGCTACCCCGGACATCGTCAGCACCGCGACGATGCCGCGACGGATGTAGGACTGCGGAACCCTCGGGGCCAGGCGTGCGCCGACCACGGTGCCGGGGGTGGACCCGAGCACCAGTGGGATGAGGATGTGCCAGTCCAACCCGTTGATCACGATGTTCGACACAGCCGCCGCTAGCACGAGTGGCACCGCCTGGACGAGATCCGTCCCGACCAGGCGGACGGGTGACAGGCCGGGGTACAGCATCAGCAGGGCGATCATGATCACCGACCCCGCGCCGACGCTGGTGACGCCGACCAGGAGACCGCCGAGCGCCCCGACGCACAAGGTGACCAAGGGCCGGATGGTGGGGTCGGGGTCCGCGCGTTCGCGATCGGGGTCGTGGGTGCGCCGCAGGTTGACGTAGAGACGCAGGGCGTAGGTCGCCGCCGCGAAGAGCAGCGCGAAGCCGATGCACTCCAGGAGGAGGTCGTTCAAGGAGCCGGGGTCACCCCCCGCGATCAGGTGGATGAGCCAGGGTCCGCACAGGGCGGCCGGCACCGAGCCGATGACCAGCCACATGGCGAGCGTCATGTTCGGTGAGCCCTGGCGTGCGTGGGTCACCGCGCCGGCACTTCTGGAGATGGCAGCGGCCGTGAGGTCGGCCGTGACCACGGCGGACGCACCTCCCACGCCCAGGAAGATCAGGGCCGGCGTCATCAGGGCGCCGCCCCCCATCCCGGTCAGACCGACCACGATGCCGACCACGAAACCGGCGGCGATGATCGAGTAGAAGTCGGTGGTGAGCCAGCTGCCCATGCGCGGGATCCTTGCAGACCGGCCCGGATCGGGCCCGCGGTCTCGACCAGCTCGACCGACGCGGCCTCAGGCGCGGAGGCGGTCCACGACCACGGCGAGCAGGTCCTCCATCTGCACCGCGGCGCGAGCAGCAGCCTCGGGACCGCGCCGGTAGGGGTCGGCGATGTCGTGGTCGGGCGAGGCCGGGACACGGCGTACGGCGAGGGCGGCGATCAGGTCACGACCGCGCAGGGCGGGATCGACCGCTCGGGCGCTGGCCACGAACTGCCCGAGCGTGAAGGTCTTGCGAAACGCCGCCGGCCGGTCCTCGAGGAGCCGGGTCCGGTGGCCGGCCTCGGCCGTGAGCACGAGGTCGGCGTCGTCCACGAGGTCTCCGGTCACCGGGCGGCTGCGGAACGCCGTGTGGTCGGTGCCGTGCCGGGCGAACTCCGCCTCCATCGTGTCGCTGGCCGGCTCCGCGTCGAACCCGTGGGTGCCGGCGCTGCTCACGACCACGCCGGAGTCGGCGCCGAGCAGCTGGCGGGCCCGGAGCTCGAGGTACGGCGAGCGGCAGATGTTGGCGGTGCAGACGAACAGCACCCGGATCGGTGACGCGGCCGCGGTCTCGGTGGGGTCGACCGCCGGGGGGTCGAGGGCGACGTAGCCCGCCTTGACCAGGGCCTGCAGCACCACGTCCCGGCACGCCTCGATCGTGCGACCGGTCGTGTCGATGCGGAGGTCGGCGTCGGCGGGCACCTCGTACGGCGAGGAGATGCCGGTGAACTCGGGGATCTCGCCGCGTCGCGCCTTGGCGTAGAGACCCTTCCGGTCGCGTCGCTCGCACTCCTCCAGCGGGGTGGCGACGTGCACCAGGAAGAAGGCGCCGCCGGCCGCGGCGGTCATCGCGCGCACGTCCTGCCGGGTGGCGTCGAACGGCGCGATCGGGCTGCAGACGGCCGTCCCGCCATGCCGCGAGATCTCGGCGGCGACCCAGCCGATGCGCCTGATGTTGGTCTCGCGGTCCTCGCGGCTGAACGTGAGGCCGGCCGACAGGTTCCGGCGTACGACGTCGCCGTCGAGGCTGGTGATCGTGCGCTCGCCTGCCTCGAGCAGGGTGTCGATCACGGCCTGTGCGACCGTCGACTTGCCGCTGCCGGAGAGGCCGGTGAAGAACAGCACGAGGCCGCGCCGGTCCGGGCCCGGCTGGTCCGCCTCGACGATCGCGGCGATGTCGTCGGGGTAGTCGCCATCGGTGTCGCCGAGGGCCAGCACGGGGTCGTCGCCGGCGTACGCCGTGGTCACACGCACGCCGAGCTCGTGGTCGGCCGCGGGGTCGCCGTGCGCGGCCAGCGGCACGGCCACGACGCCGCTGTCGGGGACGCGGCGCGCGGCGGCCAGTGAGGCACGAAGCAGAGCGACGGGCGACAGCTCCGGCGTGCCCGGCCCGGTCAGAGCCAGCAGGACGACCGGGGTACCGAGGTCGCGCAGCCGGTCGATCTCGTCCTCGGTGAGGGCGTCGACGACGGGGACGAACGTCGCGCCGGCGTACCGCTCGCGGACCTGTGCGGGAGACAGGTGCAGCCGGCGGAACGGGCCGTGCTGCGCGTGCGTCAGCGGCTCGACGGAGCCATCCGGGTGGAGCGTGGCCAGGGGCAGGCCCTCGGGGTCGACCAGCTCGACGTCCAGGCCGACGAGCCCCTCGGGCAGCTCGAGCGTGAGCGGCGAGCCCGGCTGGTTGAAGCCGGTGAGCGGCGCGAGGGCACCACCGGTGAGGAGCTCGAGGTCGGCCAGCTCCCGCGGTGTCGGACAGTGTTGGGGCGTCGGCACGGCACCATCCTGCCAGCCCGCCGGCGCGCCCCGAGCGGTTGTGCGGCGGGCCTTGCCCGACCGAGCTGGTCACCGCCGCCGCCTGGTGTCTGGGCCGCGGGGACCCCGACGAACTACCGGAGATGGCCACTAGGGTGGCGGCGTGAGCGCTCGCTGCCGCCCGACCGCTCCTCGATCGGGACCTCGCCGGTGAACGCCGTCCCGGTCGCGGAGATCGTCCGCAACGGCTTCGTGGAGGGGCACCACTACGGCTCGGTCGTCGCCCTCGACACCGCCGGCATGCCCGCGTGGTCGGTAGGGGACACCGAGGTGCCGATGCTGCCGCGCTCGTGCAACAAGCCGGTGCAGGCCCTCGGCATGGTGCGGCTCGGGCTCGACCTCCCCCCGGAGCTGCTCGCGCTCGCCTGTGCCTCGCACTCCGGCGAGCCGTTCCACGTCGAGGGAGTACGCCGCATTCTCGCCGTGGCCGGGCTGACCGAGTCCGACCTGCAGACGCCGCCCGACTATCCGCTCGACGACGCCGCCCGCGAGGCCCTCGTGCGTGACGGCGGGGAGCGATCGCCCGTCCTCATGAACTGCTCCGGCAAGCACGCCGCGATGCTCGCCACGTGCGTCGCCAACGGCTGGCCGACGGACACCTACCGCGAGCCGGACCACCCCTTGCAGCAGGGGATCGCGGCCACCTTCTCCGACCTGACCGGCGAGCCGATCGCGGTCACCGCGATCGACGGCTGCGGGGCACCGCTGTTCTCCACCTCGCTGACCGGGCTCGCCCGTGCCTTCCGCCGGCTCGCCCTCGGCGTGAGCGCGTCCGGCGAGGCCGATCCGGACGCGACCCGCGTCGCCGGCGCCATCCGCGCCCACCCGGCGTACGTCTCGGGGACGACGCGCGACGAGCTGGCGTTGCTCACCGCGATCCCCGGCGCGATCGGCAAGGCGGGGGCGGAGGGCTGCTACGCCGTCGCGCTGCCCGACGGCCGGGCCTTCGCGCTCAAGACCGACGACGGGGCCGCCCGCGTACGGCCGGTGCTGATGGCCGAGGCCCTGCGTCGGTCGGGCGTCCTCGAGGAGGACGGGGTCGACGCGGAGGCCGTCGGCCGGACCGGGCTCGCCGAGCTGCTCGGCGGCGGCCGGCCGGTGGGCGAGATCCGGGCCGTCTTCTGATGGCTGCCGGGCTCAGTCTCGTACTGCTCGTCCTGGTGGCCTACCTGGCCCCCGGTCGCGGGCTGCCCGGGGGCTGCGGGCTCGTCGTAGCCGGCATCTTGTGGCTGGCCACGAACAAGGCGATGGAGGGGCCGACCATCGTCCACCTGACCCAAGACCACGGCCTCACGATCGCCGACCTCTCGGGCCTGACGGCGATCGCGCTGGGCGCCGCGCAGGTCTGGAGATGCGTCTCGCGCGGATCTCGGGACGCGAGCCGGTGACCTGGACCTGCGTGTCCGAGCACGAGGTCTGCGCTTGCACGAGCAAGCAGCGCCGGTTCCGCGAATTCTCCAGGCCCGTCAGGCATCACCGGTGGGATGTGTCGAGGGTCACGGCTCCCCGTTTTGGAATCTGCTAGCTGCTGCTAGCACAGTGGACGCATGGCCAGGAGCAAGGTCGGCAAGACCGTCGAGTCGCTCGGCGAGTACCTGCGGGAGCAGCGGGAGTCGTCCCGGTTGTCCCTGCGCCAGCTCGCCGAGCAGGCCGGCGTCTCCAACCCCTACCTGAGCCAGATCGAACGCGGTCTGCGTCGTCCGTCGGCCGAGGTGCTCCAGCAGCTGGCCAAGGCCCTGCGGATCTCCGCCGAGCAGCTGTACCTCCGGGCGGGCATCGTCAGCCCCGACCCGGGCATCGGCGGCTCGGTCGAGCTCGCCGTGCTCGCGGACCCGCTGCTCGACGAGCGGCAGAAGCAGACGCTGCTCGACGTGTACGCGTCGTTCCTGGCGATGAACGCCGGGAGCGACACCCCATGATCGACCGGACGGGCCACCAGGGCCCCTCCGGGACGCGCACCACCCACCAGAAGGAGAACATCATGGCCAAGGCCAGGTTCGACATCCCCGCCCAGGTTCCCGAGGGCGTCACCCGCCCGCTCTACGCCGGGGTCGGCGTCACCGACCGCGTCGTGGAGATCGTGCGCGACACGGTCTCCGACGTGCAGAAGCGCGTCGCGGCGGCCCAGAAGGACGTGCAGAAGACCGTCTCCGGCTTCGACTACCAGCCACAGGCGCTGCGTGAGCAGGCCACCCAGGCCGTGACCGCGCGCGTCGCCGGCCTGCAGACCGAGGCGCGCAGCCTGCCGACCAGGCTCCAGAGGCTGGTCGACGATCAGCTCACCACCGTCGGCGACACGTTCGGCGACCTGGTCAAGCGCGGCGAGACGCTGGTCGGACGGATCGGTCGCCAGCAGTCGACCGCCGCCACCACTGCGTCGGCGAGGACGACGTCGGCCAAGGCGAAGACGACGCGGACCCAGGCCGCCAAGACGGCAGGCTCGGCCAGGAAGTCGGCCGCCCGGACGGCGAGGCAGACCAAGAAGAAGGCGACCCGGAGCCCGGCTCGCAGCAGCGCCAAGGCCACGGTCACCTCGGCCAAGAAGACCGCGAGCAGCGCGGCCAAGGCCGCGTCCGACGCCGCGGCGAAGGTCGGTGACTGACCGCACGGCCGCGACGCGGACCCGCCACGACCGGCCCCCGGGGAGCACGAGACCCAGGGGCCGGACTCGTCTCGGTGCGTTCGTGCCGGCCGCACCGTCCTGCATGAGACGCTGGTGACATGCAGTCCGAGCAGCGCCCCTGGGGGGCCTGGTACGTGCTCGACCAAGGGCACGGCTACAAGGTCAAGCGCCTCGACGTACGCCCGGGGAACCGCCTGTCGTACCAGACCCATGCGCACCGGTCCGAGCACTGGACCGTCGTGCAGGGCACGGCCACGTGCACGCTGGACGGCGAGACCGTCGAGGTGAGGACCGGTGACTCGATCGACGTGGCCATCGGCATGCCCCACCGCATCGCCAACCTGCACGATGACGAGCTGGTCGTCGTGGAGGTCCAGCGGGGCGACTACACGGGCGAGGACGACATCGTCCGCCTCGACGACGACTACGACCGCTGAGCGCCGCCCGCTCGGTCGAGCACCACTAGTAGGCCAGCGTCGCGTCGCCGATGCTGCCGTTGAACCACCGGTCACCCGTCGTGAGCATGGCGCCGAGGACCAGAGGGACGCTGTTGCCCACCGAGCCCAGGCCGCCGGACGCCGTCTTGGTGCGCACCGAGCCACCGTCGACGGTCGCGGTGATCCCGGCCGCGCTCTTGGCGCACGTGACCGTGTGCGGTTGACCGTCGGCCAGGGTGCCCCCGCCGCCACGAATGGTCGCGGAGTGGCCGTCGCCGTCCTCGGCGAGGCAGACCGCCAGGGCCTTGCCGTGCGAGTTGATGATCTCCAGGCCGTAGTAGCCGCCGGAAGTCGATCCGACCCCCTTGCGCATGACGTCGTACTTGCCGCCGCTGGGCGGCAGCGTCGTGGCGAGCGAGACCGTGAACGAGAAGTCCTGCGTGCCGGGGTCGAGACTGGGCGAGTCCGCGACGGTGACCATGCCGCTGCTGCCGTCGAAGCCGTACGCCGCACCGTCGCCGACGATGCCGCCTTGCGGCGTGCCGTAGTTGCTGTTGCCGGAGTCGTCGCCCAGGACGGTCGGCGGCGAACCGACCTCGTCGAAGCCCCAGTGCGCGCCGACCGTCCCGGGCGGTGGCGGCGGCGGCGGTGGCGGGGGTGGCGGGGCTGCGAGGCTCAGCGAAGCGTCGGTGAGCCGGCCGTGGAGCCAGTCGCCTCCGGTGCCGCCGGAGGCCTTCGCGCCGATGGTCAAGGGCGCATCGTTGCCGATCGCGCCGATCCCGCCGGACACCGTCTTGCTGGAGCGTGGAGCGAGGCTGTCGAGGCTCAGTGTGACGTTCGTGTCCGTCTTCGAGCACGTGATCGTGTGCGTGTCGCCGTCGGCGAGCGAGGCGCTCAGCCCGCTGCCACCGCTGCGTACGTGAGCGGTCGTCCCGGCGCTGCCCAAGAGCACGCAGAACGCCCTGGCGATGCCGCTGGCGTTGATGATCTCGACCTTGAACTCGCCGCCGTCGGTCGAGGCGTACCCCTTGCGCAGGACGTCGTAGTCGGTCCCCGCGACCGGAAGGTCCGTGGTGAGCGTCACCGAGTAGGAGAAGTCGGCACTGCCCGGGTTCAGGCTGGGGGAGTCGGGCACGGACACTCGCCCGGTGCCGTCGAAGGTGAAGCCGGACCCGTCGCCGACGATCCCACCCTCGGGGATGCCGTTGTTGCGGTTGCCGGAGTCGGCGGCCAGGGACGACGGAGGGCTGCCGACCTCCGTGAACGCCCAGTGCGCACCGAAGCTCCCGGCGTGTGCCGGTGCAGCCACGGAGATCACGACCGTGGCCGGGCCGAGGAGCGCCCCCAGCGTCAGTCCGTACCAGAAACGACGACGCTTCACGGGCGACTCCTCGTGCGACGGCCCGTCGACAGCCGGGATACTTCGGAAAGCAATACGTTTGCCGGTACCTCGTCGTCAACGACCCGGCCCACCTTCCCCCATTTTGGGGATGGGCGACCCAGGCAGGTCCGCGGGCAGGCCGGCCCTCGCCCGGCTACCGCCGGGACTCGTCGCCGGTGCAGTAGCTCCGCAGGGCGGAGTGCTGGTCCTGCGGCTCGAATCCGGTGGCCGCGAGCTTCGTCAGCGACAGCACGCTGCTCGCCGGACGGGGCGCGCTCACCCGCCCCGCGGCGTACTCCTGGCTGGTGACGGGGTGGACGTCGTCCCCGCTCCGCCCGCGCAGCTCGAACACCATCCGGGCGACCTCGGCCCACGTCGTCGGCGGGCCGCCGTTGCTGACGTGGTACACGCCGTACGGCGCGCCGCCCTCGAGCAGATGCCGAGTCGCGCGCGCGATCTCGTCGGCGAAGCCGAGCCGGCCGACCTGGTCGTCGACGACCGTCGCGGTCGCGCCGTCGTCGGCCAGACGGGCCATCGTCCGCACGAAGTTCGGCCCGTCGCCGACCACCCAGGACGTGCGGACGACGTAGTGCCGGGGTGCGGTCGCGACCGCGGCGTCCCCGGCGGCCTTGCTCTGCCCGTAGACCCCCAGCGGCGCCGGCTGCTCGTCCTCGTCGTGCTCGGCCACGGAGCCGTCGTAGACGTAGTCGGAGGAGAAGTGGACCAGGAGGAACCCGTGCCGGGCGGCCAGCCGGGCCAGCGCCGCCGGCCCGGCTGCGTTGACCGCCCAGGCCGCGCGGCGGCCGTCGGGGGTCTCGGCCGCGTCGACCGCGGTGTACGCCGCCGCGTTGAGCACCACGTCGTGCTCCCGCCACGGCCAGCGTTCCAGCGCGTCCTCGTCGGTCAGGTCGAGCTCGTCGCGGGTGATCCCGCGTGCGCCGGTGAGGGCCGCGAGCAGCGCGCGCCCGATCTGTCCGTCGGCGCCGAGCACGAGGGGCGTGCGCACCGGCACCGGCGTGGCCCGGGCGAGGCGTGGAGCCACCCGGTCGCGGTCGGAGACCACGCGCTCGCTCGGCGGCAGCGGCCAGTCGATCGCGAGCGCCGGATCCGTGTGGTCGACGGTGACGTAGTCGGCGTCCGGCCGCCAGTGGTCGTTGACCAGATAGGTGTACGCCGTCTCGTCGCGCGTCGTCTGGTAGCCGTTGCCGACCCCGCGCGGGACGAACACGGCGGTGCCCGGCTCGAGGTCCACGGCGTACGTCGTGCCGAACGTGTCGCCGGCGCGGAGGTCGACCCACGCGCCGTACGCGCTCCCGGAGACGACCGCCACCAGCTTGTCCCACGGCTCGGCGTGCATGCCCCGGGTCGTGCCGCGGGTCGCGTTCCACGCGACGTTCGCCTGTACCGGGCCGAAGTCCGGCAGCCCGAGAGCGCTCATCCGCTCGCGCTGCCAGACCTCCGCGAACCACCCTCGCTCGTCGCGGCGCAGGTCGAGCCGCAACACGAGGAGCCCGGGGACGGGGGTGGTCTCGAGGCGGGGAAGGTCGGGCATCACTGACCTTTGGCGGCGTACGCCGTCTCGGTGACCGCCTTGTGCGCCTCCCACCAGTCCCGATGGTCGCGATACCACTCCACGGTCTCCGCGAGGCCCTGCTCGAGATCGGAGAACCGCGGCTGCCAGCCGAGCTCCAGCCGCAGCTTGCCCGACTCGATCGCGTAGCGCTGGTCGTGTCCCGCGCGGTCGGCGACCAGCTCGTAGTCCTCCTCCGGACGGCCCATCAGCCGCAGCAGAGTGCGGACCACGTCGAGGTTGGTGCGCTCGCCGTCGGCGCCGACCAGGTAGGTCTCGCCGATCCGGCCGCGCTCGAGGATCGCCAGCAGCGCCGAGCTGTGGTCGTCGACGTGGATCCAGTCGCGCACCTGCCGGCCGTCGCCGTACACCCGAGGGCGCCGGCCTTCCAGGATCTCGGTGATCTGGCGTGGCACGAACTTCTCGACGTGCTGCCAGGGGCCGTAGTTGTTGGAGCAGTTCGAGATCGTCGCGCGGACGCCGAAGCTGCGGACCCATGCGCGCACGAGGTGGTCGGAGCCGGCCTTGGCGGCGGAGTAGGGGCTGCTGGGCCGGTACGGCGTGTCCTCGGTGAATCGCTTCGGGTCGTCGAGCGCGAGGTCGCCGTACACCTCGTCGGTCGAGACGTGGTGGAAGCGCACGTCGGCCTTGCGCACGGCCTCCAGCAGGACGTAGGTGCCGACGATGTTGGTCCGGATGAACGGCCCTGGGTCGTCGAGCGCGTTGTCGTTGTGCGACTCCGCGGCGAGATGGAGAACGGCGTCCTGCCCCGCCACGAGCCGGTCGACCGTGGCCGCGTCGGCGACGTCGCCGACGACCAGCTCGACCCGGTCGGCGGGCAGCGCGGCGAGCGCCTCCGGGCTCGCGGCGTAGGTCAGCGTGTCCAGGACCGTCACGCGGGCCGTGGTGTGCTCCACGAGATGACGCACGACGTTGACGCCGATGAATCCAGCACCCCCGGTCACGAGCACGCGCTCCAGGTCTGGCATGAACCGCATCCTAGGTCGTCGGCCGTCCCTAGGATGTCGAGCCATGCGGGGCATCATCCTGGCGGGCGGCACGGGCTCGCGCCTTCACCCGATCACGCTCGCGGTGAGCAAGCAGCTGCTGCCGGTCTACGACAAGCCGATGATCTACTACCCGCTGTCCACGCTGATGCTGGCGGGTGTCCGCGAAGTGTTGGTGATCACCACGCCGCACGAGCAGGAGGCATTCGTGCGCCTGCTCGGCGACGGGTCGGCGTACGGCGTCGAGATCTCCTACGCCGTCCAGCCGGCGCCCGAGGGGCTGGCCCAGGCCCTGCTGATCGGTGAGCGGCACATCGGCGGCGAGCGGGTGGCGCTGGTGCTGGGCGACAACATCTTCTACGGGCCAGGCCTCGGGGTCCAGCTCAGGCGCTTCGCCGACGTCGACGGGGCGGCGATCTTCGGCTACCGCGTCGCCGAGCCCTCGGCGTACGGCGTGGTGACCTTCGACGAGGACGGCCGTGCGACGTCGTTGGAGGAGAAGCCCGAGCATCCGCGCAGCCACTACGCCGTGCCGGGCCTGTACTTCTACGGACCCGACGTCGTCGAGCACGCCCGCACCCTGACGCCGTCCGCGCGAGGCGAGCTGGAGATCACCGATCTCAACCGGATCTATCTCGACGCGGGCCGCCTCCACGTCGAGGTGATGCCGCGCGGCACTGCCTGGCTCGACACCGGGACGGTCGAGTCGCTGATCGCGGCCGGCAGCTTCGTGCAGGCGATCGAGGAGCGACAGGGCCTCAAGATCGGCTGCCCCGAGGAGGTCGCCTGGCGGATGGGCTTCCTCGACGACGCGGGGCTGCTGCGTCGCGCGGAGTCGCTACCGAGGAGCGGGTACGGCGCGTATCTGAGGGCGTTGCTGGAGTGACCCACCGGCCGAGCCGGGCGGAACCGTCTCGGGCCATCCACTGCTCGGCCTCAGTAGGCGCCGCGGGAGCTCAGCACCGCGCCGACGGTGCGGGCCAGGATGATGACGTCCTGGATCATCGACCAGTTGTCGACGTAGTAGAGGTCGAGCCGGATCGACTCGGTCCATGACAGGTCGGAGCGGCCGGACACCTGCCAGAGCCCGGTCATCCCCGGACGCACGCGGAGCCGGCGCGACTGCATGAGCGTGTAGCGGTCGACCTCGAGCGGCAGCGGCGGGCGCGGGCCGACCAGGCTCATGTCACCGCGGAGCACGTTGATCAGCTGGGGCAGCTCGTCGATGGAGAAGCGGCGGATCCACTGGCCGGGCTTGGTGATGCGCGGGTCGCGCTGCATCTTGAACAGCCCGTCCTCGTACCCGACCTCGCTGTGGAGCTCGGCCAGGTCGCCCTCGGCGTCGACGACCATGCTGCGGAACTTCAGGCAGGTGAAGTAGTCGCCGTCGCGCCCGACACGGGTCTGCCGGAAGAGCACCGGACCCCCGTCGTGGCGCCGGATCTGCCAGGCCGCCCACAGCATGACGGGCGCGGCGATCGCGAGCATCGTGGCCGACCCGACGATGTCGAAGGTGCGCTTGGCCCAACGGAGGGCATCCTGCGAGCGCGGGCGGTCGAGGTGGAGCAGCGGAAGCCCGGCGACAGGTCGGACGCGGATGCGCTCGCTCGACACGTCGGTGACGCCGGGGGCCATGATCACCTGCACGTTGTCGGACTCGAGGTCCCAGACCAGGTTGCGCATCGCGAGCGGGTGATGGAAGGCGCCGCCCACGACGAAGACGACGTCGACGCCGTACGCGCGGACGAGCGCCGCCGCCTCCTCGACGTCACCGAGGACCTGGACCCCGCCCTTGGTCGCGGGGTCGCCCACGGTGGGGACCAGGGCGCCCAGCACGTCGTACCCGAGCCAGGTCTCGCGCCGGAACACCGAGGCGACCGCGTCGACGTGCTCGTCGCTGCCGACGATCATCGTGCGCTGGCCGAGTGAGCCGTGCCGGCGCGCGCGGTGCAGCGAGCGTCGGAGGATGAAGCGGCCTACCACCAGAAGGAGGAGGCCGATCCCGAACGCGAAGAGGAAGAAGCCGCGCGAGAGCGGGAACTTCGACAGGTAGCAGCCGATCCCCAGCAGGGCTGCCGTGAGCAGGCTGCCGTTGACCACGGCCTTGTACTCCTCGGCGCCGGCGCCGAAGACTCCGCTGTCGTAGCCACCGCGCAGGGCGATGACCAGGATCCAGCCGAGGATGAGCGGCACCGCGACGAAGGCCACGGACTGTCCGAGCGTCGGCCCGCCGGCGGTCTGGGAGAGAGCGGGAGCGTTGGCCGTGTCGAACAGCAGGACCCGGCTCCGGCCGTACGCCGCCAGCGCCACGGCGGCCGTGACGAGCACGAGGTCGAGCACCAGCGCGGTCAGCGGGAGCGCGCGCAGGGCGCGGCTCTGGATGCGTAGTGACGCAACCGACGGCACAAAGGCGCGTTCAGGCGCGATGCCCATGGATTTCCCCCAGCAACTCCGGAGCGCCCCCGCGCTCCTCCCCCGAGTTACGGGCGTCAGTCTAGACCCGGGGCTCGGCCGCCGGGGTCCGACGCCGAATCCTTTACGTGCGACCGGCGCGCGGCCCGTCCCCGGCGAGGATGCGGGGGCGACCAGCCCGCCTGGCTACCCTGACCGCATGAAGATCCTGGTGACCGGCGGAGCGGGCTATCTCGGCTCGACGACCGCCAAGGCGCTGGAGGAGGCCGGTCACGTCCCAGTGGTGCTCGACTCGCTGCTGACCGGGCCGCAGGCCTTCGTCCGCGACCGGATCTTCTACGAGGGTGACATCGGCGACCGCGGGCTCGTCCGCCGGATCGTCGAGGAGCACCCCGACCTCGACGTGACCATCCACATGGCCGCACGCATCGTCGTACCGGAGTCGGTCGAGAAGCCGTACGAGTACTACCGCGACAACGTCGCGAAGTCGCTGGAGCTCTTCGACCAGCTCGAGCAGCTCGGCAAGGCGCGCATCGTGTTCTCCTCGTCGGGGTCGCTCTACGCCGTCAAGGCCGGCCCCTCGACCGGCCCCTCGACCGGCCCCTCGACCGGCCCCTCGACCGGCGGGGACCAGGGCTTCGAGGTGCGCGAGGACGATCCCCTGGCGCCGACCTCGCCGTACGCCCGCACCAAATGGATGATCGAGCAGGCCCTGGAGGACATGGCCGCCGCGACGGGGCTCCGGGCGATCATGCTGCGCTACTTCAACCCGATCGGCTCCGATCCCGACCTCGAGTCCGGCATCTACGCCAAGGAGCCCTCGCACGTGCTCGGCCAGCTGGTGATGGCCTCGCGCGGACAACGGGACGGCTTCACCATCACCGGCACCGACCTCCCCACGCGCGACGGCACCGGGCTGCGTGACTACCTGCACGTGTGGGACCTCGCCCGGGCTCACGTGCGTGCCGTCGAGCGCTTCGATGACGTCCTCGCGAAGGCCGGCACCCCCAGCGTGGTGATCAACATCGGGCGCGGCGGCGGGGTCACCGTGCGCGAACTGGTCGACGCCTTCGAGCGGGTCACCGGTGGCCGGGTGCCGACCACGGAGGCGCCACCCCGACCGGGCGACGCCGTCGGCGCCTACGCGAACGTCGACCGGTCCCGTGAGCTCCTCGACTGGCGGACCGAGCTGTCGCTCGACGACGCGATCCGCTCGGCCCTGGCGTGGGCGGAGAAGCGGCACGAGGTCCTGGGGTACGAGTGATCCTCCGCCGGTACGCCGCTCTCGTCGCCCTCGCCACGGTGGTGACCCTGGGCGTCGCCGGACCGGCACAGGCCACGCACGACTTCCGGGTCACCTCCGACGACGGCGGCCGGGCGCGGCTCCCCCTCGCTGGCCGGGTGGTCGTGATCGATCCGGGACACCAGCTCGGCAACCACAACTACCCGTCGGAGATCAACCGGCTGGTGCCGGCCGGAGGCTTCCAGAAGCCGTGCAACACCACCGGTACCGCCACCGACGGCGGCTATCCCGAGGCGACGTTCACCTGGCAGGTCTCCCGGGTGCTCGAGGCACGCCTCGTCGCGCTCGGGGCGACGGTCCGGCTGACCCGGCACTCCAACCGCGAGGACCGGTGGGGTCCCTGTGTCGACGTCCGGGGACGGGCCGGCAACAAGCGGCCGGCCGACCTCAAGATCAGCATCCACGGCGACGGCTCCTACGCGGCCGGGGCCCGCGGCTTCCACGTGATCGCGCCGACCGACCGGCGTCCCTGGACCCACGACATCTTCCGGTCGTCGCGGCGGCTGGCTCTGGACACCCGCTCGTCCCTGCGAAGCGTCGGTCTCCGCGTCGCCGACTACGTCGCCGGCGGCGACGGCCTCGACCTCCGGTCGGACCTGGCCACGCTCAACCTCTCGAACCTGCCGACGGTGATGGTCGAGCTGGGCAACATGCGCAACCCGACGGATGCCCGCCGGATGACGTCGAGGGCCGGCCGGGCGACGTACGCGCGCGGCCTGGCGCTCGCCGTACGCCGCTTCCTCGGCTGATCGCCCGGTTAGGGTCGTCGGCATGGACCTGACCCTCACCGACGAGGAACGCGAGGTCCGCGAGTGGGTGCGGACGTTCGTCACCAAGGAGCTGGTGCCGATGGAGCCTCAGGTGCTCGAGCGCGAGCGCAACGGGGACCGCGGCGTCACCGTCGACGAGGTCGCGTCCCTGCAGGCCAAGGCGAGGGAGGCGGGCTTCTTCGGCATCCAGACGCCCGAGGAGTACGGCGGGATGGGGCTCGGCGCGGTCATGCACGCACTGATCGAGGTCGAGCTCGGCCGCACGTTCGTGCCGTTCAAGTTCGGCGGAGACGCCGACAACATCCTGTTCGACGCCAACGACGAGCAGCAGGAGACCTACCTGCGGCCGACGATCGAGGGCACGCGCCGCAGCTGCTTCGCGATCACCGAGCCCGGGGCGGGCTCGGACGCCCGCAACATCCGCACCACCGCCGTACGCGACGGGGACGAGTGGGTGATCAACGGCGAGAAGACGTTCATCACCGGCGGCGACGTCGCGGACTTCACGATGGTCTTCGCCGTCACCGACAAGGAGAAGGGTTCCGACGGCGGCGTGACCTGCTTCCTCGTCGACCGCGAGGCGGGCTGGACGTCAGGGGTGATCCCGACGATGGGGGAGTGGGGTCCGGCGGCCCTGTCGTTCGCCGACGTACGGGTGCCGCACTCGGCGATCCTCGGTGAGGAGGGCCGCGGCTTCGAGCTGGCCATGCGCTGGATCGGCAAAGGCCGCTACCTGCTGCCCGCCCGGGCGCTCGGCTCCTGCGAACGACTGGTCGAGATGGCGATGGATCAGGCCAGGAACCGGGTGACCTTCGGGGAGCCGATCGCCAACCGGCAGGCGATCCAGTGGATGATCGCCGACTCCGCGGTCGAGATCGAGTCGCTGCGCTGGCTCGTGCTCACGGCCGCGTGGCAGGTCGACCACGGGCTCGACAGCCGGCAGGCGCAGTCGATGGCCAAGCTGGCGGGCGGCGTCCACGCCAACCAGATCGTCGACCGCGTGCTGCAGATCCACGGCGGCATGGGCTACACCCGCGAGCTGCCGATCGAGCGGTGGTACCGCGAGCTCAGGCTGCTGCGCATCTACGAGGGCACTGACGAGATCCAGCGCCGGACGATCGCGCGCAACCTGCTCTCAGGCCACGTCTCGGTGCGCGGTCACCTCGGCTGAACGACCAGGGACGCCGCTCGGCCGGGGGTGGGGCATCGGGCGGTGGGCCAGGACCGTTTCGGGGTGGCAGGACCGGTCCCAGGTCACCGCTGGGCCGGGGTGGGGCAGCGGTCACCTCGGCTGAGCCACGTCGAGGGCGTCCATCGCCGCGAGGACGGCGCGCACGTGCGCGACCTCGTGCGTACGGAACAGATCGGTGCCGCCGAGTCGGGCCAGGACGGCGAAGAAGCCCTCGGCAGTGCGGAACTGGTCCTCGAACAGGTCGAACGCGTGGGGCAGCGCGTTGCAGACCGGCACACCGAGGGTCCGCAACCGGAAGCACTGCACGAGCACGGCGGCCTGGTGACGGGCCCGGATCGCCGGGTCGACGAGGTTGCCGTAGTAGAAGCCGAGGCCCGGGTCGATCACGACCTGGCGCACCCCGAGCGAGCGCGCGCGCTCGATCCGCGGCCCGAAGTGGTCGATCAGGTAGGGCAGGGCGTCGGTCTCGGTCGGGTGCCGCGAGTCGGCCCGGACGTCGCCGGGCTCGCAGAAGCACAGGATCGCCACCGCGTCGTACGCCGCAACCGCGGCGAGCATCTCGTCCTCGCCGTCGCGACCGGTCAGGTTGAGGATCCGCGCTCCGGCGTGCAGAGCCGCCTCGACCACGTCGGGTCTGTAGGTCTCGACCGATACCACGCACTCGTCGGCCAGTGCGTCCAGCACCGGCAGCAGGCTCGCGCGTTGGTGCTCGCCGTCGACCCGTGCGGCACGGGCCGTGCTCGACTCCGCACCGAGGTCGACGACGCGAGCACCCTGGGCGACTTGCGTGCGTGCCTTGCGGATCGCGGCCTCCGTGGAGACCGCGACGCTCTCGCGGTACGTCGAGTCACGGGACAGGTTGACCGTCCCCATCAGGACCGGCTCCGAGCCGCCGATCGTGACGCCCCCGACGACCACGGGCTCGACCGGCGCGGTCAGGACGTCGGCGTACTCGCTGTGCAGCGCTGCCAGGTCCGACAGCGAGATCATCCCGGAAGTGTAGACAAGCCGTCGCACCCTCTGACCGCCGCCGGTCGGCTGCGTGTGACGATGGGGGCCGACCCTCGACGATCTCGACGACGGGAGACGACGGATGCGAGTCCTGCTCGGTGAGGACGCCGACCTGTCGGCGGTGTACGCGGCGCCCGATCAACCCTGGCTGCGGGTGAACATGGTCTCGACCGTGGACGGCGCCGCCACCGGCGAGGACGGCACCAGCCGCTCGATCAACAACGGCGTCGACAAGGTGGTCTTCGACCTCCTGCGCGAGCTGTCCGACGCGGTGGTCGTCGGGGCCGGGACGGTCCGGATCGAGGGGTACGCCGTGGGGCGCAAGCCGCTGGTCGTGGTCTCCCGCACCGGCTCGGTGCCGCCGACCCAGCGGTCGGCGCGGTCGGGACAGGTGCTGATGGCGACGGTGTCGACCGCGCCCCACCTGGAGGAGGCGCGCTCGCTGCTGGGCGGCGAGAACGTGCTCGTGCTCGGCTCCCACCGGGTTGACCTGGCGCGGATGAAGGACGAGCTGGTGCTGCGCGGTTTTCGCCACCTGCTCTCCGAGGGCGGTCCCCACCTGCTGCGCGACCTGCTCGACCAGGGCGTGGTCGACGAGCTCGACACCACGGTGGTGCCGCGGATGATCAGTGGCTCGCACCGCCGGATCACCGACGGCCCCCCGGTCGACGCACCCCTGCGCCTGGCCACGCTCGTCGAGGAGGACGGCACCCTCCTGGCCCGCTGGTTCGTGGAACAGTAGGCGTCCTTTTCCGGGTAGTCCCCGACAAGATGGTCGTGTTCCGGTGCCCTGCCCGACCATTGTGTCGGGGACTATCCGGAAGGGCTGTGGATGAGCGCGACGGCGAGGTGACGATCCGGAGCACGATCGGAGGGTGTCCCGATCCGACCCCTCTCCGCGGCCGCTCGGCCTTGCGCCCGAGCTGGCCTGGTCCGTGCGCGTCGGTGCCGGTGGACCGACCCGAGGGCAGGCTCGGGGCAGAGCCCGGCGGCGGACGAGTCATGGCCTGTACGTCCCGGCGGCGGCGACGGAGACGGTCGAGCAGCGGATCGTGGAGGCTGCGGCGGTGCTGCCCGCGTACGGCGCGGTCACCGGATGGGCCGCGCTGCGGTGGCTCGGCGGCCGGTGGTTCGACGGGGCCGACGCGGCGGGACGGCCGCCGGTGACCCTGGCCCTGATGGACAGCTCGGTGCGAGCGCAGCCCGGCGTCGCGATCAGCGAGGAGCGACTCGACCCGACCGAGATCCAGCCGTACGCCGGCATCCGGGTGACGCTCGCGACGTACGCCTTGCTCTTCGAGATCCGCCACTGCCTGCCCGTTCGAGGATCGGGCGGTGGAGTACGCCGACATGGCGGCGTACGACGACCTCGTCAGCCGCGACGAGCCCGCCCTGCTCGTCGCGCGCGGCTCGGGCTGGGACGGCATCGGCCGGGGCCGGAGAGTCGTGGACCTGATGGAGGAGAACGCTTGGTCTCCGGCGGAGGTCTCCATGCGCGGCATCTGGTCGAGCGAGGCCGGTCGGCGCCGTCCCGCCGCCAACCAGCCGGTCTTCGACCTCGGCGGTCGTCATGTGGCGACCCCGGACCTGCTCGACGTGGCGGCAGGTGTCGCGGGTGAGTACGACAGTGACCTGCACCTCGCACGCAACCAGCGGCGGCGAGACGTCGAACGCGAGGATCGTTACCGCTCCGTCGGGCTCGAGCCGGTGATCATGGTCACCGGCGACCTCGCGGACCCCTGGAGGTTCGTCGGCCGTCTCCATGCGGCGTACGCCCGGGCTGCGCGTACGCCGGTGGCGGACCGCCGGTGGACCGTCGAGCAGCCTCCGTGGTGGACGCCGACCCAGACCGTCGCTCAACGCCGTGCGCTGACCGCCGAGAAGCGCGCCCGGTGGCTCCGCCATCGCGCCGCGAGCTGATCGCCTGGGAGAGTGGTGGGATGAGCATCGAGGGAGTGGACCCGTCGGCGGAGCCCTCCGGGACGGGATGCGTGGAGTGCCTCGAGGCGGGCGGCTGGTGGTTCCACCTGCGGCGGTGCGCGCAGTGCGGCCATATCGGCTGCTGCGACACCTCACCGGGTCAGCACGCCACCGCGCACTGGAAGGAGTCCGGTCATCCGTTGATGACCAGCTTCGAGCCGGCCGAGGACTGGTTCTGGGACTTCCGCAACGACCAGGCGTACGAGGGCCCGGTGCTGGCCGGACCGCAGAGCCACCCGGCGGACCAGCCCACCCCCGGCCCCGCCGGCGGCGTACCGGATGACTGGATGGACCACCTGCACCGCTGACGGGCCACCGCGTGGACCTCAGCGCGCTGGCAACGGTGCCCCTACCGAGCCGACTTGCGGGCTCGGGCGGCCGTCTTGGCGCGCTCGTTCTGGTCGAGCACGACCTTGCGGATCCGCACGGTGTACGGCGTGACCTCGACGCACTCGTCCTCGCGGCAGAACTCCAGGCACTGCTCCAGCGACAGCTTGCGGGGCGGCACCAGCTTCTCGAAGTTGTCGGAGGTGGAGGAGCGGACGTTGGTCTGCTGCTTCTCCTTGGTGATGTTGACGTCCATGTCGTCCGCGCGGGAGTTCTCCCCGACGATCATGCCCTCGTAGACCTCGGTGGTCGGCTCCACGAACATCACGCCACGCTCCTGCAGATTCGTCATGGCGTACGCCGTGGCGGCACCGCTGCGGTCGGCGACCAGCGACCCCGAGGCGCGCGACCGGATCTCGCCGGCCCAGGGCTCATAGCTCTCGAAGACGTGGTGTGCGATGCCCGTGCCGCGGGTCTCGGTGAGGAACTCGGTGCGGAAGCCGATCAGACCGCGCGCGGGCACCAGGAACTCCATCCGCACCCAACCCGTGCCGTGGTTGGTCATCTGCTCCATGCGTCCCTTGCGGGAGGCCATCAGCTCGGTGATCGTGCCGAGGTACTCCTCCGGCGCGTCGATGGTCAGCCGCTCGACCGGCTCGTGCACCTTGCCGTTGACCTCGCGGGTGACCACCTGGGGCTTGCCGACGGTCAGCTCGTAGCTCTCGCGTCGCATCTGCTCGACCAGGATGGCCAGCGCCAGCTCGCCGCGTCCCTGCACCTCCCAGGCGTCCGGGCGGTCCGTCGGCAGCACCCGCAGCGAGACGTTGCCGACCAGCTCGCGGTCGAGCCGGTCCTTGACCAGGCGGGCAGTGACCTTGGCGCCCTTCACCTTGCCGACCAGCGGCGAGGTGTTGGTGCCGATGGTCATCGAGATCGCCGGCTCGTCGACCGTGATCAGCGGCAGCGGCCTGGGGTCGTCCGGGTCGGCGAGGGTCTCGCCGATCATGATGTCGGGGATCCCCGCGATGGCCGCGATGTCGCCCGGCCCGGCCGACTCCGCCGGCACCCGCTCGAGCGCCTCGGTCATCAGCAGCTCGGTCACCCGGACGGTGCGCGAGGAGCCGTCACGCTGCAGCCAGGCGACGTTCTGCCCCTTGCGCAGCGTGCCCTGGTGGACGCGGACCAGGGCGATCCGGCCCAGGAACGGCGACGCGTCGAGGTTGGTGACGTGCGCCTGCAGCGGCGCGCCCTCGTCGTACGTCGGCGCCGGGATCGTCTCCAGGATCGTGCGGAACAGCGGCTCGAGGTCGGGGGAGTCGGGCAGCCCGCCGTTGGGCGGCGCCTCCAACGAGGCGCGGCCGGCCTTGGCCGACGCGTAGACCACAGGGAAGTCGAGCGCGTCCTGGGAGTGGTGCTCGTCGAGCAGGTCGAGGAACAGCTCATAGGTCTCGTCGACCACCTCCGCGATGCGCGCGTCGGAGCGGTCGACCTTGTTGACGACCAGGACGACCGGGAGGTCCGCGTTCAGCGCCTTGCGGAGCACGAAGCGGGTCTGCGGCAGCGGACCCTCGGAGGCGTCGACCAGCAGCACGATCCCGTCGACCATGGACAGCCCGCGCTCCACCTCGCCGCCGAAGTCGGCGTGCCCCGGGGTGTCGATGATGTTGATCGTCATCCCGTCCGCGGCACCCAGGTCGGCCGCGCTCTTGCCGGTGTAGTGGATGGCGGTGTTCTTGGCGAGGATCGTGATCCCCTTCTCGCGCTCGAGGTCGCCGGAGTCCATGATCCTCTCCGCGACGCCCGCCTCCTCCTGGTGCGCCGTGAACGCGCCGGCCTGGTGGAGCATCGCGTCGACCAGCGTGGTCTTGCCGTGGTCGACGTGCGCGACGATCGCGACGTTGCGGAGGTCGATGCGGGTCTGAGGCATGGCGGTACGGCGTCGCTTTCGCAGGGGTGGGATGACCCCTGATGCTATCGGCGCCTGCCGCCCGGGCCCGCATCGTGAGAGCGCATAGTCCCCGACGAAATGGCTGGGATCGGTGCTCAGGTCCAGCCATTTCGTCGGGGACTATCCGTCCAGGCGAGGGACCCCCGGACGCGACGAGGGCCCGGTCGAGGTACGACCGGGCCCTGCGTCGGAGGAGGCTTACGCCGTGAGGGGATCGCTGCGGTGCATCTCGACGTACGCGGGGCGTACGCGGAACCGACGTTGGCGCGCCCAGAGGGGGATCAGGGCGCGGTCGCGGCTCGCCAGCTCAACCGTTCGGTTGATGCGGTCTCCCAGGCAGTCCTCGCAGAGACGGCCCTGGGCACCATGGGGGGACTTGGTGCACATCGGTGTTTTCCTCCTTGTGACTTAAGAGACGGTCAAGTCGTCGGTCATGACGCCACACCGCCGCCACCGGCCCGGCCGGACGGGCGTAGCGGAGGGTCGAACCGGCGGCGAGCGACGGATCGACGATGCGTCCGGGAGGCGTTCTGCGGATTCCGTCGTGCGAGGCCAGGCGTACGAACGGATCCGCACCTTCCCGGAGCGGGCATTTTTACCTTGGGGACGATGTCAGGGGACGGCATCAGGGACGACGTCCGTCCGAGACCAGCTCGAAGGCCCGCCACATGGCGGCGTAGCGGCCGTCGCGGGCGACCAGGTGGTCGTGGGTTCCCTCCTCCAGGACCCGGCCCTGCCCGAGCACGACGATCCGGTCGGCGGTCCGCGCGGTCTGCAGGCGGTGGGCGATCAGGATGGTCGTACGCCGTCCGGCGACCGCCGCCATGGCGGCCGACACCTTCGCCTCGGTCGCCAGGTCGAGGTTGGCGGTGGCCTCGTCGAGGAGCAGCACCGCCGGGTCGACCAGCTCGGCTCGAGCCAGGGCGATCAGCTGACGCTGGCCGGAGGAGAGCGAGCCCCCGCGCTCGGAGATCTCGTGGAGGTAGCCGCCGGGCAGGGTCGCGACGAGGTCGTGAGCACCGACGGCGCGCGCGGCCGCCTCGACCTCGGCGTCGGTGGCCGTGGGCCGCCCGTAGGCGATGTTGTCGCGGACCGTCCCGGTGAACAGGAACGACTCCTGGGGCACGTAGCCCAGCCGGGCGCGGAAGTCGCGCAGCGACAGCGTGCGCAGGTCGTGGCCGTCGAGGGTGACCGACCCGGAGTCGGGGTCGTAGAACCGGGCGATCAGCTTCAGCACCGTCGACTTGCCGGCGCCCGTCTCCCCGACGAGAGCCACCGTCTCGCGGGCGGCGACCCGCAGGTCGAGGCCGCGCAGGGCCTCCGGCGGCCTCCGGCGTACGACGGCAGGGCCGGTCGGTACCGCGTCGGCCGGCCCGCGCTCGTCGGCGACGACCTCGGCCTGCGGGTAGGTGAAGTGGACGTCGTGCAGGGCGAGCTCGCCGCGCACGTCGCCGAGCGGGACCGGGTCGGTCGGGTCGGGGGTGATCGTGCGCAGGCGCATCAGGTCGGAGATCCGGCCGACCGAGACCCGGGTCTGCTGCCAGGAGTCGAAGACCTGCGACAGCTGCTGGATCGGCGAGAAGAACATCGTCAGGTACAGCAGGAACGCGATCAGCACGCCGGTGGTCAGCCGGCCCTGCTCGATCAGGTGGGCGCCCACGCCGAGCACGATCACGTCGGCGATGGCCGAGAGGAACAGCACGAACGGGAAGTACGTCGCGATCGTGCGCTGGGCGAGGGCGCGTCCGTCGTAGTAGCGGCGCCCGAGACGGTGGAAGCGCTCGACGGTCAGGTCCTCGTGCACGAAGGCCTGGGCCTCGCGGACGCCCGACAGCGACTCCTGGAAGTCGGCGTTCACCACGGCGAGCGCCTCGCGGACGATGTCGTAGAGCCGGTGGGTGACGCGGCGGAAGAACACCGTCGCGACGGCCAGCGGCACGAGGACCGCCATCGTCCACAGCGCCAGCTCGAGGTCCATCAGCAGGAGCGCGACGCCGACGCCGAAGAACGTGACCAGCGAGACCACGGCCTGGAGCAGGCCGTTCTCGATCAGGGTCTCGAACTGGTCGACGTCCGTGGTCATCCGGGTCATGATCCGGCCGGCCATCTCGCGCTCGTAGTAGTCCAGCGAGAGGCGCTGGAGCTGGGCCCAGATCCGGATGCGGAGGCCGGCCATGATCTGCTCGCTGATCCGGCCGGTGACGAACGTCGAGGCGATCTGGTCGAGCAGGTCGACGAGCGCTACGAGCAGGAACGCCGCGGAGGCCCACCACAGCACGTGGGCGGCGTTCGCCTCGACGCCGTGGTCGACGCCGATGCGGACCAGGTAGGGGCCGGCCAGGCCGCAGACCGCGTCGACGACGACGAGCGCAAGCCCGAGCCCGAAGGACCAGCGGAACTGGGCGACCAGGCTCCGGAGCGAGAAGCTCGGATCCGCCTGGGTCTCGCGGGCGAGGTCCGGGTCGAGGTGGTCGCGCACGGGAGGCAGCGCCTCGACCCGTGCCAGCAGCTCGGGGGTCGGCGCGAGATGGAGCCGCCAGGAGCCGCCGCCCAGGCCCGGGCCCAGGGCCGGCCGGTGGGCGATCCGGGCGGTGGCCCGCTCCGTCGCCTGGCGCACGGCCTCGGCCCGGTCGCCCGTGCCGCGCTGCCAGGCGGCGGGCGTGACGTCGACCTGGCTGAGCGTCTCGATCGAGTCGCCGACCGCGCCGGCCGCCTCGTCGTCCAGCCCGGTGAGCAGCTCGCGGTAGGCGCGGTTGCGGGCCATCAGCTCGTCGTGGGTCCCCTGGTCGGCGACGCGGCCGCCGTCGAGGAGCACGACCCGGACGGCCAGGCCCAGGGTCGAGACGCGGTGGGCCACGATCAGGCTGGTGCGGCCGGCGAGGACGTCGCGGAGCCGGGCGAAGATCCCCGCCTCGGTGGCGGAGTCGACCGCGCTCGTCGCGTCGTCGAGCAGCAGGACTCGCGGGTCGGACAGGATCGCGCGGGCGAGGGCCACCCGCTGCCGCTGGCCGCCGCTGAGGCTGAGGCCGCGCTCGCCGACGCGGGTGTCGTAGCCCTCGGCCATCTCGGAGATGAAGTCGTGGGCACCCGCGACGCGGGCCGCGTCCGCCACCTCCTCGCGGGTGGCTCCGGGACGGCCGTAGGCGATGTTCGCCGCGATCGTGTCGGAGAACAGGAAGCTCTCCTCGAACGCCGCGCCCACCTGACGGCGCAGCGAGCGCAGGGTGACCCCGCGGACGTCGTACCCGTCGACGAGCACCTGTCCCTCGTCGGGGTCGAGGAGGCGGTTGACGAGCCGGGTGACGGTCGACTTGCCGCTCCCGCTGCCCCCGACGAGAGCGACGCGCTCGCCCGCACGGAGGTGGAGGTCGAGCCCGTCGAGGACCGGCTCGCCGCCGTAGCCGAATCGGACGCCCCGCAGCTCGATCTCCCCGCGGACCTCGGGGAGATCGACGGCGTCCGGTGGGTCGGTGATCTGCGGCTCGAGGTCGAGCAGCTGGAAGATCCGCTCGACGCCGGCGCGCGCCTGCTGACCGACGGTCAGGACGCCGGCCAGCTGGCGGGCCGGCGCGACGAACTGCCCGACGTACGTCGAGAACGCCAGGAAGGTGCCGATCGAGATCTGGTCGTGCAACGCCATCCAGCCGCCGAGGGCCAGCACCGCCACCTGGGCGAGCACCGGGATCGCCTCCAGCAGGGGCTGGTAGCGGGCCTGGAGACGGTTCGCGCGCATGCGCACGCCGTACAGCGTCTGCACGATGCCGACCATCCGGCGCAGCTCGCGCTCCTCCTGGCCGAACGCCTTGACGACACGGACGCCGTTCACGTCCTCGTCGACGACCTCCGCGACCTCACCCTCGCGCTGCTGACCGTCCCAGGTGGCGGGGAAGATCTTGATCCGCATCCGGTAGGAGACGACGAAGAGCGCCGGGGCGATCACCAGGCCGACCAGCGCCAGCAGCGGCGACAGCACGAACATGATCACCAGCGAGGTCAACATCATCAGCAGGTTGCCGGTCATCAGCGGGAGGAAGTTCAAGAGCCCCTGGACGAGGGCGGTGTCGCCGTTGGCGCGGGCGACGACCTGCCCGGTGGACAGCTGCGACCGGCTCTGCTCGTCGAGGGTGAGGAGGTGGTCGTGCATCCGGTTGCGCAGGTCGTACTGCACCGCGATGCCGACCAGGCCGCCGCGGTAGCGGCGCAGGTAGGCCAGCCAGAAGACCAGCACGGCGATGACCACCAGAAGTACCAGCCACGGCCACAGAGGTGCGCCGTCCCGGCCGATGACGTCGTCGACGATCTTCCGGGCGACCAGCGGTACGACAGCCTGGCCCAGGCTGCCGAGCACGGCCGCCGCGAACGAGACCAGGATGTTGGACCGGTGCACCCAGGCCAGACCGGTGAGCCTGCGGACCCAGCCGGGGGCGTCGGTCTCGGCACGCGGCTCCTGGCTGGCTGACATGCGGTGACGCGGGCCCTCTCACGGATGGCCCGATCGGGCCGACGAAAGCCTGGTGACGCTCCGGTGAGGCCGGACGTCGGTGCGGGCATGACGAAGGCGAGGGGTTCCTCCCTCGCCACTGTCAACGTATAGCCCAGCCGGGGGCTTGTGGCAAGACCCCCCTCGTGCTCCAGAATCACCGGCCCCGACCCTCGGCAGACCGGAGCTCCACCACGTGACCGCAGTGACGCACAGCCCGTTCGACCTCCCCGACCACCTCGCCCCCAAAGCGGATCCGGAGCTGATCGCCGCCGACGAGCGGCACTTCGCCACCCTGGCCGGGAGCCTGGACTCGACCATCCACGACCTCACCGAGCGCCTCGCCACCGAACGCCGCAAGGCCGGCGGCACCGGCGAGGCCGCGCTCAACCGCGACCAGGAGATCCACCGCCTGACCGCACGGCTGCGACTGCTGCGTCGCTTCAGTCTCGACGTGTGCCTGGGCCGGATGGTGACCACCGACGGGGCCGAGCCGGTGTACGTCGGGCGGCTCGGGCTCACCGACGGCGCCGGACACCGGCTCCTGGTCGACTGGCGTTCGCCCGCGGCGGAGCCGTTCTTCGGGGCCACGCACGCGCACCCCATGGGCCTGGCCAGCCGCCGCCGCTACCGGTGGACCCGGGGGTGGATCACCGACTTCCGGGACGAGGTGTTCACCGCCGACGGCTTCGCCGGTCATGCCGCGCTCGACGACCAGTCGGCGTTCATCGCCGGCCTGGGCAGCAGCCGGTCACCCCGCATGCGGGACGTCCTGACCACGATCCAGGCCGACCAGGACGCGATCATCCGGGCCGGGTCGGGCGGCACGCTGGTGGTCGACGGCGGGCCGGGGACCGGCAAGACCGTCGTCGCGCTGCACCGCGCGGCGTACCTGCTGTACGCCGACCCGCGGCTCGGGCCGGGGCGTGGCGCCGTGCTCTTCGTCGGCCCCCACCAGCCCTACCTGGCCTACGTGGCCGACGTGCTGCCCAGCCTCGGCGAGGAGGGTGTGCGGACGGCGACCCTGCGCGACCTGCTGCCGGAGGGCGCCGCGGCGCCCGACGAGCCCGACCCGGAAGTGGCGCGGCTCAAGGCGACGGCGGCGATGGTGACGGCCATCGAGCCCGCTGTCCGGCTGTACGAGGAGCCGCCCACCTGGGGCATGGAGGTCGAGACGCCCTGGTCCGACGTGTGGCTCGGCGCGGACGACTGGGCCGAGGCGTTCGGGTCGCTGGATCCCGGTACGCCGCACAACGACGGCCGCGACCTGGTCTGGGAGGAGCTCCTGACGATCCTGGCCGACAAGCACGGCGGCGACCCCGACGTGTCGCACGAGCTGATCCGCCGTGCCTTCGCGCAGAACGCCGAGCTGGCCGACGCGTTCGCCCGCGCATGGCCCCTGATCGAGGCGACGGACCTGGTCGGTGACCTGTGGTCGGTGCCGGCCTACCTGCGCCGGTGCGCGCCCTGGTTGGAGCCCGACGAGGTGCAGAGGCTGCAGCGTGCCGACCCCGGGGCCTGGACGGCCTCCGACCTCCCCCTCCTCGACGCCGCCCGGCAGCGGCTCGGCGATCCGGAGGCATCCCGGCGCAGGCGTCGCCGGGCGGCGGTTCAGGCCGCCGAGGCGGAGGAGAGGTCGCGGGTCGTCGACCACCTGATCGCCACCGACGACTCCGAGATGCAGCTGATGTCGATGCTGCGTGGGGAGGATCTGCAGCAGGCCCTGGTCGACGAGGGGTCCGTGCCGATCACCGACGCGGACCTGCTGGCGGGGCCCTTCGCGCATATCGTGGTGGACGAGGCGCAGGAGCTCACGGACGCGGAGTGGCAGATGCTGCTCCTGCGCTGCCCGTCCCGCAGCCTCACCGTCGTCGGAGACCGCGCGCAGGCGCGGCACGGCTTCGCCGAGTCCTGGCAGGAGCGGCTGGAGCGCGTCGGTCTGGACCGTGTGCACCACGCGTCGCTGACCGTCAACTACCGCACCCCTGCGGAGGTGATGGCGGAGGCGGAGCCGGTCATCCGGGCAGCGCTGCCCGACGCGAACGTGCCGACCTCGATCCGCAGCAGCGGCGTCCCGGTCGTACACGGGAGCATCACCGAGCTGGAGCCGATCGTGGACGCCTGGCTCGCCGAGAACGCCGACGGCATCGGCTGTGTGATCGGCTCTGCGAGCTTCGTGCCGCGACCGCGGGTCCGCTCGCTGACGCCGGTGCTGGCGAAGGGTCTCGAGTTCGACCTGGTCGTCCTGGTCGACCCTGACTCGTTCGGCGAGGGAGAAGAGGGTGTCCAGGGAGCCGTCGACCGCTACGTCGCCATGACCCGTGCCACCCGCGAGCTGGTGATCCTGACCGGTCTGTGACTCGTGGACGACGTGATGGTGCACGCCGTACGCCGTGCGCGACCGCCGGTGCGCGACCCCTTGGCGCCGTCGGTGGGGCGGCGTACAACGGAGCCATGAGTCTCGGATCCTGCAGCTTCGTGCCCCCGTTCCTCCTCGAGCGCATCGCCGCGTCGTCCCACGAGGCGGCCGACCACTGCCGGCTGACGCTGGCGCGCGACCAGGAGCTGCGAGAGGGGCGGACGGGCCCGGTGACGCCGAGCGCTGCGGGGCCCGCGACCGGCGATGCGGCCTGGGTGGTGCACACGGCGGACCACGGGTCGACACTTCCGGGTGAGGTGGTGCGGTCGGCCGGTGACGCGGTGTCGGGTGACGCGGCCGTCGACGAGTCGGCCGACGGTGTCACCGCGACGCTCGCGATGTACAGCGAGGTCTTCTCCCGCTCGTCGTACGACGGCAACGGCGCGCAGGTGGTGCTCACCGTGCACTACGAGCAGGGCTACGACAACGCCTTCTGGAACGGCGAGCAGCTGGTCTTCGGCGACGGCGACGGGAAGGTCTTCGGCTCCTTCACCAAGCCGGTCGACGTGCTGGGCCACGAGTTCACCCACGCGGTCACCCAGTTCACGGCGGCGCTGACCTACCAAGGGCAGTCCGGTGCACTCAACGAGTCGGTCTCCGACTGCTTCGGGATGTGCCTCAAGCAGCAGCTGTTGCACCAGAGCGCCGCGCAGGCGGACTGGCTGGTCGGTCAGGGCATCTTCCTGCCCGGCATCCACGCCCGGGCGCTGCGCGACATGGCCCACCCGGGCACGGCCTACGACGACCCGACGCTCGGGAAGGACCCCCAGGTCGGCGACATGGCCGACTACGTCGACACCACCGACGACAACGGTGGCGTCCACACCAACTCCGGCATCCCGAGCCGAGCCTTCTACCTCGCCGCGACCGCGATCGGCGGCGACACCTGGGAGGGGGCGGGACAGGTCTGGTACGCCGCTCTGACCGGCGGCCGCGTCAGTGCCGACACCGACTTCGCCGACTTCGCGGCCGCCACGATCGCGGTGGCGGGCGTCCACGCCGATGCGGTTGGCCGGGCCTGGACGACGGTCGGAGTCACGCCGGGTGGGTCCGGCTCCGCGTCGCCGGCGGCGACGCCTCCGGCATCCGGTGTCGTCCGGGTGCGGCGCACCGGCGGCATCGCCGGTCTCACCCTCGAGGGGTCGGTCGACCTCGCCGCCGGCGACCCGATCGCCTCGTCGGCCCGCGAGCTGGTCGACCGGATCGACCTCGTCGCGCCGGCCGGGGCCACGTCGTTCCCCGATGCGTTCAGCTACACCTTCGAGGTGGGCGACCGGTCCGTCACGATCCCCCAGCAGCACCTCAGCCCCGAGCAGCGGGCCCTGGCCGACCTCCTCCTCGCCGACCGCGCGTGAGCCGTCAGCCGGTCAGTGCCCGGTCCAGAGCCGCGTTCACGTGCAGGGTGGTGCACGGGTAGACCGGGAGCTCGACGTCGGGCTGCTTGACCAGCAGCTCCAGCTCGGTGCAGCCCAGCAGCACGCCGCCGACACCGGCGTCCCAGAGCTCCTCGATCACCCCCAGCACGCGGCGGCGGGTGGCGTCGACGACCCGGCCGTGCACGAGCTCGTCGTAGATCGCGCTGTTGAGGAGGTCGTGATGACGCGCGTCGGGCATCACCGTCTCGAGGCCGTGCCTGGCGAGCCGGTCGGCGAAGAACCCGTCGGACATCGCCACCGTCGTGCCGATGAAGCCGACCTTGGTGACGCCCTGCGAGCGGACCTCCTCGGCGACGACGTCGCCGAGGTGCAGCATCGGGATGCCCACCGCCGCCTCGATCTGGTCGGCCACCTTGTGGAACGTCGTCGTGCACAGCAGCAGGAAGTCGGCGCCGGCACGCTCGACCCCCCGGGCGGCGTCGCTGAGCAGGTCGCCGATGGCCGACCAGCGGTCGGCGTCCTCGAGGGCGGTCAGCTCGGCGAAGTCCACGGTGCTGAGCACCATCTTCGGTGACGAGAGACCGCCGAGGCGTGTGCGCACGCCGAGGTTGAGGTCGCGGTAGTAGACCGCGGTGCTCTCCCAGCTCATCCCGCCGACCAGTCCGATCGTCTGCATGCCTGGCAGTCTGGTCGCACCGGGCCGATCGCGACAGCCGGGTCCCACGGGTCAGACGCCGACGGATGCTCAGGACTCGCGATGGACCTTGTGCTGTGCGGCCTGTGCCCGCGGCTTGATCACCAGCTCGTCGATGTTGACGTGCGCGGGCCGGGTCGCGATCCAGGCGATCGCGTCGGCGACGTCCTCGGCCACCAGCGGCTCGGCCACCCCGGCGTACACGGCGTCGGCCCGGGCCCGGTCGCCCTCGAACCGGACGGTGGCGAACTCCTCGGTGCGCACCATGCCGGGCGCGATCTCGCTGATCCGGATCGGCTCGCCGACCAGCTCCAGCCGCAGCGTCTCGGTGACGACCTGGGTGCCGTGCTTCGCGGCGGTGTATCCCGCACCGCCCTCGTAGGCGATCCGGCCGGCGGTCGACCCGACGTTCACGATCAGGCCGTCGCCGCTCGCCCGCAGCGCCGGCAGGAGGGCCTGGGTGACGTGGAGCAGCCCGAGCACGTTCACCTCGTACATCCGCCGCCAGTCCTCGGGGTCGGCCTCGGCCACCGGCTGCAGGCCGAAGGCGCCGCCCGCGTTGTTGACCAGGACGTGAAGCGTCTCGCCGACCGAGGCGGCGAGTGCCGCCACCGACTGCGGAGAGGTCACGTCACAGGTCACGGGTGTCCCGCCGATCTCCTCGGCGAGCGCCTCGACCCGGTCGCTGCGCCGGGCAGCACACCACACGGCGTACCCCTCCGCGGCGAGCGCGCGGGCGGTGGCCGCTCCGATCCCGCTGCTGGCTCCGGTGACGACGGCGGTACGCCGGCCTTCTGGCGTGGGCATGACGCCGATTCTGCACCGCCGGGACTGCCTCGCCGGGCGTGGGTGGCAGACTGCTCGGGCCATGGGACGCCATGTGGACGCCTCGCCCGGTCCGCTCGGACTGCGGCGCAGCTCGCAGCTCGCCGGTCTGGTGGGCGGTGCCGCCTGGGTGGTGGCCTCGTTCCTCGCCGACGGCGCAGCGGCGAGGGCGGGTCTGCTTCCGATCGGAGCGGTCCTGCTCACCGTCGCTCTCCTCGGCCTCGGCCTGCTCCTGGTCCGCAGCGACTTCCTCGCGCTGCGCGTCTTCGTCGCCGTCGCCGTCCCGGCGCTGGTGTGGGGGGTGTTCGCGATCGTGCACCAGTCCGTGTCCGACCCGCAGGGGGTCGACGCGGCGTTCGGCGCGGTCGTGGGGCTCGTCTGCGGGGCCGGCCTGGCCCACCGCAGCCGTCGCGCCCCCCGCGCGACCCTCTGACTGCCTCGCGGCCGGCCACCGGCTCGTGGACGCGGCGGGAATTCCCGGGTCATGCGCGCGGTTGGGCGGTTCGGGTCCGTGTTGCGGGCCGGGGAGGAGTACGCCGTGGGGCTCACCGAGGCTGACGCCGTCCGCCGGGTGGCGATGGTCAGCGTGCACACGTCGCCGCTCGACCAGCCGGGCACGGGCGACGCCGGGGGCCTGAACGTCTACGTCCTCGAGCTCTCCCGCCGCCTGGCCGAGGCCGGCATCGAGGTGGACATCTTCACCAGGGCGACCTCGTCGCGGACGGACCCGGTCGTCGAGGCCGGTGACGGGATCACCGTGCGCAACATCCACGCCGGCCCGTTCGAGGGGCTCGGCAAGGGCGAGCTCCCCGGACAGCTGTGCACGTTCGCCCGCGAGGTGCTGCGAGCCGAGGCCGGTCTGCCTCTCGGGCACTACGACCTGGTCCACTCCCACTACTGGCTGTCCGGCCAGGTCGGCGCCCTGGCCCGCGACCGGTGGGGTGTCCCGCTGGTGCACACGATGCACACGATGGCCAAGGTCAAGAACGGCGCGGTGGCCAGCGGCGACCTGCCCGAGCCGGCGGCACGCATCATCGGCGAGGAGCAGGTGGTCGAGGCCGCCGACATGCTGGTCGCCAGCACCGACCTCGAGGCCGAGCAGCTGGTCGGTCTGTACGACGCCGACCCGGGCCGCGTCGAGGTGGTCCATCCGGGGGTCGACCTCAACGTCTTCCGGCCGCGGGACACCCACGCGGCACGCGAGCACCTGTCGCTTCCGCTCGACGCCCACGTCGTCCTGTTCGCCGGGCGGCTCCAGCCGCTCAAGGGGCCCGACGTGCTGCTCCGGGCCGTCGCCGACCTGCTCGAGCACGAGCCCGGGCTGAGGTCGCGGCTCGTCGTCCCGATCGTCGGTGGACCCTCCGGCACGGGACTCGACCACCCCGAGGCACTGGCCGACCTGGCCGCCGAGCTCGCGATCTCCGACGTGGTCAGGTTCGTGCCACCGGTCCCACCCGCGGAGCTGGCGGTCTGGGACGCGGCCGCCTCGCTGGTCGCCGTACCGTCGTACAACGAGTCGTTCGGCCTCGTCGCGGCCGAGGCCCAGGCCGCCGGCACCCCGGTCGTCGCGGCCGCCGTCGGTGGGCTCACCACCGTGGTGGCCGACGGGGTGAGCGGGCTGCTGCTCGACACCCACGAGCCCCGGGCGTGGGCACATGCGATCGGCCGGGTGCTGCTCGACGACGGGCTGCGGGCCACGCTCTCCGCGGGAGCCAACTCCCGGAGTCGCGCCTTCTCGTGGGAGGACACGGCCGAGCGCACGCTCGACGTCTACGGGCGTGCTCGCGCCGCCCTTCGCGAGCTGGTCTGATCCGGTCGTAGGGTCGAGGCATGAGTGACCCGGCCCAGGTGCTGCGCGACTACCTGACCGACAACGACCTCGAGTTCGATGAGCGTCAGGGGTCGTTCAGCTTCGCGCTGCCCGGCGAGCGCAAGCTCCAGACGCCGGTGCGGCTCGACGTCGGGCCGCACGCCCTCGGTGTGCACGCGTTCGTGTGCCGCAACCCGGACGAGAACCACGAGCGCGTCTACCGCTGGCTGCTGGAGCGCAACCTCAAGACGTACGCCGTCTCCTACGCCGTGGACCACCTGGGAGACATCTACCTCGATGCCCGGTTGCCGCTGTCGCTGGTCACTGCCGAGGAGATCGACCGGCTGCTCGGCGCGGTGCTGATCCATGCCGACGGCTCCTTCAACACGATCCTCGAGCTCGGCTTCGCCTCCTCGATCCGCAAGGAGTGGGAGTGGCGCAACCTGCGCGGCGAGTCGACGCGCAACCTGGACGCCTTCCGCGGCTGGCTCGAAACCGACGTGACGCCGGAGGGCGAGCGGCCCTAGCCTCCGTGGGTGGAGTGGCCCTTCTTCGCCCTGCGGATCGTCAGCGGGAAGGTGCTGCTGCGCGGCGTGACCGACGGCGACCTGGACCCCTTGGTGGCCGCCCTCCCCGGCGACCTCGAGCTCGACCCACACCTGGAGAGGTTCGCGCCGCTGCCCGAGGTCCGTGATCGGGAGCGGCGGCTCGTCGCAGGTCTCTGGCGCCACCGTGGGCTGTGGTCACCCTCCTCGTGGTGCCTCGACCTGGTCGTCGAGCACGCCGGCCGAGTCGTCGGGATCCAGTCACTCGAAGGTGACGACTTCCCCACCCTGCGCACCGTCGACTCCGCTTCCTGGCTGGAGCCAGGCATGCGCGGGCGAGGGCTCGGCACCGCCATGCGGGCCGGGATCATGGCCCTCGCCTTCGGCCACCTGGGGGCCGACGCCGCCGTCTCCTCGGCCGAGCACTCCAACGCCGCATCACTGGCCGTCTCGCGCCGGCTCGGGTACGTCGACAACGGCGTCGGCCGCGTGCACGGAGCGCAGGGCGCCGTCGACCTCCAGTACCTCCGGCTCTCCCGGGAGTCGTGGCGTGCGTCCGGTTTCACCGCGGAGGTCACCGGAGTCGAGCGGTGCCTGCCCTGGTTCGGGCTCGGCCCCGAAGTCGGCCCCGAGGTCGGCTGAGCTCGCGGGCGACGACGTTCACGGCGGCAGCATCTCCGGCTCAGGCCGTCGGCGCTGCGACCTCGTCCGAGCGAGGTTCGGCGCTCTGCGACCGAGACCTCCTCCTGGCGACCGCGACCCCGACCAGGGCGAGCGCGCCACCGGCGTACGCCATGACGGGTGGCGTCTCGCCGAGGAAGACCCAGCCCATCAGGATCGTCAGCGGCGGCACGAGGTAGGTCATGATGCCGAGGCTGCTCGCGGTCATGTGCTGCAGCGCGAAGGCGTAGGTCGTGAACGCGATCGAGGTCGGGAACAGCCCCAGGTACACCACCCACCAGAGGTCGGAGGCGGAGGCGTCGCGGGCGGAGGAGACCAGCTGGCCCGCGAACGGCAGGCAGGCGACCGCGCCGATCGTGCAGGCGAGCCAGGTGACGTGGAGCGCGGACAGGCGTGAGACCAGCGGTTTCTGCACCACGAGCGCGACCGAGTACACCAACGCCGCGAGGAGGCACAGGAGCACGCCCGCGACGTCGTTGTGGCCGGACGGCTGGGAGACACCGATCAGGACCACTCCGGCGAACGCGAGCACCAGCCCGACGGCGAGCCAGGGTGTGAACCGCTCGCCGAGGAAGATCGTGGCGAGGACGGCGATCAGGACCGGGGAGATCTGGATCAGCATCGCCGACGTACCGGCGTCGACGTGGTGCTCGCCCTGGTTGAGGGCGACGTTGTAGACGCCGAACCACAGCACCCCGATCACGACGAGGCCCAGCCAGTCGCGTCCGCTCGGGCGGTGGAGGCCGCGTGACAGCGCGACGGCGCCCAGGGCGATCGAGCCCACGACCAGCCGGCCCAGCGACAGGCCGCCGGCAGTGAAGTCGTGCCCGAGGTGCCGGATCGCCACGAAGGCGGACGCCCACAGCACCAGCGTGGTGGCCACGGCGGCCAGCGGCAGCCAGGGGCGGTCGGTCATCGGCACCACGTCAGCCTAGGGACGGGCACCGACACCTGCGAGCGGGTATCGGACCTCGAGGTCCCCCGCTCGCACGGGGTCGTCGGACCGGTGCCGGTGGGCGCACAGCGGCATGATGGGGAGCATGCGCGTCGCACTGATGGTCACGTGTGTGAACGACGCGTTGTTCCCCGGCGTCGGTCGTGCCGTGGTCACCGTGCTGGAGCGCCTCGGGGTCGAGGTCGAGTTCCCGGAGGCCCAGACCTGCTGCGGACAGCCGATGGTCAACACCGGGTATCTCGACGAGGCGGTGCCCGCGGTGCGCAGCTTCGTCGCGGCGTTCGCCGGGTACGACGCCGTGGTGGCGCCGTCGGGATCCTGTGCCGGCTCCGCACGGCACCAGCACGGGATGGTGGCCGAGCGGGCCCGGGACGCCCGCCTCCACGAGGCGGTCACCGAGCTCGGGCCGAAGGTCCACGAGCTCAGCGAGTTCCTGGTCGACGTGCTCGGTGTGACCGACGTCGGTGCGTCGTTCCCGCACCGCGTCACCTACCACCCGACCTGTCACTCGCTACGGCTCCTGGGCGTGGGCGACCGGCCCCGGCGACTCCTCGAGGCCGTGCGCGGGCTGGAGCTGGTGGACCTTCCGGCTGCGGAGGAGTGCTGCGGCTTCGGGGGCACGTTCGCGGTGAAGAACCCCGACCTCTCGGTCGCGATGGGGGCGGACAAGGCACGACACGTCCGCGAGACCGACGCCGAGGTGCTCGTCGCCGGCGACAGCTCCTGCCTGATGCACGTCGGCGGCGTCCTCTCGCGCGAGCGCTCCGGCGTCCGGGTGATGCACCTGGCCGAGGTGCTGGCGTCCACGTCGTCCACGCCGGTGCTCCCGACGGGTTCGACCGACGAGGTGGACCACCCATGACCGCGACCTTCGTCGGGATGCCGGCCTTCCCCGTGGCGGCTCGCGACGCGTTGGCCGACACCCAGCTGCGCCACAACCTGGCGCAGGCGACCCACACGATCCGCGACAAGCGGGCGCGCGTGATCGACGAGCTGCCGGAGTGGGAGGAGCTCCGTCAGGCGGGTGCCGACCTCAAGGACGCGGCGCTGCTGCGGCTGGACGAGCATCTGGTGCGGCTCGAGGAGTCGCTGACCGCCGCGGGGGCCGTGGTGCACTGGGCCCGCGACGCCGCCGAGGCGTGCCGGATCGTCGCCGACGTCGCGACGGCCCGCGGCGCCGACGAGGTCGTCAAGGTGAAGTCGATGGTCACCCAGGAGATCGGCCTCAACGAGGCGCTCGCGGCGGAGGGCATCTCCGCCTGGGAGACCGACCTGGCCGAGCTGATCGTCCAGCTCGGCGACGACCTGCCCTCGCACATCCTGGTGCCCGCGATCCACCGCAACCGCGCGGAGATCCGCGAGATCTTCCGCTCCCGGATGGGTGCCTCCGGTCGGTCCGCACCGGACGACCTGACCGACGACCCGGGCGAGCTCGCCAACGCCGCCCGGCTGCACCTGCGGGAGAAGTTCCTGCGTGCGAAGGTCGGGGTCTCGGGTGCCAACTTCGCGGTCGCCGAGACCGGAACCCTGGTGGTCGTCGAGTCCGAGGGAAACGGCCGGATGTGCCTGACGCTGCCCGAGGTGCTGATCTCCGTGGTCGGCATCGAGAAGGTGGTGCCCACATTCGCGGACCTCGACGTCTTCCTGCGTCTGCTCCCGCGCTCCTCGACGGGTGAGCGGATGAACCCCTACACGTCGATGTGGACCGGGGTCACACCCGGAGACGGGCCGCAGGAGGTGCACGTCGTGCTTCTCGACAACGGCCGCACCCGCGCGCTCGCCGATCGCGTCGGCCGCCAGGCGCTGCGCTGCATCCGTTGCTCCGCCTGCCTCAACGTCTGCCCGGTGTACGAACGGGTCGGCGGCCACGCATACGGCTCGGTCTACCCAGGCCCGATCGGCGCGATCCTCAACCCTTTGCTGCGCGGGGTGGGCCACGACTCCCAGGTCGACTCCCTGCCTTACGCCTCGACGCTGTGCGGCGCGTGCTACGAGGTGTGCCCGGTCAAGATCGACATCCCGTCGGTGCTGGTGGACCTGCGGACGCAGGTCGTCGACTCGCGACGGGGTCGGTTGCCGGGGGTCGAGGCCCTGACGATGCGCTCCGCCGGCTGGACCTTCTCCGATGCGGGGCGGCTGGCGCGGGCGGAGCGCGTCTCGGGCCTGGCCGGCCGGGTCTGGAGCCGTGTCGGTCGTACGTCCCTCCCGGGCGGCCGGTGGGCCTTGGGGATGCTGCCCGGTCCCGGGGCGGCCTGGACCTCCGCGCGCGACCTCCCGGCACCGCCCCGCGAGTCGTTCCGGGCCTGGTGGCGGAGGACCCGCTCGTGAGTGCGCGGGAGGAGATCCTGGCCCGGGTCAGGACCGCCCTGGCGGGGGTGCCCGATCCACCCGCCGCCGCGGTGCCGCGGCGTACGGCTGCGGCGGATGACGACGTCGTGGCCCTGTTCTGCGAGCGGGTCGCCGACTACCGGGCCCGGGTCGAGCGGTGCCCCGCGGCGGAGCTCGACGGACGGGTCCGTGCCGCGCTGCCCGAGGGCGCGCGCGTCGTCGTGCCGGCCGGCCTCGACCTCGACGTCCCGGGCGCGGTCGTCGACGACGGTCTCTCAGCCGCCCGGCTGGACGCGATGGAGGCCGTCGTCAGCCGCGCCCGGCTCGGGATCGCCGAGACCGGCACGATCGTCCTGGACCACGGGCCGGGCCAGGGACGGCGAGCCCTCAGCCTGGTGCCCGACCACCACGTCTGCGTCGTCGACGCCTCCCAGGTGGTCGCCGACGTCCCGGACGCGATGGACCTCCTCGACGGGGCCGGCGTCCTGACCTGGATCAGCGGGCCGTCGGCCACCAGCGACATCGAGCTCGACCGGGTCGAGGGCGTCCACGGGCCGCGGCGCCTGCACGTGATCGTGGTGGGGGACACGGCCGAGTAGGCCGACAACTCGCGCGGACGGCGCCCCGAGGTGGATAATCGAGGTGATGACTACCTCAGCAGCACCCAGACGGCATCTGGCCAGCAGCCCGTTCAAACCGGATCCGGAGCCCACGATCGAGCACTACGAAGTCGACGACCTGGTGTCGCACGACTCCTACGGCATGGGACGCGTCCTCCACGTGGAAGGCGCCGCGGTGACGGTCGACTTCCGCTCGCAGACCGTCCGAATCCCGAGCCCGTTCCACAAGATGGCCAAGCTGTAGCCAGGCCCTCACAGGTCGAGCTTGTAGCCCAGCCCGCGCACGGTGACCAACATCGCCGGGTGTGACGGGTCGGGCTCCAGTTTCGCGCGCAGTCGCTTGACGTGGACGTCGAGGGTCTTGGTGTCGCCGACATAGTCCGAGCCCCAGACCCGGTCGATGAGCTGTCCGCGGGTCAGCACGCGCCCGGGGTTGCGCAAGAACAGCTCGAGCAGCTCGAACTCCTTCAGCGGCAGCCGCTGCGGCTTCCCGTCCACCGTGACGACGTGCCGCTCGACGTCCATCCGCACCGGGCCGGCCTCGAGGGTCGTCGGCGCGAGATCGGGCTCCGTGCCACGACGCAGAACGGCCCTGATCCGCGCCACCAGCTCCCGTGGTGAGTACGGCTTGGTCACGTAGTCGTCCGCGCCGAGCTCCAGGCCGACGATCTTGTCGACCTCGTCGTCCTTGGCGCTGACCATGATCACCGGCACCTGCGAGACCGCTCGGATCCGGCGGCAGACCTCGGTGCCGGGCAGGCCCGGCAGCATCAGGTCGAGCAGCACGATGTCGGCGCCGTTGCGGTCGAACTCCGAGAGCGCGTCCGGGCCGGTGGCGGCCAGGGACACGTCGTACCCCTCCTTGCGCAGCAGGTACGACAGCGCGTCGGCGTAGCTCTCCTCGTCCTCGACGACCAGCACTCGCGTCATGTCGGGTACTCCTCTTGCCGGGATCGGGGGAGGGACACCGTGAAGGTCGAGCCCTGGCCCTCCAGGGACCAGACGCGCACGTCGCCTCCGTGGGTGGCCGCGACGTGCTTGACGATCGACAGTCCGAGGCCGGTGCCGCCGGTGGACCGGTGCCGGGCCGGGTCGACGCGGTAGAAGCGCTCGAAGATGCGGTCCTGCTCGTCCTGCGGGATGCCGATGCCCTGGTCGACCACCGAGATCTCGACCATGTCCTCGTGGGCCTTGGTCGAGACGAGCACGGTCGAGTCGCTGCCGGAGTAGGCCACGGCGTTCGCGACGAGGTTGGTGATGGCTGCGGACACCTGCTCCTCGTTGCCGAAGACGGTGAGCCCGGAGGTACCACCGGTGACGACCGAGATGTTCTTGTTCTCGGCGTCCGTGACGGTGGCGTCGACGGACCTCTTGACGACGTCGTCGACCTGCACGACCGCGGGTGCCTCGAGCGGCTCGTCGCCCTGGAGGCGGGAGAGCTCGATGATCTGCTGGACCATCCGTGAGAGGCGGTCGCTCTCGGTGAGCATCCGCCCCGCGAACCGCTCGACGGCCACCGGGTCGTCCGAGGCGTCGCCGACGGCCTCCGCCAGCAGCCTGATCGCACCGACCGGGGTCTTGAGCTCGTGGGAGACGTTCGCGACGAAGTCGCGGCGCACCGCCTCCACGCGCCGTTCGCGGGTGCGGTCCTCGACGAGGACGAGCACCAGGCGCGAGCTCAGCTGCGCCACGCGTGCGGTGACGGTGCGTGGCGGGCCACTCGGGCGCGGCAGGGTCAGCTCGGTCTCGCGGATCTGACCGTCGCGGCGCACGTCGTGGACAAGGTCGGCGAGCTCGGGGGAGACCAGCCGATGGCCGCGCACCAGGCCGAACGAGAGCGCGGGTGCCGACGCCTTGAGCACCTCGTCGTCGTCGTCGACCACGACGGCGCTCGAACGCAGCACGGACAGCACGGTGGCGACGCCGGCCGGCAGGGTCGGCTCGTCGCGGGGCGCTGCGGCTGACTGCTGGCGCTCGCTGACGTGCCAGGCCAGCACGGCACCGCCGGCGACGATGGCCCCGATGAGCACGGCGACAAAAGCCTGCGTCGTGGGGCTCACACCCAGAGCGTACGCACCCGACGCCGCTCGTCGGTCTCCACGACCGGGTGCTCACGGACTGTTCACGGGGCGTTCACCGCCCGACCCCGTCCGGTCACCTTCACCGCCTACCGTCGCGGCATGCGCGAAGCGTTCCACGAGCAGCTGGACTCGATCTTCTCCGACCTCGCCGAGATCTGTCAGGAGGTGGAGACGGCTGTCCGTCACGCGACCCGGGCACTGCTCGACGGTGACGCGGAGGTCGCCGAGCAGGTGATCGCCGCCGATGCGAACATCGACGCGGCCCGAGAGAGGGTCGAGGACACGGCGTTCTCGCTGCTCTCGCTCCAGCAGCCCGTCGCCGGAGACCTCCGCGTCGTGGTCTCGGCGCTGCGCATGGTCAGCGAGCTCGAGCGGATGGGTGACCTCTCGGTGCACGTCGCCAAGATCGCGCGACTGCGCGTGCCCGACCTCGCCGTGCCCCGCGAGGCGAGGCCGACGATCGCGCGCATGGGGGAGGTCGCCGAGGACATGGTGCGGCGGGTGGCGTCGGTGATCGTCGAGAAGGACGTGGAGGCCGCGATCGAGCTCGGCCGCGACGACGAGGAGATGGACCAGCTCCGACGCGGCAGCTTCGCCCAGCTGCTGGGCGAGGACTGGGAGCACGGTGTCGAGTCCGCGGTCGACATCGCTCTCCTGGGCCGCTACTACGAGCGGATCGCCGACCACGCCGTGTCGGTCGCCAACCGCGTCGTGTTCGCGGTCACCGGCCGGTACCCGGTCGCCCAGGAGGCCTGAGCGCCCCGGCGGCCGACGGGTACTAGCGGCCCTGCTGCGCCACCGCCGCCGCGGCTTCCGCGGCGGCGTCGGGGTCGAGGTACCGACCACCTCGGACGACCGGCCTCAGGTCGTCGTCGAGCTCGTAGACCAGCGGCATCCCGGTGGGGATGTTGAGCCCGGCGATGTCGTCGTCGCTGATGTCGTCGAGATGCTTCACGATCGCCCGCAGGCTGTTGCCGTGCGCGGCCACGAGCACGGTGCGCCCCGATCGCAGGTCGTCGGCCATCGGCCCGCCCCAGTAGGGGAGCAGGCGCCCGATGACGTCCTTCAGGCACTCGGCCCGGGGTAGCTCGTCGCCGAGGTCGGCGTAGCGGACGTCGTGGGCCTGCGAGTACTCGTCGTCGTCGTCCAGCGGTGGCGGGGGGACGTCGAAGGATCGGCGCCAGAGCATGAACTGCTCCTCGCCGTACTGCCTGAGGGTCTCCCTCTTGTCCTTGCCCTGGAGCGCTCCGTAGTGACGTTCGTTGAGCCGCCAGCTGCGCCGCACGGGGATCCAGTGCCGGTCGGCGACGTCGAGACCGATCGCGGCGGTGCTGATCGCGCGACGCAGCAGTGAGGTGTGGACGACGTCCGGCAGGATGCCGGCGTCCCGCAGCTGCTCACCACCCACCCGCGCCTCGTCACGACCCCGGTCCGACAGCGCCACGTCGACCCATCCTGTGAAGAGGTTCTCGGCGTTCCAGAGGCTCTCGCCGTGGCGGAGCAGGACGAGCGTGTGGGGCATGTCAGCTCGAGGAGGGACTCGCCGAGTCGGTGGCCGTGGGGGAGGTCGACACCGACGGGGACTCGCTCGCCGACGGGGTGGCGACGTCGAGCCCGGCCCACTGCCCGTCGTCGAGGACGACGGGGACGTTCATGGTGACGTCCTCTCCGTTGTCGAACTGGAAGGAGATGTTGACGAACTGACCTGGGGTGAAGGTGCCGCTGACCGGGATGCCGTTGGTCGCGGCGAGGTTGCGCAGGCCTCCCGGCTCGAGCGAGAACGGCTGCGCCTCGGCGCTGGCGATGGCGGTGTTGTCGCCGGACGCACTCTGCAGGCTGACGGTCTTGGTCGTGCTGCCGTTGACGAACGTCGCCACGAACGTGCCCGAGTCGGCCTGCGTGGCGACCACGGCCGCGTTCAGGATGTCGACGGTTCCGTCGCGGTAGTCGACCCCGGCGGTGATGTTGTTGATGCGGTCGGTCGGATAGTTGAAGCCGCACGCCGTCAGGGCGGCGGTGGCGGCGAGGCCGGCCGCCGCGAGGGCCACGACGCGTCGCAGGTTCACGGGCGACACCTTAGCGGGCGCTGCCGGGGAATCCTCCGGGTGCCACCACGCCGAGGGTCGGGCCGGCTATCGGCTCAGCCCCACCGTGCTCCCGACCACCAGGATCGCCCCGATCATGACCGCGCCGTAGAGGCCGCTGAGCACCAGGAGCCGAGGAGCGCCGACCCGGAGCGCCATCCGGAGGGGCAGGTGGTGGCGGCCGGCGCGGTTGTCGTCGACCAGGCCGGGCAGCGAGGTGAGGACGTGCACACCGATCCCGAGGAGGGCGGCGGCGACCGTCATCGCGATCGTGGGCGGGCGGCCGTCCGCGGCGCCGCCCCACCCGCCGTACGAGAGGTACGCCGGGTAGAGCGCGAAGGCGAGCGCCCACGAGAGCCACGACCAGCGACCTCCGCGCAGGACCCGGTTGCCCAGCATCCCCACGGCCAGGGAGAGCAGGTAGGCCAGCCCCGCGTCGATGCCGCTCGACAGCGCCAGGGGGATCACCAGCAGGGTGGCACAGGCCAGCGCGAAGGACAGCGTGCCTCGGTGGCGAGGACTCGCGACGAGGGGCTTGGTGGTCCGCCCGTCGGCGGCGTCGGTCCTGGCATCGACCAGGTCGTTGTCCCATCCCAGCAGCGACTGCCCGGCCAGGACCGTGACCGCCACCAGGCAGACCTCCCTCGGCGGTCGCCCGGACACCGCGGCGGCGGCCGCCATCCCGGCGGTCGTGAGAAGCGCCTGGCGGGGGTGGGCCGCCCGGACCAGCAGGACCGGCGTCCAGCGGGCGGCGCCGCGCCCGGGCGGGACCGGTGTGGCCTCCGGGCCGGGCGGAGCCGACGGCGCTGACATGTGCCGCAGTATCCGACATCGCCGTCGCGCGGGGCGTCGTACCGACCCGACACGCCGCAGGCGGACGCACCCTCCGGAAGGCACATCGGTGGGCCGTCTGTCAAGCCCGCAAACCCCGTCTGACCTGCGACGACGCGAAAGGGGAACGCCCGTGCGCGTGTTAGAATGGTCACCTAAGAAGGGTGGTACTGAAGAACATGTCTTTCACCGTGGGCGAAACGGTTGTGTATCCCAATCACGGGGCCGCTGTCATCGAGGACATCGAGATGCGGAAGATCAAGGGGGAGGACAAGCAGTATCTCGTCCTTCGGATCGTGGCCCAGCAGGACCTCGTGGTCCGTGTCCCGGCCTGCAACCTCGACCTCGTCGGCGTGCGCGACGTGGTCGACAAGGAGGGCCTGGACCGCGTCTTCGACATTCTGCGTGCGGCGCACGTGGAGGAGCCGACCAACTGGTCGCGTCGCTACAAGGCCAATCTCGAGAAGCTGCACAGCGGCGACGTGATGAAGGTCTCCGAGGTCGTGCGCGACCTCTGGCGACGCGAGCGTGACCGCGGGCTGTCGGCCGGCGAGAAGCGGATGCTGGCCAAGGCGCGCCAGATCCTCGTCTCGGAGCTGGCGCTCGCCGAGAACACCAACGAGGACAAGGCCGAGGCGATCCTCGACGAGGTCCTGGCCTCCTGACCTGCTGCTGGAAGCCGGTCGCCGAAGGCCCCGCACCACGACGGTGGGCGGGGCCTTCGCCATGTCCCGGACCGGTTCGACGGCCCTCCTGCCACGCAGGCCGTAGCCTCCTGCGTCATGGACGACGACCTCGGACCGATCGCGCTCGGCGTCGTGGTCGAGCGCGACCGCGGCTCGCTGCCGTTCGCGCTGCTCCACGGCGAGCCCCTGGTGGCGTGCGCGGCATGGGCGGTGGGCGAGGCCGGGATCCAGCTCGTCGACCTCACGACGCCCTGGGCCGACGTCCGCGAGGCGGGGATGGCCCTGGTCTGGCACGACGCGCTCTGCCCGATGACGCCGCCGGCGTTCCTGGCCGGGTGCGTACGCCGTGCGGTCACCGCGGGCGTCGTCGTCGCCGGCGTGCTGCCGGTCACCGACACGGTCACGGAGATCGTCGAGACCGACCGCGGCCCGATGCTGGGCGCGACCCACGACCGCGACGGTCTGCGACGCCTGGCCTCGCCGCTGGTGCTGCCTGGACCGGCCGTCGCCGGGCTCGACGACTGGCCCCCGGTCGAACTCGCGACAGCGCTCGCTGCCCTGCGCAGCCGGTTCGAGGTCGTCCTCGTCGAGGCGCCCCCCTCGGCTCGCCGGGTCCGTACGCCGGAGGACCTGTCGGCCCTGGCGGCGCTCACCGCGCCATGAGCGCCTCCGCGACGACGAAGTCGTCGGCCACGGTCAGCTTCAGGTTGTCCTCGTCGGAGTCGACGGCGGCGATGTCCAGGTCGGTGTAGGCCGCGAGGATGCCGGCGGTGTCGGTGGCCTCGAAACCGTCGTCCGCCGCCGCCCGGTGGGCTCGCAGCAGGTCGCCGGCCCGGAACGCCTGAGGGGTCTGGACGCCGGCCAGAGTCTCGGGCAGGCGCGAGCCGTCCAGGGCGACCAGGTCGGGCAGCCGGACGACCGGGATGGCGCCGCCCCGACGCAGGGCGGCGGCCAGGACGGCCTGGTAGAGCGCCACGCCCGCGAGCGGCCGGGCGGCGTCGTGCATCGCCACCACGTCGATCTCGCCGGCGTCGATGGCCGGTCGCAACAGCGCGAGCGCCGCCCACTCCGACAGCTGCCGGGTCGCGCCGCCGGCCACCATGGCGACCTCAGGTCCGTCGTCACCGAGATGCGGCTCCACGGCGTCGCGGACGGCGTCCTGTTCGCCGTCGCGGACGACGAGGACCACCCGGTCGACGCCCGGGACCGCCCGGGCCGTGCGGACCGAGCGGGCGACGACGGGGACACCGGCCAGCGGGAGGAGGACCTTGTTCACCTTCGCGCCGACCCGGGTGCCGCTGCCGGCGGCGAGGACCACCACGGCGACGCTTTGCGCGGTGGACGGCATGCCGAGAGTGTGCCCCAGCCGGCGGAGCGTCAGGCGGTCAGGACGCGATCGAGCGCGAACCGGGCGGCGGCCTCTGCATGTGCGTGGGCGGAGTCGATCAACGGGATGGGCGAGTCCTCCGGCCGGACGAGCAGGCCGATCTCGGTGCAGGCGAGCACCACGGCCTGAGCGCCGGCCGCCGCGAGGCTCTCGATGACGCGGACGTACTCGGCCCGCGACGCGTCGCAGACGACGCCCTGGGTGAGCTCGTCGAAGACCACCCGGTCGACGAGCCCGCGGTCGGCCTCGTCGGGTGAGACCGTCCGTACGCCGTGCCGGGCCAGCCGGTCGGCGTAGAACGCCTCGCGCATCACCCAGGCCGTGCCGAGCAGGCCGACGGTGTCGATGCCCTGGTCGCGGGCCTGGGCGGCCACGGCGTCACCGATGTGCAGCAGGGGCACGTCGATCGCATCCTCGACCGCGGGAGCGACCTTGTGCATGAGGTTGGTACAGATCAGGACGGTGTCCGCGCCGGCGGCACACAGGCGTCGGCCGGCGTCGGCGAGCAGCCGTCCGGCGCCGTCCCAGTCCTCGGCCAGCTGGAGCGCACGCACCTGGTCGAAGTCGAGCGACTCCAGGACCAGGCGCGCGCTGTGGTGCCCGCCGAGCTCGGTGCTCACCACGTCGTTGATCAACCGGTAGTACTCCACCGTCGAGTGCCAGCTCATGCCGCCGATCAGGCCGACCTTTCTCATGGCTCCATGGTGACCGCGTTGCGCACCCCAAGGAATCCCCGTCTTCCTTCGGTGTCCCATAAGCACTACTTTGGGCCGATGGACCCCCGCCGGATGCTGATCTTCCGTACCGTCGCCCGGGCCGGCTCGATCAGCGGCGGCGCCCGCGAGCTGGGATGGACCCAGCCGGCGGTCAGCCAGCACCTCCAGACCCTCGAGCGGGACGCGGGGTCGCCGCTCCTCCTGCGGGGCGCGGGCGGCGTGTCGCTGACCGAGGCGGGCGAGGTGCTGCTCCGTCATGCCGACACGCTGGCCAGCGTGCTCCACGTCGCCGACGCCGAGCTGGACGACTTGGCGCAGGTACGCCGTGGCACGGTGCGGCTGGCCTGCTACCCCTCGGGCGCGGCCACCCGTGTGCCGGTGGGGCTGTCCGCCTTGCGCACCCGGCACCCGGGGGTCGACGTACACCTCACCGAGGCCGAGCCACCTGAGGCGCTGGCCATGGTGCACGACGGCACGGTCGACGTGGCCCTGGTGTTCGCCCACCGGGGCCAGGAGCTCGCCGAGCCCGACCTGGTGACCCATCCGCTCGGCGCCGACGACCTCCTGCTCGTGCTGCCGGACGGCCACCGCCGCGCCAGGACCCGCGGGCTGGGGCTCGGGCAGCTGGCGGACGAGACCTGGATCGCCGGCTGCGACCGGTGCCGCGCGTACCTCCTCGAGGCCTGTCGCGAGGCCGGCTTCGAGCCGCACGTGCGCCACGTCACCGACGACTACGTCGTGGTGCAGAACCTGGTCGCGCACGGTCTGGGGATCGCGCTCCTGCCCGACACCTCGCTCCAGGCGTTCCGGCACACGGAGGTGGCGGTACGCCGGGTGCGCGGCGTCGAGCCACGGCGTCTCGGAGCCGTCCACCGGCCCGGAGTCGAGTCGATCCCCGCTGTGGGGGCCGTGCTCAGCGCCCTGGTCGAGGACGTCTGAGCGTCACCGCACAAGGGCGCTCGCGATCGCCGCGACTCCTTCGCCGCGGCCGGTCATGCCCAGCCCGTCGGTCGTGGTCGCGCTGAGGGAGACCGGCGCGCCGATCGCCGCGGACAGCGCGGCCGTCGCCTCATCGCGGCGGGTCCCGAGCCGCGGACGGTTCCCGATGATCTGGACGGCGACGTTCCCGATCTCGTAGCCGGCCCGGCGTACCCGGGCGGCGGTCTCGGCCAGCAGCGCCGCCCCCGAGGCGCCGGCCCATTCCGGCTCGGCGGTCCCGAAGATCGTGCCGAGGTCGCCGAGCCCGGCCGCCGACAGCAAGGCGTCGCACATCGCGTGCGCGGCGACGTCGCCGTCCGAGTGGCCTTCGAGGCCGCGGGGCTCGTCCGGCCAGGCGAGACCGGCCAGATGCATCGGCACTCCGTCGGCGAGCCGATGGGCGTCGGCGCCGATGCCCGTCCGCACTTCGTAAGAATCTGCCGCCACGTCGACGATCATGCCCGAGCGACAATCGATCCCGTGCGGAAGCGTGCGCCGTGGGCGCTGGCGGGTCTGGTGGCCGGCCTCGGAGGCCTGGCGACGGCGTACCTCACGGCCGCCTGGCTGGGGCTGCGTGGCAACCCCGTCACCGATGTCGCCGAGCTGGTCATCCGCCTGACCCCGGGTGCGGTCGCCGAGGACGCGATCAGCCGGCTCGGCCACCACGACAAGCCACTGCTCGTGACCGGGGTGCTGGTCGGGGCGATGCTTCTCTTCGCGGTGTTCGGGATCCTCGCGCGATGGTCGGCCGCGGCGGGGGCCGGTGGCTTCGTCGCGCTCGGGGTGGTCGGGCTGATCGCCGACCAGTCGCAGTTCGGCGCTCCCGCCACCGGGATCCTGCCGATCCTGGTCGGCGTCCTGACCTGGCTGGCGCTGCTCAACGTGGTGACCGGCCCGCTGCGGCCGCGCCCGTTCCGCGACGAGATGGACGTGCACCGCCGCTACCTCCTGGTCGCTGCGGGCGTGGGCGTGGGCAGCGCGGTCGTCGGGCTGCTCGGCTGGAAGGTCGGCGGGCACCGCCGCGCCGTCGACGCCGCCCGCGGGGCTCTCGACCTGCCCGGCGTCACCGACCCGGGACCGCCGCCGGGGGTGGAGGTGGGGCTGGACGGGATCGCGGTCTGGCAGACGCCCAGCAACCGCTTCTACCGCATCGACACCTCCCTCAGTCCGCCGGCGATCTCACCGGGCGACTGGAGCGTGCGCATCCACGGGATGGTCGAGCGCGAGATCACCCTGTCGTACGCCGACCTCCTGAAGCGCCCGCGCCGCGAGAGCTGGCTGACGCTCAACTGCGTGTCGAACCCCGTCGGCGGTGACCTGATCAGCAACGCCTGGTGGAGCGGCGTCCACCTCAAGGACCTGCTCGAGGAGGCAGGTGTCCGCCAGGGTGCCGACGCCGTCAAGCAGACCTCGGACGACGGCTGGACCTGCGGGACGCCGCTGTCGGCGATGCTCGACGACCGCGGGGCGATGCTGGCCTACGCGATGAACGGCCAGCCGCTGCCCATCGAGCACGGCTTCCCGGTGCGCACCCTGGTGCCCGGGCTGTACGGCTACGTCTCGGCCTGCAAGTGGGTGCGCGACATCGAGGTGACCACGTTCGACTCGTTCACGGCGTACTGGACCGATCGCGGCTGGTCGCCGCTCGGGCCGGTCAAGCTGGCGTCGCGGATCGACGTACCGGGCAACGGTCACCACGTGCCCGCCGGGCAGGTGCGAGTGGGCGGCCTGGCCTGGCAGCAGCACACCGGGATCTCGGCGGTGGAGGTGCAGCTCGACGGCGGCGGCTGGCAGCCGGCCACGATCGCCAGCCGGAACCTGACCGACTCGTGGGTCCAGTGGGTCGCCACCGTCGACGCGTCCGCGGGCGCCCACCGGCTCGCCTGCCGGGCCGTGAACGACGACGGTCAGGTGCAGACCGCCGTGCGCGCCGACCCCGTGCCGAACGGCGCCACGGGGTGGCACACGATCTCGTTCACCGCGGACTGATCGCGCCCGCCGCGTTCCGCGCGGTCACCCGGATGACGCGGTAGCGCTTCGAGGTCGCGGTGATGCTCCTGGTGCGGGCGATGATCATGCGGTACTTCGTGCCGGACCGGCTCCCGGTGACACCGATCCGGTAGGCACCCCGGGACGTCGTACGGACGACGCGGTAGCGCTGCCAGGAGCCGTGCTTGACCTGGACGGTGATCTTGTGGCGCGCGGTCCGCGGGATCAGGTGCCCGCTGATGTGGCAGCGACCGTGGGGGCAGGCGCTGGTGTCCTTGAAGTTCCACAGGGTGATCACGGTGACCACGTTGGAGTACGACGGGTCGTAGGTCGTGCTGGTGTCGGGGTCGGTCCCGCCGAGGTAGTGGAAGCGGTACCGCACGTTGCCCTTGGCGTGGCTGCCGTAGCTGTCGAAGCGGACCCCGTCGGTGGTGTCCGGGTCTGTCTTCACGTCGGCCCAGCTCCGCCCGGGGAGTCGCCGCTGCAAGACGGCGCTGCCCGTGTAGACGAGGCCGCCCAAGGGATCGGCGACGGTGGCCTCCAGGTAGCCGATGGCGTCGCCGTACTGTCCCTTGACCGTCGTCTGCTGGTTCATCGTGAGCTTGGCGGTCGTCGCGACCGTGCCCGCCGCCTGCGCCGGCCCGGTGGCCAGGACCGCCGCGGCTCCCAGCGTGATCGTCAGCGATGTCAGGACGGCACCGAGCTTCTTCGTGCGCATGTGAGTTCTCCCCGTTGAAGTGACATGACGCCGTCCCCCGAGACTGCGGAGAGCGGGCCGCGGCAGTACATCACCCGAAGGCGGCGGTAGTGTGCGAAATGCAGGAAGAAGAAGCTGTGACGGCGATGGCGGAGCGGGTCACCAGGACCCGCTGCTTCCGGCGGGCAGCGGCTGGTCGTCGCGGTGGATGACGTAGACGAGGCCGCCCGAGCCGTCGAGCCAGGCATGCTCGAAAGGACCGCGGTCGTAGGTGCGACGGACGCTGCGGCCGGTCGGCGCGCCCGGGTCGTTGGTGACCACGTCGCCCTCGGCGGTGAAGCCGCGGATCACGAGGAGGTGGCCGTCGGTGCTGTGGGTCGGGGCGCCGGCCAGCGCGCCGCGCGGGTAGGCGAGCGAGGCGACGAGCGGGATGCCGGCGTCGATGAACCGCTCGGCGTCGCGCAGGTCGTGCAGCCTGGTCACGAAGGCGTGGCCGGCCAGGCCGGCAGCCCAGGCGGTGTTGAAGGGCCAGTTGCCGGTGCCGTCGTACGCCGGGTCGAACACCTCGGCGGCCGCCCCGGGGACGTCGGCGGCCGGTGGCAGCCTGCCGGCATGCGCCAGCACCATCGAGACCGCCGTGGGCGAGCACCACCCGGCGCCGCCCACCTGCTCCCACGTCATCTGGGAGAGGCGCGGCACGTCGAGCACGCGCGCGGCCCGGCGCCTCGTCCGCGAGGGCGTCGTCCGCACGTCGCCGGCGCTGGTCACCGCGCCGATGGTGTGCACGGTGGGCCCTCGTCCCGTCGGGGACGGGTGGAGGGTCACACCCAGGCGGTACTCGTCGGCGCCGCCGCTCGGTCGCCAGACGTCGGTGTCGACCTCCGGGTCGCCGGTGACGCTCGTCCGCCGCGCCGTTCGCGCCCCGGAGGCCCAGCGCCCCAGCTGGTGCCAGGCGCTCTCGTGGCGCGCCTGCGCCGAGATCGCGATCCAGGTACCACGCGGGGTGGTGGCCGACCACGACGCGACCAGCTCGGTGAAGGTGAAGCCCGGAGCACACCAGGGCGAGGTCCAGGCGGGCCCGCGCTCGGGTGACCACGCGTCGTACCGGATGCGGCGGACCACGGTCACGACGATAGGGGAGCGCCCGCGACCCGCCCCTAGAATCGGCGGGTGACTCTCCGGCTCCACGACACCGCGACCCGCGACGTGCGCGAGTTCGTCCCCCTCGAGCAGGGGAAGGCGGGCATCTACGTCTGCGGACTGACGGTGCAGAGCGAGCCGCACGTCGGGCACGTCCGTTCCGCGGTCAACTTCGACGTGCTGCGTCGCTGGCTGACCGCCTCCGGGTACGCCGTGACCTTCATCCGCAACGTGACCGACATCGACGACAAGATCCTGGCCAAGGGCGAGGCCCAGGGCCGGCCGTGGTTCGAGATCGCCTACCTGATGGGCCGCGAGCTCGACAAGGCGCTCGACGCGATCAACGTGCTGCCGCCGACGTACGAGCCGGCGGCGACCGGGCACGTGCCGGAGATCCTGGAGCTGATCGGTCGGCTGGTCGAGCGCGGCCACGCCTACCCGGCGCAGGACGGCTCGGGCGACGTCTACTTCGACGTGCGCTCGTGGCCGGCGTACGGCGAGCTGACGCGGCAGAAGGTCGACGACATGGAGCCCGCCGAGGACGCCGATCCGCGCGGCAAGCGCGACCCGCGCGACTTCGCGCTGTGGAAGGGCTGGAAGAAGGCGCTCGAGCCGGAGACGGCGGCCTGGCCGTCGCCGTACGGGCCCGGGCGCCCGGGCTGGCACATCGAGTGCTCGGCGATGGCGGCGAAGTACCTCGGCCCGGCCTTCGACATCCACGGCGGAGGCGTCGACCTGCGCTTCCCCCATCACGAGAACGAGCTGGCCCAGTCGCGGGCGGCGGGGCAGCCGTTCGCGTCGTACTGGCTGCACAACGCCTGGATCACCACCGCCGGCGAGAAGATGTCGAAGTCGCTGGGCAACTCGATGCTGATCCCGTCGGTGCTCGAGCGGGTGCGTGGGATCGAGCTGCGCTACTACATGGTCTCCGCGCACTACCGCTCGCACGTCGAGTTCTCGTTCGAGGCTCTGGACGACGCCGCAGTGGCCTTCCGCCGGATCGAGTCCTTCCTGGCGCGGGTGTCGGCGCCGTCGGTCGAGCTCGTCGAGACCACGGCTCTTCCCCGACCCTTCGTCGACGCGATGGACGACGATCTCGGCACGCCCGCGGCCATCGCGGTGATCCACGACCACGTGCGCGAGGGCAACCGGTTGCTGGCCTCGGGTGGAGACGCGTGCGCCGCGGCCGTCGCGATCCGGGCGATGCTCGACGTGCTCGGGCTCGACCCCGCGGACCCCGCCTGGGGCGCGACCGGAGGCCCGCACGACGCGCGGCTCGACGCCGCCGTCGACGCGCTGGTCACGGTGCTGCTCGAGGAGCGGTCGGCGGCGCGCGCCGCCCAGGACTGGGCCCGGGCAGACGCGATCCGCGACCGGATCGCGGCCGCCGGCATCGCGGTCGAGGACACGCCCCAGGGCCCGACGTGGACCCTGGCCGAGACCTCGGGGGGCGAGGGCTGATGCCCGGCAACAGTCAGCGCAAGGGGGCGATCCGCAAGTCCTCGAAGCGGCCCACGGCCGGCTCGGGGGGTCGGGTCCGCCGTGGTCTCGAGGGGCGCGGAGCGACCCCGAAGGCCGTCGACCGGCCCAACCACAAGGCCTACAAGCTCAAGGCGAGGGCCGAGCGCGAGGCCGCACGCCGGCCGAAGAAGCGGGCCGGCGACGGCGAGGAGTGGATCGCCGGGCGCAACTCCGTGCTCGAGGCGCTCCGCGCCAGCGTACCCGTCAGCGGGGTGTACGTCGCCGAGGGCTCCGAGCGCGACGCGCGCGTGCGCGAGGCGTTCAAGATCGCCGCCGACCGGGGCATCTCACTGCTCGAGGTGACCAAGGGCGAGCTGGACCGGCGTACGGACAAGGCCGTGCACCAGGGCCTCGCAGCGCGGGTGCCGGCCTACGAGTACGCCACGCCGAGCGACCTCCTCGACGCCGCCGCGGAGCGCGGTGAGTCGCCCCTCATCGTCGTCCTCGACTCCGTGACCGACCCGCGCAACCTCGGCGCCGTCGTCAGGTCGGCCTCCGGCTTCGGCGCGCACGGCGTGATCATCCCGGAGCGTCGTGCGGCCCGGATGACGGCGGCGGCCTGGAAGACCTCGGCCGGCGCCGCGGCCCGCATCCCGGTCGCCCAGGCCACCAACCTCGTGCGGACCCTCAAGGAGCTCCAGGACGCCGGCTGCCAGGTGGTCGGCCTCGCCGCGGCTGGCGACCTCTCGCTGCCCGACCTGCTCGCCGACCCCGACCTCGCCTCCGGCCCGCTGGTCGTGGTGGTCGGCTCGGAAGGCGACGGGCTGGGCCGTCTCGTCGGCGAGACCTGCGACCGGCTGGTCTCCATCCCGATGGCCTCCGGCCTGGAGTCCTTGAACGCCGGTGTCGCCGCCGCGATCACCCTCTACGCCCTCTCCCTGCACCGCTGACGCCCAAGTGGGACTTCTCCGCCGCCCAAGTGGGAGTTCTCCGCGCTCGAGGTGGGACTTCTCCGCGTCATCGCCGGGTACGCCGGCGCTCGCCGCAGGCGTAGCGTGGCGGCCGCGCGGGCGAGCGCTCGGCCAGTACGCCGCGGAGCTCTTGCAGCCAACGGTCGAGTCGTGGGCCGTCGAAGTCCTCCTTGCGGACGACGATGATGTACCAGCCCAGCCTTTCGAGGGCATGCCGCCGATTCTCGTCCGACTCGACGTCCTCATCCTCCGTGTGGTGCTCATCGCCGTCGTACTCGACCCCGACCCATCGTCCGCGATAGCCCAGATCGAGCCGTCGTCGTCCCAGCTCCGGCACCCGGACCCAGACCTGCGGCTCCGGCACGGGCAGACCCGCGTCGATGATCTCCATCCGCACCCAGGACTCGCGGATCGACTCGGGGCGCCCGTCGGCGTACTCGACCAGCTCGCGCAGCTGGGTGCACCCTCGTCGACCGCCGAACCGGCGCAGCATCGCGCGGTAGTCGTCCTTGGAGACTCCGCATGAGTGCATGAACGCGTCGAGTACGCCGAGCGCCTGGCGCCGGCCGCGCCGGCACGCGAGATCGCAGGCGGTCCGGACGGGGCTGCTGACCCGCACGCCTCCCACCTCCCAGATCTCCTCTGCCCGGAGGTCTCGCTTGCCACCGTGGATGCCCGATCGAGTGGTGCGGTCGTGGCCGCCGACCCGGACCACGTCGAGGTCGAGTGGCGCGTCGAGAGCCGCATGCGGTTGGCAGTCGACAGCCCACAACCACGCGGCGGTGTGGTCGCAGACGACGGCATGATCCGGGAGGACCTTGGCGATGCACGCTGCTCTGATCTCGATCGTCGGCGGCACGTCTCGGTGCAGGTAGACCCCTCGCAGCACACGGTTCAGCACGCCGAGGCGGACGAGGCCGGAGGCCTGCTGCGACGAGAGGCCGAGGGCGGCGAGGTCGGTCAGGGTCAGGGGTGTCATGGGCAACGTGTTCATGGCGTTGAACTGCCCGGAATCCGAGGGCGAGGAACCGGGCGTCGCGCCGGCTGTGGAAAACCCGCCGACACGCGCTGCCAGAGGCGGAGAAGCCCCACCTCGGCGACGGAGAAGTCCCACTTCGGCGTGTGACGCGTCGCCGCCGGGTGGGGAGGAACTGTCACAGGGATGGCATCATCGGAGGGTGGGTACGACGGTCGATCGCTTGCTGCCTCCCGCGGACGACGGGGTCGCGGAGGCACTGCTCGAGCTGACCCGGGAGATCGCCACCAAGGAGCTGGCGCCGCAGGTCCACGAGGCCGAGGAGCGGGGCGAGTTCCCGGAGTCGGCGTACCGCCTGCTGGGCAAGTCGGGCCTGCTCAGCCTGCCGTTCCCGGAGGAGTACGGCGGGGGCGGGCAGCCGTACGAGGTCTACCTCCAGGTCGTCGAGGAGATCGCGACGGCCTGGCCCAGCGTCGGCGTGGGCGTCAGCGTGCACACCCTGACCGCGAACGTCGTGGAGGTCAACGGCAGCGATGAGCTCAAGGAGGAGTGGCTCCCTCGCCTGCTCGGCGGCGACTGGCTCGGCGCCTACTGCCTGTCCGAGCCGCAGGCCGGATCCGACGTCAGCGGCATCCGTACC
>JAICHQ010000005.1 GCA_025924815.1 Nocardioides sp.
AGGGCGGCGCGACCTTGTTCTTGACCACCTTGACCCGCGTGCGGATACCGACCATGTCGTTGCCGTTCTTGAGCGTGTCCACGCGGCGCACGTCTAGCCGGACCGAGGAGTAGAACTTCAGCGCCCGACCACCGGTCGTGGTCTCGGGCGAGCCGAACATCACCCCGATCTTCTCGCGCAGCTGGTTGATGAAGATGGCCGTGGTGTTGGAGTTGTTGAGCGCACCGGTCATCTTCCGCAGGGCCTGGCTCATCAGCCGGGCCTGGAGGCCGACGTGGCTGTCGCCCATCTCGCCCTCGATCTCCGCGCGCGGCACCAGGGCGGCCACGGAGTCGATGACGACCAGGTCGAGGGCCCCGGAGCGCACCAGCATGTCGGCGATCTCGAGGGCCTGCTCACCGGAGTCGGGCTGGCTGACCAGCAGCGCGTCGGTGTCGACGCCGAGCGCCTTCGCGTACTCCGGGTCGAGGGCGTGCTCGGCGTCGATGAAGGCCACGATGCCGCCGGCACGCTGGGCGTTGGCCACGGCGTGCAGCGCCACGGTCGTCTTGCCCGACGACTCCGGGCCGTAGATCTCCACCACGCGCCCCCGCGGCAGGCCGCCGAGGCCGAGCGCGACGTCGAGCGCGATCGACCCCGTGGGGATCACCTCGAGCGGGGCGCGCGTCTCGTCGCCGAGCCGCATCACCGAGCCCTTGCCGAACTGCTTCTCGATCTGCGCCAGCGCCACGTTCAGCGCCTGGTCACGGTCTCCAGCCATGTCTGTCCATCCTTGTCCGGGACCCGTCGTCCCGTCTCGCTGTGCTGCCCACGGATTCGGTCTTCGTCGTCGGTCAGACGCTAGACCCGGCCACCGACAGGCCGGGCGCACCGAGGTGCGGCCTGTGGAAGAAGCTGTGCTGGTCGAGGTGTGCAGGCTCAATCTAAGCCGAACACGTGTTCGATCCGGGACCGACACGCCGCGAACACCGACCGGTAAAGCGGTTGCCGAGCCACGGCGCCGCCAACGAGCCTGGCCGCATGTCCGACCCCATGTCCGACCTGGTGATCCGACGCGTCGATCCCTCCGACGACGCCGACATGGACGGCTTCCAGCACGTCTACGCCGCCGCCGAGCTGGCCGAGGACCCCGCCGTGGGGCTGTACTCCCGCGAGGACGCCCACGCGATGCTCACCTCCTCGGACCCCTCGGCGCTCTTCGAGGGCTTCGGGGCCTTCCTCGACGGCCGGATGGTCGCCGAGTCGATCCTGATGGGGAGCAACCGCGACAACCTGCACCTGGTCCGGATCCTGTTGTGGGTCGACCCGGAGCACCAGAAGCGGGGTCACGGCGCACGCCTGCTCGCCCACACGGAGCGCAGAGCACGTGCCCTCGGTCGGAAGGTCCTGCTGGCCCAGGCGCGGGCCGGCCGAGGACTTGCCGGCAACCGGAGGTTCGCCGAGCGTCACGGCTACCGCCTGACGATGACCGAGATCGAGCGACGGCTCATCCTCCCCGTCGACCGGGCCGAGTTGGACCGGCTGGCCGACGAGGCCGCGCCGCACCACACCGGCTACGAGATCCGCTCTTCCGTCGGGAGGGTGCCGACCGAGCTGCGGGCGTCGTACGTCGCCCTCCGGAACCTCCTGGAGGTCGAGATGCCGCACGGTGAGCTGGAGGTGGAGCCGGCAGGCGGCACGGTCGACGACCTCGAGGCGACCGAGCGCGAGCGCGAGGAGGCGAGTCGGCGCACCCTCGCCGCGTTCGCCGTGCGCGACGGGGTCGTGGTCGCCTACGCCGACGCGTCGGTGCCGGGCGATGGCTTCACGCACATCGACCAGTACGGCACGCTGGTGCACCCCGACCATCGCGGCCACCGGCTGGGGATGGCGGTGAAGTGCGCACAGCTCCGTCTGGTGGCCGACCACTTCCCCGACAAGGAGTACGTGACCACCAGCAACGCCGAGGTCAACGCCCACATGGTCGCGATCAACGTCGCCCTCGGCTTCGAGATCCACCAGGTCTGGGACGAGTTCGAGAAGCGGCTCGGCCCTATCGCGAGCTAGCCCGGCGTGCGGTTGCGTGCCCGGCGACGGCGCAGGCCGTTGACCGCACGCGCAGTGTGCGGCCCGACGAGACGGGGTCCGGCGAGCTTGCTCTCCAGCCGGCGTGCCTCGCGGCGGATCGGCTGGGCGACGTACTCGCCGAGGATCGCACCGGAGCTCAGGGCGATCGCGATCGCCGCGGCGTTGACCATCGCCAGCAACGCGGCGCTCGAGTCGGTCGCGAGCAGCGTCAGGCCGCGATAGATCGAGAGGCCGGGCAGGAACGGCGTGATGCCGGCGGCGACCACGACGAGGGCCGGGATCCGGGCCCGCGCCGCCACCGGATAGCCGGCCAGGCCGAGCAGGAGCGCTGCCAGGGCCGACGACCAGGCGATGCCGAAGCCGCGGTTGTAGGCGCCGGCGTACAACGCGATCGCCACCGCGGCCACCGCGGCGATCGGGGTGAGGGCGCGGAGCGGTGCATAGGCCGAGAAGGCGTACGCCGCGGCGGCGATCGCCCCGCCGACCACCATCACCGGGATGTCGGCGATCGCGTAGGCCCCCGGGTCGAGCCGGCCGAGGTCGACCCCGATCACATCCGCGATCTGGAGGCCGCCACTGACGCCGGCGACGACACCCGCCGTGGCCAGGAACGCCTCGAGGATCCGGGCACCCGCGGTCACCGGGAACCCGGTCAGCGCGTCCTGGATGGCGCCGAGGAAGTTCACGCCCGCCAGCAGCATCACGATGCTGGTCGAGATGACCAGGCTGGGCGACACGTCGGCGGAGGTCGAGTCGACCCCGACCGCGATCAGCGTCGCCAGCAGGCCGCCCGCGACCTGCTGGTAGAACGTCGGGAGCCGGCGCCGGCCCATCTGCCGCTGCAGGCGGTCGACGAGCATCGCGGCGGCCGCGGCCACGGCCACCACCAGCACGTCGCCGCCGAGCACCATGCCGACACCGCCGCCCATCACGCCGAGGGCGACCGTGACCGACCACCGGGGTCGCGAGTGGCCGGTGGAGATGATCTTGTTGAGGCGGCTCGTCGCCTCCGCCCGGTCGAGCCGGCCCTCCACCAGGTCGCGGATCAGGTGGTCGACCGCCGTCAGGTGGCCGTAGTCGACCTCGCGGTAGCGCACCTGCCGGATCTGGATCAGGGCCGGCTCCTCCGGCGCGGGCTGATGGCTCATGGTGAGCTCGGTGAACATGACGTCGGCGGTGACGCCCCGCAGTCCGGACGCCCACGCCACGTTGCTCATCGCCGCGCTCACGTCGCTCGCGCCAGCGCCGGAGGAGAGCAGCAGCTCGCCGATCCGGAGCGCGAGGTTCATCGTCGCGGCGATCTCGCGCGTCTCGCGGGTGCCGCGGGGCGCGGGGACGACCGTCTCCTCGGGCGGCTCGGGGGGCGTGGCAGACATGGCGTGGCTACCGGGCCGATGCCGGCAGCTCGAGGGCGCGCCATACGGCGGCCCACACCGTCTTGGGTGGCTCGCCGGCGTCGAGGGCCTCGCTCGCGGTGCGCTCCCCGAGCTCACCGATCACGACCTGGCCGGCCCAGGCACGCGCGTACGCCGGGCCGAGGGCCGACTCCAACCGCGCCCAGAACTCGGTGTGCCTCACGGCACCATCATGCGCGAACCGCCAGTGCGGCCAGCCACGGCTCCCGCTCGCTGCCCTCGGTGCGCACGACCTCGCGGACCGACCAGCCCGCCGCCTCCAGGGCCGAGCGCAGCGGCTCCTCGCGCCAGAACGTGAAGAACCGGGGCGCGGTCACGTTGCCGTGGATCGACCAGTCCTCGCCGTCGCCCTCCTTGACCGACACGAACAGCCCACCACCGGGCCGGGTCGCCCGGGCGAGCCGCGCCAGAACGGTCGGCAGGTCCTCGCGGTCGACGTGGAGCAGGCTCGCGTCGGCCCAGACCCCGTCGTACGCCGCCTCGGGCGTCGCCGGGTCGGCCAGGTCGTCGACGAGCGGGTCGAGCCGGTCGGCCACCTGCCCCCTGGCTCTGAGCAGGTCGACGAAGGCCGGCGTGATGTCGGTCCGGCGCACCGACAGCCCGGCCTGCTCGAGCGCCAGCGCGTCGCGACCCGAGCCGCTGCCCACCTCCAGCACCCGGCTGCCGGGCGGGACGACCCGGACGAACCGCCCGATCGCCGAGGCGATCGCCGCCGGCAGCTCCTGGGTGCGTTCGAGGTAGTCGGTCGCTGACGCGTCGTACGCGCGGACCGTCGCCGACCGCGCGGCATGCCGAACATCGTGCAGGTGGTGGACCACGTCATGCAGCTGGTAGCGCGCGAGGCTCTCGATCGTGAAGCCGCTGCCGTCGCTACGCCTCCCCTGCCGGTGCCACGCCAGCGGCGGAACGGAGTCGTAGAGGTCTCCGATGGCGTACGCCGCGGCGACCAGCGTGGGCCCGACGATCGCCGGCAGCTGGTCGGCGTAGCGTCCATCGACAGCCGACCGGTCCTGATCCCAGTCGTCGAAGACCGGGTCGTCCTCACCGAGCATCTGGGTCACCCGGTCGTGGTAGATCTGGTGGACGTCGTGCACGTGGCAGGCGTACTCCAGCGTCGACCAGCGATCGGCGCGGATGCGCTCGCCGGCGCTCGGGTCGGCCAGGAGCGCGAACCACACGTGGGCGTTCTTCCGGAAGGCCCGCGGGATCGCGTGGCGGTCGTACGCCGAGGCGTCGAAGCCGCACTCGTCGCAGGGCCGGTCGAGCACCCAGGTCCAGTCCTTGGTGTCCGGTTGGAGGCTCACCGGCTCGCGCGTCACCCGGCCATCCTGACGTACGAGGTCGCGTCGTACGAGCAGCAGGGCTCAAGTCAGCAGCAGCGTGTCGAGCCGGCGCCGTACGACGAGCAGGCCGAACAGCCCCATCGCGACCAGGTAGCCCACCGAGACCGCCGACTCCCAGGTGAGCGCACCGGTGGTGAGCTCGCGGCAGAGCACGACGCCGCGGTAGAGCGGCGTCGCCTCCACGGCCCACCGCAGCACGCCGTGGAACGCGGTGACCGGGAAGAAGGTGCCGGAGAAGAGGAACATCGGCAGCTGCAACAAGGTGATCTTGTCGAAGTCCTGCCACGACGTCATCCAGGTCGTCAGCGCCATGCAGACCGCGCTGAAGGCGAAGCCGATCAGCAGCGTGGCCGGGAACGCGAGCACGGCCCACCACGAGTGCACCAGCCCCATCGCCCACATCACGGCCAGGAAGGCCACGGAGTAGGACGCGCCGCGGAGCTGCCCCCAGATGATCTCGCCCCGGGCGATGTCGGAGGTCGTCAACGGGGTGGCGAGCATCTGGTCGTAGAGCTTCTCGTAACGCAGCTTGAAGAAGACGTTGAAGGTGCTGTCCAACAGGGCGCCGTTGAACGCCGACGCCGCCAGCATGCCGGGCGCGACGAACTCGGCATAGGGGATCGAGTGGCCGTTGACCTCGAAGCCCGGGATCAGCTTGCCGACCCCGATGCCGATCGAGAACAGGTAGAAGACCGGCTCCAGGAAGCCGGTGAGGAAGAGCTTCCACTGCGTGCGGTAGGTGATGTAGTTGCGGAGCACCAGCAGCCGGGTGCCCTCGAGTCGCCTCAGCGGAGAGGAGGTCGAGATCGCCGTCACTGCGCGAGCCTCCGCTCCAGCGTGCGGGTCGCCACCCGCCACCCGACCACCAGCACCGCCACGAGGACCCCGACGTTGACCAACGCGAGGCTGCCGTCGACGTGGTCGAGGCAGAGCATCCGGGTCAGGTTGACGCCGTGCCACAGCGGCGTCACCTTGGCCACGGCCTCGAGCACAGGACCGAGGTTGCTGATCGGGAAGAACGAGCCCGAGAACAAGAACAGTGGGATCAGCCCGAGGCGGAAGATCAGTCCGAAAGACGCCTCACTGCGGATGAAGGCGCTGAACGCGAACGTCCAGACCGCGAACGCCATCCCGGTCAGCAGGGTGACCGGGAACGCGAGGACGGGCCCCCACCAGCTGGCGAACACCCCGAACGGGGCCATCACCACCAGGTAGACCGCACTGGTCGAGGCGACCCGGAACAAGGTGAAGGCGAGCATCGCGTTGGCCAGGTCGCGCGCCTCCAGCGGGCTCGCGAGCTGGGCGTAGAAGCTCTTGTGCCACTTCAGGGCACCCATCACCGGGTACGTCGTCTCCAGCACCGCGGTCTGCATCGCCTGGGCCGCGACCAGACCCGGGACGATGAAGGCGAGGTAGGACGTGGCGCCCTCCAGCCGGGAGGGCGGCGAGTGGACGAAGCCGCCCAGCAGCACGCCCATCGCCAGCACGTAGAGCAGGGGTGAGGCGAACGAGGTGATGATCGAGCTCTTCCAGGTGCGCTTGTAGACCGTCCACCAGTAGTCGTACTGGCGGACCACGCCCCGCCACGGACTCAGCCGCCGGTCGTCGCGCACGACCGCGTCGGTGGCGCCTGTCGAGACCACGGCCATCAGTCCACCAGCGTCCGTCCGGTCAGCCGCAGGAAGACGTCCTCGAGCGTCGAGCGGCGTACGAGCGTCGCGATCGGCGTCAGCCCGCGCGCGTGGACCTGCTCCAGGACGTGCTCGCCGTTCTCGCTGTAGACCAGCAGCCGGTCGGGCAGCACCTCCACCCGCTCGCCCAGGTCGGAGACCTTCTCCGCCGTCGCGTCGTGGTCGCCGACCGGGAAGCGCAGCTCGGCCACCTCGCGCGTCGAGTGTGCGCGGATGAGCTCGAGCGGCGAGCCCTCCGCCGCGATCACGCCGCGGTCCATGACCACGAGCCGGTCGCAGAGCTGCTCGGCCTCGTCCATGTAGTGCGTGGTGATCACCAGGGTCACACCCTGCTGCTTGAGCCGGAACAGCCGGTCCCACAACACATGGCGCGCCTGCGGGTCGAGGCCGGTGGTGGGCTCGTCGAGGAGCAGGATCTCGGGCCGGTTGATGAGCGAGCGGGCGATGGTCAGCCGGCGCTTCATGCCCCCGGAGAGGCTCTCGACCTTGGCGTCGCGCTTCTCGCCGAGCTGGACGAACTCCAGGAGCTCGTCGGCGCGCTCGCGCACCTCGCGCTTGGGGATGCCGAAGTAGCGGCCGTAGATGTAGAGGTTGTCGAAGACGTTCAGCTCGTTGTCGAGGGTGTCCTCCTGCGGGCAGACGCCGAGCCGGGAGCGGATGGCCGGACCGTGCTCCGCAGGGTCCATCCCGAGGATGCGCAGCTCGCCCGCGGTCACCGGCGACACCGCCGCGATCATCCGCATGGTGGAGGACTTGCCGGCGCCGTTGGGGCCGAGGAAGCCGAACGCCTCGCCCCGGCGTACCTCGATGTCGATGCCCTTGACCGCCTCGACGGTGGCACCCGACTTGTCGTCGAACGACTTGCGCAGTCCGCGGGCCGAGATCATGGCGTCGCTGGTCAGGTCTGGCACGTTGACCGACCCTACAAACGACCGCCGACATGAGGACAGTCGTTTCCCGGTCCACGGTGGCGCTGCTGATCCCGCCCCACCCAGCCCGGTGGAAGATCCACGATTCCGGGACCCAGAACGGTGGACAACCCACCGCCGCCCGCTCTTCGCTGTCGGCGGCGTGAGCAAGGATGGAGCCATGTCGGAGTCGCCCGCCGCGCTGGAGCGCTTCAGCGCGCCGACGCGCGCGTGGTTCTCCGCTGCGTTCGCTGAGCCGACGCCTGCGCAGGTGGGGGCCTGGGAGGCCATCAGCCAGGGACGGCATGCACTGGTGGTGGCTCCCACCGGGTCGGGCAAGACGCTGTCGGCGTTCCTCTGGGCGATCGACCGGCTGCTGACCGAGCGTGGTCCCGACGAGCTGGCACGACGCTCGTCGCGCGGCACCCGCGTGCTCTACGTCTCGCCGCTGAAGGCGCTCGCGGTCGACGTCGAGCGCAACCTGCGCGCGCCGCTGACCGGCATCCGGCAGACCGCCGAGCGGCTGGGCTCACGGTTGCCCGACGTCAGCGTGGGCATCCGGTCGGGGGACACGCCGGCGGCCGAGCGACGTACGCTCGCGCGCACTCCCCCCGACGTGCTGATCACCACGCCCGAGTCGTTGTTCCTGATGCTGACCAGCCGGGCGCGCGAGAGCCTCGGCGAGATCGAGACGGCGATCATCGACGAGGTGCACGCCGTCGCCGGCACCAAGCGCGGCACCCATCTCGGTCTCACCCTCGAACGCCTCGACGCGCTGCTGCCGCGGCCCGCCCAGCGGATCGGGTTGTCGGCCACTGTCCGTCCGCTCGACGAGGTGGCTCGGTTCCTCGGCGGGGCGGCCCCGGTCGAGGTCGTCGCACCTCCCTCGGTCAAGGAGTGGGACCTGAAGGTCGTCGTCCCGGTCGAGGACATGACGCAGCCCGCGCCGTACGACGACAGTGACGACCCCGACGGCGACGCCCGGGAGTCGGCCTCGATCTGGCCCCACGTGGAGAGCCACGTCGCCGACCTGATCGAGCAGCACCGCTCGACCATCGTGTTCGCCAACTCCCGTCGCCTGGCCGAGCGCCTCACCGCCCGGCTCAACGAGATCGCCGCCGCGCGGGCAGGGGTCCAGGTCGACGCCGACGGCGCACCGCCGGCGCAGATCATGGCGCAGTCGGGGGTCTCGACACGCTCGATCGACGATCCGACGACTCCGGTGATCGCCAAGGCCCACCACGGCTCGGTGTCGAAGGAGCAGCGCGCGATCATCGAGGACGACCTCAAGCGCGGCCGCCTCCCCTGCGTCGTGGCGACCAGCAGCCTCGAGCTCGGCATCGACATGGGTGCGGTCGACCTGGTGATCCAGATCGAGTCGCCGCCCAGCGTCGCCAGCGCCCTGCAGCGGGTCGGGCGGGCCGGTCACCAGGTGGGCGAGGTGAGCCGGGGGGTGCTGTTCCCCAAGCACCGCGGCGACCTCGCGCAGACCGCCGTCGCGGTGCAGCGCATGCGCGACGAACAGATCGAGGCGATGCGCATCCCGACCAACCCGCTCGACGTCCTCGCCCAGCAGATCGTGGCCGTCCTGGCGATGGACGACTGGTCGGCCGACGACCTGTTCGAGCTGGTACGCCGCGCCGCGTCGTACACCGGACTTCCTCGTGGTGCCTTCGACGCCACCCTCGACCTGCTCAGCGGCCGCTACCCCAGCGACGAGTTCGCCGAGCTGCGGCCGCGGATCGTGTGGGATCGGGTGACCGGCCGGCTCACCGGCCGGCCCGGGGCCCAGCGGCTGGCGGTCACCAGCGGGGGGACGATCCCCGACCGCGGGCTGTTCGGGGTCTTCCTGGTCTCGGGCTCGACCGACGAGCGCTCGGGTCCAGGCCGGCGCGTGGGCGAGCTCGACGAGGAGATGGTCTACGAGTCGCGGGTCGGCGACGTCTTCGCCCTCGGCGCGACGAGCTGGCGGATCCAGGACATCACCCACGACCGCGTCCTGGTGACGCCCGCTCCGGGCATCCCGGGGCGGCTGCCGTTCTGGAAGGGCGACGCCCTCGGCCGGCCGGCCGAGCTCGGCGAGGCGATCGGCACCTTCACCCGCGAGCTGGCCGGCGCGAAGCGCGAGGCGGCGGTCGTGCAGGCACAGGAGCGTGGGCTCGACGCCTGGGCCGCCGGCAACCTGGTCGACTACGTCCACGAGCAGGTGGACGCCACCGGCGTGCTGCCCAGCGACCGGACGCTCGTGGTCGAGCGCTTCCGCGACGAGCTCGGCGACTGGCGGCTGGTCGTCCACTCGCCCTACGGCACCCCGCTCCACGCCCCTTGGGCGCTCGCCATCAACGCGCGGCTCCGCGAGCGCTACGGCATCGACGGTCAGGCGATCGCGTCCGACGACGGCATCGTGATCCGCGTCCCCGACACCGACGCCGAGCCGCCGACCGGCGAGGTGATCGCCTTCGAGCCCGACGAGATCGACGACCTGGTCACCCAGGAGGTCGGTGGGTCGGCGCTGTTCGCGTCGCGGTTCCGCGAGTGCGCGGCCCGAGCCCTCCTGCTCCCCCGCCGCGACCCGGGGCGCCGGTCGCCGTTGTGGCAGCAGCGCCAGCGCAGCGCGGCGCTGCTCGAGGTCGCGGTGAAGTACCCGTCGTTCCCGATCGTCCTCGAGGCCGTCCGCGAGTGCCTCCAGGACGTCTACGACCTGCCCGCCCTGGTCGGGCTGATGCGCCGGGTGCAGCGCCGCGAGGTCGCCATCCACGACGTCGACACCCACCAGCCCTCGCCATACGCCCGCAGCCTGCTGTTCGGCTACGTGGCACAGTTCGTCTACGAGGGCGACTCCCCGATCGCCGAGCGCCGGGCCGCCGCACTGGCCCTCGACCAGGGACTGCTGGCCGAGCTGCTCGGCCGCGCCGAGCTCCGTGAGCTGCTCGACCCCGAGGTGCTCGCCGAGGTCGAGGCGATGCTGCAGCGCACCGTCCCCGACCGTCGGGTACGTGACGCCGAGGGCGCGGCCGACCTGCTGCGGTGGCTCGGTCCGGTCACCGCCGACGAGTTGGCCGACCGCAGTGTCGACGGAGGCGACGTGGTCGAGTGGCTCACCACCTTGGCCGACGCCCGCCGCGCGGTCGCGGTCCGGATGGGAGGGGAGGAGCGTTGGGCGACCGTCGAGGACGTCGGCCGCCTGCGCGACGGTCTCGGCGTCCCGGTGCCGCCGGGTGTCCCCGACGCGTTCGCCGAGCCGGTCGACGATCCCCTGGCCGACCTCGTCGGTCGCTACGCCCGCACGCACGGGCCGTTCACCGTCGCCGACGTCTCGGCCCGGCTCGGCCTCGGCGCAGCCGTCGTACGCCACACCCTCCAGCGTCTCGGCGCCCAGGGGCGCGTGCTCGACGGCGAGTTCCGGCCAGCGGGCTCGGGTGCCGAGTGGTGCGACGCCGAGGTGCTCCGGCTGCTGCGCCGGCGATCGCTGGCTCGCCTGCGGCACGAGGTCGAGCCGGTCGACCCCTCTGCCATGGGCCGCTTCCTGCTCGCCTGGCAACACGTCGGCCCTCAGCGCCGGGGGCCCCGCGGGATCGACGGTCTGCTCCAGGTGGTCGACCAGCTCGCCGGGTACGCCGCACCGGCCTCGGCCTGGGAGTCGCTCATCCTGCCGAGCCGGGTCGCCGACTATGAGCCGGCCCTCCTCGACGAGGTGACCGCCTCCGGCGAGGTCACCTGGGTCGGCCACGCCAGCCTGCCGGGCAGCGACGGCTGGATCTCCCTCCACGTCGGCGAGCAGGCGCCGCTCACCCTGCCGCTGCCCGAGGACGCCGGGCTCCCCGACCTCCAGCAGGCGGTGCTCGACGCGCTCACGCCGGGAGGCGGGTGGTTCTTCCGCCAGCTGCAGTCGGCGACCGGCGGCAAGGATCGCGAGCTCGCCGAGGCCCTGTGGGACCTGGTCTGGGCCGGCCGGGTCACCAACGACACCTTCGCCCCGTTGCGGGCGCTGGTCCGCTCCGGCGCCGGCAGCCACCGCAGCCGCCGGGCAGTGCCGCGAGCCACCCGGCCCGCGCGGGCCGGCGTGCGCCCCGCGCCGCCTGCCACCTCCGGACGTTGGGCGGTCGTCCCCACCGTCGACCCCGATCCCACGCGCCGCGCACACGCCACCGCCGAACGGATGCTCGAGCGCTACGGCGTCGTCACCCGGGGGTCGGTGATGTCGGAGCGGACGGCCGGCGGGTTCGCAGCGGTCTACAAGGTGCTGTCGGCCTTCGAGGACTCGGGGCGTTGCCGCCGCGGCTACTTCGTGGAGAGTCTCGGCGCTGCCCAGTTCGGCAGCGCCGGCGCCGTCGACAGGCTGCGCACCTTCACCGAGGTCGACGGTGACCAGCAGAAGCCCGAGACGGTCACGCTGGCCGCGACCGACCCCGCGAACCCCTTCGGCGCTGCCCTCCCGTGGCCCGAGCGCGAGACGTCGGGCGGCCACCGGCCGGGACGCAAGGCCGGCGCCCTGGTCGTCCTGGTCGACGGCGCCCTCACGCTCTACGTCGAGCGCGGTGGTCGCACGCTGCTCACCTGGAGCGACGACGCTTCGGCGCTGGGGCCGGCCGCCCTCTCACTGTGCGAGGCCGGGAGAAGGGGCGCACTGGGCCGGATGACCGTCGAGAGGGCCGACGGCGAGCAGATCCTCGGTGGCGGCTCGACACCGCTGCGCGAGGCGCTCGACGCGGCCGGCTTCGTCTCGACGCCGCGGGGGCTGAGGCTGCGTGCCTAGCGATGTGGTGATCGATGCCTGAGGGCGACACCGTCTGGCGCGCCGCCCAGCTGCTCGACGGGGCACTGAGCGGCAAGGTCCTGACCCGCACCGACGTCCGGGTGCCGGCGTACGCCACCTGGGACCTGGCCGGTGCCCGGGTCGTGGAGACCGTCTCGCGCGGCAAGCACCTGCTCACCCGCATCGACGGCGAGCGGCGCTGGACGCTGCACACCCATCTGAAGATGGAGGGCGGCTGGAGAGTCCTGCGACCCGGCGGGCGCTGGCCGCGCCCGGCCCACACAGCCCGGGTGATCCTGGAGACCGCCGACACCGTCGCGGTCGGGTTCCAGCTGGGCATCGTCGAGCTCGTGGCCCGCGAGGAGGAGGACACGATCGTAGGTCACCTCGGCCCCGACCTGCTCGGCCCCGGCTGGGACGCCGCCGAGGCGGTTCGGCGCCTGCACGAGCAGCCGGACCGCGCGATCAAGGAGGCGCTGCTCGACCAGACCCGGCTGGCGGGCGTCGGCAACATGTACGCCTGCGAGCTCCTGTTCCTCGCCGGGGTCGCCCCGGAGACCCCGGTCCGAGCCGTTCCCGACCTGCTGCGGATGGTCGAGCGCGCCCACCAGCTGCTCGACCACAACCGTCATCGCGCGGTGCAGTCCACCACCGGTGACCTGGCCCGGGGGCGCAACCTGTGGGTCTACGGGCGCGGTGGACAGCCCTGCCGTCGCTGCGGCACGCCGATCGTGGAGGCGACCCTGGGCGACGCGGGACGCGCACGGGTCACCTACTCATGCCCGAGCTGCCAGCCCGCTTCGTGAGCTCAGGCCCCCAGCCGGGCCAACGTCGCCGGGCGCTGCACGTCGAGCCAGGCCACCAGGTCACGGAAGGGCACGCACTCGGTCTCCGGGCGGCCGCACGTGTGCAGCACGAACGAGGTGAGCGCGTCGACGTAGGCACCGTGGTTCCAGTCGTTGAAGTGGTTGCCCAGGACCACCGGCGCCCGGTTGCCGTGCCACGACCGCCGGTAGAGATCGTCGTACGTCGCCCGCACCTGCCGCTGATCGGCGCGCGCCTGGGCGAGGGTGCCGTCGACGCCGCCCCGCTGGGTGAAGAAGTAGTTGTAGTCCATCGTCGTGACGGGGTGATCGGTGCCGTGCAGGGGGAAGGTCGTCATCCCGATCTGCCACAGGCCGCTTCGCCGATCCCTGGTCGGCCAGGTCAGCGCCGGCCGCGTGAACGACGCGTCGTAGGCGAAGTCGTGCACGGCCAGCGCGGGATACAGGGCGGCCGGGTGGCCCTCGAGGCACGGCGTGCGGTCACCGGTGACGTCTCCGGCGTGCACGCGCAGCTCGGTCGAGGCGGCCAGTGCGTTGTCGGTGCGGTAGTCGCGCAGCAGGTGGAAGAACTGGTCGAGCTCGACATCCCAGTCGTGGGTGGACCAGGTGTTTCCCCCGCTGGGGAGGCCGGCAGTGGCGCAGAAGTGCCCGTTGAAGTGCGTCCCGACCTCCATGCCGGCCGCCACCGCACGGTTGAGGTCGGCGATCTCCACGGGGAGGTCGGCCGGGGTCCCCCAGCCGATCTCGGAGGTGCCCGGCGGGTAGTACGGCGGGTGGTAGCGGTCGCGGGTCGCATCGCTGAGCAGATAGGTGCCGGACAGGAAGCCGGTGAACCGGAACGGCACCCGACGCGCCACCGCCATCCAGTGCTGCCACTCCTGGTGCCAGCCGACGCCGTCGAAGCTCACCACCACGAACTGCGGCGGGCGTTGTCCCGGCCGCACGCGGGTCGGCACGAACCCGTCGGGCAGCGGCAGACCGGCCCGCGGGCGAGCGAACGTCGCAACCGGGGCGGCCGAGGCCGTGGTGCCGGGAGGGGTGACCACTGCGACGGGCGACGTCTCCACCGGCGCGGTCGGCCGCGGATGGGTGCCACAGCTCGCGAGGGCTCCCGCGAGCGCCACCAGAAGGGACAACACGACCGGACGACGGTTCACACTGCTGGGACGACTCCGGCCCGTGGGTTGGTTGCGGCCAGGGTCAGAGGTCGAGGTCGCTGAGCCCGGGATGGTCGAGCGGGCGGGGCCCGTCGAGAGCCCAGTGGAACAGCCGGTCGCCCTCGGCGATGGCCACGTCGTTGATGCTGGCGTGCCGGCGCGCCATCAGTCCGTGCTCGTCGAACTGCCAGTTCTCGTTGCCGTAGGAACGGAACCAGGCGCCGTCCTGGTCGTGCCACTCGTAGGCGAAGCGCACGGCGATGCGGTCGTCGTCGAACGTCCACATCTCCTTGATCAGCCGGTAGTCGAGCTCCTTGGCCCACTTCCGGGTCAGGAAGGCGACGATCGCTGCGCGACCCTCGACGAACTCCGAGCGGTTGCGCCAGCGGCTGTCGGGCGTGTAGGCGAGGGCGACCCGCTCGGGGTCACGGGTGTTCCACCCGTCTTCGGCGCCACGGACCTTGGCCACAGCGGTGTCGCGGGTGAACGGCGGGAGCGGCGGCTTGGATTCCATGAGCTCACGCCGCCGAGGCGACGACCTGGCGACGGCCGGTGATCGGTGTCGGTGCCGTCGCGGCTTCTTCGATCGCCACCGCTTCCGAGACGTCCCGCAGCACCGCGGACAACGGTGCGTCGAGGGCGGTGCACAAGGATGCAAGGAGCTCCGACGACGCTTCCTTCTGGCCGCGCTCGATCTCGGAGATGTAGCCCAGGCTCACCCGGGCATCGGCGGAGACCTGGCGCAGTGTCAGGCCCTGCTCGAGGCGACGCTCGCGCAGGACGTCGCCCAGCAGGCGGCGGAACAGCGCCATGGGTCCTCCTGGGGTGTCGGCGGGTGAGCCCGTCTCGGGACAAACGCTACCCGAGCGGAGGTTGTTCCTCACGGACGGTCCCACACAGTGCCGACAATGCCTCACGACACGCCCGGTCCTGAATCTGGTGCCGGTCACCGACCAGCTCCATGCTCAGCACCGAGACTCCGCCGGGGCCGGCGACGCCGACGTAGACGGTGCCCACCGGCTTGCCCTCCTGCCTCTCGGGGCCGGCCACGCCCGTCGTGGCCAGTGCATACGTCGCTCCGGTCGCCTCGCGGCCGCCCAGCGCCATCGCGCGCGCACACTCCGCCGACACCACGCCGTACTCGTCGACGACGGCGTGGGGCACGCCGACCAGCGTCTCCTTCAGCGCGGTGGCGTAGGTGACGAACCCGCCCAGATAGCTCGCCGACGCGCCTGGCACGGCGGTGATCAGGGCCGCGAGTCGCCCCCCGGTGAGCGACTCGACGGTCGCCAGCGACGCCTGCGCCGCGACCAGCAGCGCGAGGGCGGTCTCAGCGTCGTCCGCGCCTGCTCGCCTGCGCACGACCACCTCTCAGCGCCTTCCACGGCGCAGGCGGTAGCCGCTCTCGTAGGCCAGCACCACCGCCTGGACCCGGTCTCGCAGGCCGAGCTTGGCCAGGATCCGGGCGACGTGGGTCTTCACGGTGGCCTCCCCCAGGAACAGGGTCTGCGCGATCTCGGCGTTGGACGCACCCGAGGCGAGGTGGCCGAAGACCTCCAGCTCACGAGCGCTGAGCGCACCAAGGGCGTCGGGCACCCCGGCGGCTGGTGGCGGCTCCGCCACGAAGCGGTGGACGAGCCGGGTCACCACCGCCGGTGCCAGCACGGCGTCGCCGCGCGCCACCATGCGGACGGCCGCGACCAGCTGCTCGCGCGGCACGTCCTTGAGCAGGAAGCCGCTGGCGCCGACCCGCATGGCGTCGTACACATGCTGGTCGAGGTCGAAGGTGGTGAGGACGAGGACCCGGACCGCCGAGCCCGCCGCGACCAGCCGCCGGGTCGCCTCGATGCCGTCCATCGTGGGCATCCGGACGTCCATCAGCACGACGTCGGGCGACAGCTCCGCCACGGCCCGCAGGCAGGCCGCTCCGTCCGCCGCCTCCCCCACCACCTCGATGTCACCGGCCAGCTCCAGGATCATCCGGAAGCCGGCGCGCACCAGCTCCTGGTCGTCGCACAACAGCACACGGATCACGGGAGACCTCCCTCCGCCCACGGCAGCCGCACCACCAGGGAGAACCCGCCGACGGGGGTGGGGCCGGCGTCCAACGAGCCGCCGGCGGCCTGGGTGCGCTCGCGGACCCCGACCAGCCCCAGCCCCGTCGAGAGCGGCGATGCCGGGACGGTGAGGGGCGGGGCGTCGTTGTGGACCTCGACGCGCAGCTCGTGGTCGCGACCGGTCACCAGCAGCCGCGTCGGCACGGTGCCCGCGTGTCGGCGTACGTTCGTCAGCCCTTCCTGGGCGATCCGGTAGACCGCCAGGCCGAGACCGCTCGGCAGGTCGTCGGGCACTCGGATGTCGACGTCCAGCGCCAGGCCCGCGTCCCGCATGCCGGCCACCAGCTGCGGCAGGTCGGCGAGGCCGCGAGCCGGCGAACGGTCGTCGGTCTCCCTGTCGTCCTCGACCCGGAGCAGGTAGAGCATCTGCCGCATGTCCCCGAGCGCGTCGCGGGCACTGCCGCGGATCGCCCGCAGGGCCTGACCCACGCGATCGGGGTCGACCTCGAGCGCGGCCTCGGCGGCGTCGGCCTGGACCGAGATGACGCTGAGGCTGTGGGCCACCACGTCGTGCAGCTCACGGGCGATCCGGGTGCGCTCCGCGGCGACCGCCAGGCGTGCCAGGTCGCGCTGGTGCTGCTCGGCGTACGTCGCGCGGGAACGCCAGGTGCGCACCGCTCGCCCGAGCAGCCAGATGCCGCCGATCTCGATGGTGACGAACGCGTAGTCGCTGCCGTGGTCGAGCCACTCCTCCAGCAGCGCCGACCCCAGCACGGCCGTGAGGGCGATCGAGGCCATCCCCTCCTCGCACTCGGCGCCGGCCGAGTAGACGACCAGGAGGATCTCGACCAGCCCCATGATGGTGCCGGGAGAGCCGTCCCCGAACGCCGACTGGGCCAGGCCGGCGAGCGCCACGGCCAGCGCGGCCTGGAACGCCCACCGGGCGCGCACGGCGACCGCCGAGCCGCCGACCAGGGCCACCGGGATCGTCACCCAGCGTGGTCCCTCGTCGACCTCGCCGGTGAGGATCGCGCCGAGCGAGGCGACCACCAGGACGAGCGCCAGCGCGACGTCGCTCACCGGCAGGCCGTGCAGACGGAGGTGGCGCGGGCTCCGGATCACGCCGCGAGCGTACGGCCATCGCGCGAGCCACGGCTCCGCCACTCGGCGGACAGAGCCTCCACCCGGGGGTGGACCCGGTTCGTCACCGCTGCCGACGCGCGGCAGGGCCGGCAGCTCCCAGCCTGGAGCCATGACACCACACTCCTTCCGTCGCACGGCGGCCCTCGGTCTGACCGGCGGCCCGCTGCTGTTCACCCTGGGCGACCTGCTGCGTCGCCTGGTCGAGCCCTCCGGGAACCCCTCGGCGACCCAGCTCACCCAGGCCGTCGGCGACCATCCGGTCACCTGGCTGTCGGCCGGTCTGCTCAGCGTGCTGGCGGCACCGCTCATCCTGGTCGGGGTCGCGGGGCTCCTCGTCGACGCCGTCGGCCGCGGAGCCCGGACGACGGTCGCCGGCGTGGCCCTCGTGGCGGTCGGCGCCTGCGCGTCGGTCGGCCACGCCGCGGCCTTCTACGCGCCGTACGCCCTCTACGACCGGGCCGGCACGCCGCACACCGCACTGCGCGCACTGGACGACACGTCCGGGAGCTATCCGCTCCTCGTCTGCCTGATCACCGCGTTCGTGGTGGGGATGATGCTCGGGTCGATCGTGCTGTTCGTCGGCCTGCGCCGGGCCAGGCGCGTACCCCTGTGGGCGGTGATCTCAGCCGTCGTGTTCGTGGCCGCCGGCAGCAGTGGTGGCGTCGTGGCCGGCGTGGTGGGGGTCCTGGCAGCCGGGGTCGCCTTCGGCGCGGCGGCCGGTTCGCTCACCCGCTCGGCACCACCCGCGGCTGCGGTTCCCGAACGACGCGAGGCTAACCTGCCCGTGTGAGTCGGCCGATCGAGGACTACGCGATGATCGGCGACCGACACACCGCCGCGCTGGTCGGCACCAACGGCTCGATCGACTGGCTGTGCGTGCCGCGCTTCGACTCTCCGGCGTGCTTCGCCGCCCTGCTCGGGGACGAGGACAACGGCCACTGGCAGCTGTGCCCGGTCGGCGACTACGAGGTCTCGCGGGCCTACGTCGACCACACCACGGCGCTGCAGACGACCTTCACCACCGAGACCGGTGTGGTGATGCTGCTCGACGTGATGCCCACCGGCGACCACCGCATCGACGTCGTACGTCGTCTCACCGGCGTGAAGGGCACGGTCCGGATGCGCCACGAGTGGGTCGTCCGGTTCGACTACGGCTCGGCGGTGCCCTGGATCCGGCGCCGGCACGAGGACCGCGACGAGCCGGTCATCACCGCGGTCGTCGGGCCGGACAAGCTGGTGCTGCGCGGACCGCGGCTGCCGGTGGCCCACGGTCACCGGCACGTCGACGAGTTCGACGTCGGCGAGGCGCAGGTGCTGACGTTCTCCACGACCTGGCTGCCGTCGCACCTGCGGACCCCCGGCCCCCACCGCTCGATGGTCGACGAGACGATCCACGAGGACGTCAGCTGGGTCGCCCGGCTCGATCTGTCCGGAGTTCCGCACGCCGACGTCGTACGCCGATCGCTGCTGACCCTGCACCTGATGACCCACGACGACACCGGCGGGATCGTCGCCGCGCCGACGACGTCGCTGCCGGAGGACTTCGGCGGCGAGCGGAACTGGGACTACCGCTACTGCTGGCTGCGCGACGCAGCCCTCACCATCGGCTCGCTGATCGCCGCCGGCGCGACCGAGGAGGCGCACTTCTGGCGCGACTGGCTCCTCCGGGCCGTTGCCGGGGACCCGGCCGACCTGCAGATCATGTACGCCGTCGACGGGGCGCGACGCCTGCCCGAGCTCACCCTCGACGCGCTCCCCGGGTACGCCGGGTCGCGGCCGGTGCGAATCGGGAACGGCGCCGTCGAGCAGCGGCAGACCGACGTCGTGGGCGAGGTGATGCTGGCGCTCGAGGCAGCGCGCGAGTCGACGCTCGGCCAGAGCGAGGACACCTGGAGCCTCCAGCGGGTCCTGGTCGACCACCTCGCCGACACCTGGCAGGAGCCGGACAACGGGCTGTGGGAGATCCGCGGGCCGCAACGACACTTCACCCACTCGCGGGTGATGGTCTGGGTCGCGTTCGACCGGGCGGTGAAGGCCGTCGAGCGGCACGGCGTCGAGGGTGACGTCGACCGCTGGCGCGACCTGCGTGACCGGGTGCGCGACGAGGTGATGGACCACGGCTTCGACGCCGAGCGGAACACCTTCACCCAGCACGATGCCACGACCGAGGTCGACGCCTCGCTGCTGATGCTCCCGCTCGTCGACTTCATCGCGGCCGACGACCCGAAGATGCTCGGCACCATCGCCGCGGTCGAGGAGGACCTGATGCGCGACGGCCTGCTCCTCCGCTATCGCACCGAGACCGGTGTCGACGGGCTCGCGGGTGACGAGCACCCGTTCCTGGCCTGCTCGTTCTGGCTGGTCTCGGCCTACGCCAAGGCCGGCCGCCTCCACGACGCCCACGCCCTGTTCGACCGGTTGTGCGCGCTGACCAACGACGTCGGCCTGCTCGCCGAGGAGTACGACGGCGAGCACGCGCGGATGGTCGGCAACTTCCCGCAGGCGTTCAGCCACCTCACGCTGGTGCAGGCCGCGTTCGCGCTGCGGGATGCCGCCGCCGGCTGACCGGCCTACGGGTTGCCGTTGGTCACCGTGACCGTGGTGGTGGCCCTGCCCGGCGCGGTGACGTCGTCGCCGAGGTACCTGACCGTGATCGTCCGGACGCCAGCGGTCGGGAACGGCCCGACGACGAAGCTCGCCGTCCCGCCGGCCAGCGTGGCCCGGCCGGCCCTCACGCCGTCCACACGGATCCTGACCTCGCCGGTCGGGGTGACGCCCTGCGCACCGGTCACGGTGATGTCGATCCGGGCGGTCGACTGCTTCTTCCGGATCCGGTCGGGCGTGGCTGTCGCGGTGACCGCCGACGCCTGCTGGCTGAACGGGGCGGACAGGCCGACCAGCTCCGGGTTGTGGTCGGAGGCGCGGAACTGGTCGGGACGGTAGAGCAGGATCGCGTTGTAGTCGTACCGGCTGTACTCGAAGCCGACCGACTCCTCGGCGTTGATCTGCCAGACGTCGCGCCCGGTGACCATGCCGGCCGCCGCGGTGTTGGCCAGCACGTGGTCGAGCGAGCCGGCCATCCCGCCGTACTCGTACGACGTGTCCCGCGGGTCGTCACTGGACTGGTTGACGAACCCGTTCTGGTAGAGCACCTGCATCGGGTCCTCCTGGGTGTAGGAGTTGAAGTCACCCACGAGGAAGATCTTGTCGGTGCCGTCGGCCTGCGCGGTGGTCCGGGCGAAGTCGACCAGGGCATGAGCCTGGCGGACGCGGTCGCCGTTGAAGGCGCCCTGGATGCCGTCGGCGTTGTCGCCGGTGGCCGCCGGGTCGCTGTCGCCCTTCGACTTCAGGTGGTTGACCACCACCAGGAACCCGTCGGCGTCCAGCGCGCCCTTGCGCTTGAACTCCTGCGCGAGCGGCTCGCGGGCGTTCGCGAACGGCTGACCCGGGCCTGACTGGTCGGCGAGCACCTGCGAGCCCCCGACCAACGCGACCTTGTCCGGGTTGTAGATGAAGGCCGTGCGGATCACGTCCTGCTCCGTGATGTCGGGCAGCTGTGAGGCGTCCGGCGAGGGTGCGAACGCCCATCGCCGGTAGCCGGCATCGGCGTTGAGGGCCTCGACCAGCGACTTCAGGGCGTCGTCGCGGTCGCTCTCGCCGAGCGCCACCGAGTTCTCGATCTCCTCCAGCGACATGATGTCGACGTCCATGGTGTTGATCGCCCGCACCTCCTTGGCCCGCTGCCGCTCCAGGTCTGCGGTCGGCGCGGACAGGTCGGTGCCGCCACTGGACTCCGCGGCACCGCGCGGCCCGTTGTCCGAGCACGATTTGTCGGTCACGGGACTGCCCGTGCGGTCGTCGTAGAACGTGCAGGTGTGCCCGGCTGCGACCCACTCGGCACCGGTGGTGTCGAAGTAGTTCAGGACGTTGAAGGTGCCGAGCTCGAGGTCGCCGCCCACGTCGCGGGGCGTCTGGTTCTCGGTGCGGGTGTCGCCGAACGTGGCGACGTCGCTGCCCACGCCCCTGACCTGCGTCGTGGGCTGGAACTTCCACGTGCTGTTGCGGTAGTCGAGTATCACCGGCTGGTGCAGCGTGGCCGAGGAGCCGATCCGCACCGGGTTGTCGGGCGTCAGCCACGACATCGGCGTCGAGGAGTTCAGGAAGCTGGTGCTGGCCCCGTCGTCGAGGGTCACGGCCCGCGCCGCGTTGTCGGCCTGCACCCGGGCCACCTGGCCGGGCTCCAGGTTGGGGTTGTACAGGTCCGTGGGCTGCCAGAGCTGCTGGTCGCCGGTGGCCAGGCCGATCTCGCCGTACTGGAAGGTGTCGTAGTTGTCGGTGACGGTGAACCGGTCGGTCGGCGCGAGCAGCTCGCTCTCGTGTGCCTCGCGGGCGGCGTCCGTCGTCGGGTACGCCGTGGCCAGCGCCACCGGAGGGTGCGCGTCGACACCGTGGTCGACCACCTCCGTGGACGGCACCGAGAGCTCGGTCAGGGTCTGGGGGTTAGAGCTCGTCGCTCCGAACTCGCTGACGGTCCCGGTCACGGTCAGGGAGTGCCCGATCGTGGCCGTGACCGCGTTCCTGGGCTGGTACACGTAGATGGCGTCGGAGGCGCCGGGCGTCTGATCGGTGCCGTCACCGGTGCCGGCGGTCTGCAGCACGTAGCCGTAGAAGCCGCCGGCCGGGTACGTCGCGGTCACGACGCCCGTGGTCGTCACGGTCCTGCCCACGAACGGGCTGGTGCCCGTAGTGCCCTGGATCCCGGCGATCGTCTGCACCGTGGGGGGCGGCGGCGGGGTCGCCGGGCACGCGTCACCGCAGGCGCTGGGCGTCGGCGGGTCGGAGACGATGAAGTCCGCGGAGTTGTCGTTGGTATCGGCACCCGAGGCGTTGCGCGTCACCGACGACGCGTTGCTGGTGGTCGACGCCGCCGCCGTCTCGTAGCTGGTCGTGCTGTTCCCCCACCCGACGAAGTCGACGACGTCGGCGTTCGCGATGTTCAGGCTGCCCGGATTGATGCCGGTCGTGCCCTGGGCGAGGTAGACCTGGCCGCCGGTGCCGGAGAGGTTGATCGTGCTGGTCGCGTCGGGCGTCGGCAGCACCGGGGCCGGGGGGCTGTTCGTGCCGGTGGCGCCCGCCACCAGATACGTCCGGCCCGCCGGAACGTCGACCGTCGGCAAGGCGAAGACGTTGGTGGACGGCGAGTTCGAGCCCGCCGAGCGGTATTGCAGGCTCAGCCCCCCCAGCGACACGACCTGGTCTGTGGTGTTGCGCAGCTCGACGAAGTCCCTGTCGAAGCTGGCGCTGCTGTTCCCACCACCGCCGTACACCTCGTTGATGACGAGGCCGGGCCCGGCCGTGTTGGCGTGTGCCGGAGAGAGGAGGGCGCCACCACCGGCGACGACCGTCGCGACGGAGGCGAGGACAGCCGACGCTGACCGCATGGGGGGCATGAGGCGTACCTTCCGAGCCGAGAGCCGAGAACCGAGAACGTCGAAGTACCGACGACCTGTGTGTCGCGCGTCACCTTAGTACGACCACCCGCCGATCCCTCACGCCGCGCGGATGGACTCACGCTGACGCCACACGTCCCGGAAGAACTCGTATCCCGACCACAGGGTCATCGCCACGGCCACGGCGAGGGTCGCCTCGAAGGCGTAGAAGAGGACCTCACCGAGGCGGTGGAGCGGGGCGTGCACCTGGCGCAACGGCAGGCTGAGGCCGGTCAGGGCCACCGCCTGCAGCACGGTCTTGACCTTGCCGCTCTGAGCAGCCGCCACGACCACCTTCCGGAGGATCGAGAGCCGCAGCAAGGTCACCGACCACTCGCGCAGCAGGACGACGATCGTCACCCACCACCAGATGTCGCCCACCATCGAGAGCCCGACCAACGCCATCCCGGTCATCGCCTTGTCGGCGATCGGATCGGCGATCTTGCCGAAGTTGGTCACCAGCCCGCGGGAGCGGGCGATGTCGCCGTCGATCTTGTCGGTGACCATCGCGGCGAAGAAGAGCACGGCCGCGACGATGCGCCAGGCGATCGAGTTCCCGCCGTCGTGGAGCAGCGCGACCCCGAAGAACGGGACGATCACGATGCGTACGCCGGTCAGGACGTTGGGCAGGTTCCAGTTGCCGGAGGTGCCGACCTCATCGGTCATCGACGCTCCCCCGGCCGGGTCGGCTCGGCGACCAGGTCGGCACCTTCGGCGGCGACCACGCGGGCCGGCACGAGGTCGCCCACGGCAGGGGAGCCGGCGGTCAGGCGGGTCGTGCCGTCGACCTCCGGGCCCTGGTGGTCGGCGCGGCCCTCCGCGACCCGGCCGTCGCCGGTGTCCTCCAGGGATTCCACGAGGACCAAGACCTCCTCGCCGACACGCGCCTCGGCCCGCTCGGCCGTCAGCTGCTCCACGAGATCGGTGACGTGCTCGACGCGGGCCCGGATCTCGTCCTCGCCGAGCTTCCCGTCGTACGCCGCCGCCTCGGTGCCGTCCTCGTCGGAGTAGCCGAAGACCCCGGTGACGTCGAGGCGCCCGGCCACCAGGAAGTCGCAGAGCGTCTGCAGGTCGTCGTCGGTCTCGCCGGGGAACCCCACGATCACGTTGGAGCGCACGCCGGCGGCCGGCGCCAGCACTCGCACCCGGTCGAGCAGGCCGAGGAAGCTCTCCGGGTCGCCGAAGCGACGCATCCGCCTCAGCACCGTCGCGCTGGCGTGCTGGAAGGACAGGTCGTAGTAGGGGCTGACGCCGGGGGTGGTGGCGATGGCCTCGACCAGGCCCGGCCTGGTCTCGGCCGGCTGCAGGTAGGAGACCCGCACCCGCTCGATGCCCTCGACCGCGGCCAGCTCGGGCAGCAGGGTCTCCAGGAGCCGGAGGTCACCGAGGTCCTTGCCGTACGACGTGCTGTTCTCGCTGACCAGGAACAGCTCGCGCACGCCCTCTCCCGCCAGCCAGCGGGCCTCGGCCAGCACGTCGGCGGGGCGACGGCTGACGAACGAGCCGCGGAAGCTCGGGATCGCGCAGAAGGCACAGCGGCGGTCACAGCCGCTGGCGAGCTTCAGCGGAGCCATCGGGCCACCGGCCAGGCGGCGGCGTACGGCGCGCGGGCCGGTCGTCGGACCATGGGCGCCGATGCCGTCGGTCGAGCTCACGCCGTGCCCCGGCACCGAGACGGTGCTCGCGTCGCGGGCAGCCGGGGAGATGGGCAGCAACCGGCGCCGGTCCTGCGGCGTGTGCGGGTGGAGCACCTCACCGGCCAGGATCGAGCGAAGCCGGGCGGCGATGTCGGGGTAGTCGTCGAAGCCGAGCACCGCGTCGGCCTCGGGCAGCGACTCGGCGAGGTCCCTGCCGTAGCGCTCGGCGAGGCAGCCGACCGCCACGACCGCCCGGGTGCGGCCGCCCTCCTTGAGGTCCGCGGCCGCCAGCAGGGTGTCGACGGAGTCCTTCTTGGCGGCGTCGACGAACCCGCAGGTGTTCACCACGACCGTCTCGGCGTCGTCGGGGTCGTCGACCAGCCGGAAGCCGTCGGCGGCCAGCCGGCCGGCGAGCTCTTCGGAGTCGACGTCGTTGCGCGCGCAGCCCAGGGTCACCAAGGCGACGGACAGGTCGCGGTGGGTGCCGGGAGTCGTGGTGGTCATCAGGGCCGAGTATGCCGCCCGGTGCCCCCGGGACCCGAAGTCACGCCGCGGTGAGTGACCTCACCGGCGCACGACGTACGACTGCGTGGCGGGACGACCCGCGGGCCCCATGCGCCCGCGGTCCTGCCCGTCCACGGTCACCCGCACCGATCCGTCGGTCGACTGGATGCGCACCGGCGGCGAGGCCTGGAGGGTGTGCTTCTGCCCGTAGGAGAGGCCTCCGGAGAACACCAGCGTGCCGGCGCCGTCACGGACCACGACCCGCGCTCCCCCGCCGGCGGCGGTGAGGGTGACCGGCACCGGCTTGGCCGCCGCGATCCGGCTGTGGTTCGGGCCACCGGACCCGGTCAGGGCCGCCTGGTCGGCGCTGCCGTCGGCGCCGCCGGTCACCAGCCGCGCGACCGACCAGCACAGCACCAGCGCCATCACGGCCGCCACCAGCACCGACCAGTTCGGCCCGCCGCGCGTGGCACGGATCGAGCCCGCACCGGCCAGCTCGGCCTCGAACACCCTGCGCGGGTCGATCGGGGCGTCGGCGTAGCGTTCGTCGTACGCCGCGAGCAGCGGTGCGACCTCCACCCCGAGCACGCGAGCGAGCGTCCGCAGGTGACCGCGGGCGTAGAAGTCGCCACCGCACGCGGTGAAGTCGTCGACCTCGATCGCCTCGATCACGTGCGGCCGGATGCGGGTGCGGTCGGCCAGCTCGTCGACGGAGAGGCCGAGACGCTCGCGCGCCGCAGCGAACTGCGGGCCCACCACCGGGTCCACAACGGGGAGGGGGACGGCGTCGGCGTTGTCGACGAGGAGGGGCTCCTCGACCTCGGGCACGGCGACCTCGATGCGGCTCTCGTGCAGCACCTCGGCCCGGGAGGCCATGACAGGCTCGCGTGACGGGGCCGGCGTCAGGCTGGCGACCAGTGGGGGCTGCTCGGTCTCGACGTCCTCCGGGAGGTCCGCGAGGTGGCGGGCGTCGTCCCGGCTCGAGCGCTCGAACCGGGCCGCGGCGACGCCGATCAGGTGGGCGATCGCCGGGCGCGGGTCGCGTAGCACGGTGACGTCCTCGGCCGGTGTCGTCTCGACCACCGGGGCGCGGTCGTCGGCGAGGTCGCGCAGGGCGGTCGTCAGGTCGGTCTCGGACCCCACCACGCGGGTGCCGAGGCCGAGCGGCACGGCCAGGGGCGAGCCGTGCAGGCGCCGGTTGATCCGGGCGACCCGACGGGCGCCGGGGTCGAGGTCCTCGAGCACGCGCTGGACGTAGTGGGTACGGACGGTCAGCAGGCCGTCGTGCCACCAGCCGCGCCGCTCTCGGTGCTCGATCTCGTGCAGACCGGCCCAGGGCAGGCCCACCCAGCTCCGGCCCAGACGCAGCCGGACGCCGAGCTCGTCGGCGACCAGCAGCGGGGTGCGGGCGTCGAGCAGGGCCGCCAGGTTGGCGACGCCGATCACTCCCAGCACGACCACCAGCACCCAGTCGACGGCCGAGCCACCGCTCACCGCCCGGGCGAGGTAGGCCACCGCGACCAGCGACGCGCCGACCCCGAGGGCGGCAGCGAGGCCGGGACGGCGGCGTACCTCCAGCACGTGGTCGTCGGTGAAGTCGGTGCTCATGTCAGGCCCCCATCTCCCCGTGAAGGGTGGCGATCACGCCGTCGATCTCATCGGGTTTCACCAGCACGTCGCGTGCCTTCGAGCCCTCGGAGGGCCCGACGACGCCGCGACTCTCGAGGATGTCCATCAGCCGTCCGGCCTTCGCGAACCCGACCCGGAGCTTGCGCTGCAGCATCGAGGTCGAGCCGAACTGCGTCGACACCACGAGCTCGACGGCCTGGACCACGAGGTCGAGATCGTCGCCGATGTCGTCGTCCAGGTCGCGCTTGGTCTGCGGCGGTGCGGTCACGTCCTCGCGGTAGGTCGGCGACAGCTGCTTGGTGCAGTGGGCAACCACCTGGTGGATCTCGGCCTCGGTGACCCACGACCCCTGGACGCGCACCGCCTTCGAGGCGCCCATCGGGAGGAACAGGCCGTCGCCCTGGCCGACCAGCTTCTCCGCGCCCGGGTGGTCGAGGATGACCCGGCTGTCGGCCAGGCTGGAGGTCGAGAACGCCAGCCGGGACGGCACGTTCGCCTTGATCAGACCGGTCACCACGTCGACGCTGGGTCGCTGCGTGGCGAGCACCAGGTGGATGCCGGCCGCGCGGGCCAGCTGGGTGATCCGCACGACCGCGTCCTCGACGTCCCTCGGGGCGATCATCATCAGATCGGCGAGCTCGTCGACGACGACCACGAGGTAGGGGTACGGCGCGATCTCGCGCTCGCTGCCCGGGGGCGCCGTCACCTTCCCGGCACGCACCGCCTTGTTGAAGTCGTCGACGTGACGGAAGCCGAAGTTGGCCAGGTCGTCGTAGCGCAGGTCCATCTCGCGCACGACCCAGGCCAGGGCCTCGGCCGCCTTCTTGGGGTTGGTGATGATAGGGGTGATCAGGTGCGGGATGCCCTCGTAGGCGTTCAGCTCGACCCGCTTGGGGTCGATCATGATCATCCGCACCTCGTCGGGGGTGGACCGCATCAGCAGCGAGGTCACCATCGAGTTGATGAAGCTCGACTTGCCGGAGCCGGTGGCGCCCGCGACCAGCAGGTGCGGCATCTTCGCGAGGTTGGCCACCACGAACCCGCCCTCGACGTCCTTGCCGAGACCGACCACCAACGGGTGGTGGTCGGAGCGCGCCGTGCTGGAGCGGAGCACGTCGCCGAGGGAGACGATCTCCTTGTCGACGTTGGGGATCTCGATGCCGATCGCGGACTTGCCGGGGATCGGGCTCAGGATCCGCACGTCGGCCGACGCGACGGCGTACGCGATGTTCTTCGACAGCGCGGTGACCTTCTCGACCTTCACCGCCTGGCCGAGCTCGACCTCGTAGCGCGTCACGGTCGGTCCGCGCGTGTAGCCGGTGACCTGGGCGTCGATGCCGAACTCGTCGAGCACCTGGGTCAGCCGGTGCACGACGTCGTCGCTGGCCCGGGAGCGTGGCTTGTGCACCGATCCCGGCTTGAGGACCTCGCTGCCGGGGAGCGCGTAGACGACGTCGCCGGAGAGCTCGAGCTGCTCCATGCGCTCCGGGAGCGGCGTGTGCGGGGGCGCAACCAGGTCGGTCGCCGTGTCGGCATCGGCCGCGGTGACCGAGATCGCCTGGGTGGCGTCGGGGTCGGCCTCGGTGTCGTCGAGCAGGCCGCGCTTGCGCCGCTTCCGCAGCTCGCGTTCGGACAGGACCGGGCTGTCGTAGGCCGGGTCGCCCATCTCGTGGTCGACCTCGTCGTCGTAGCGGGGACCGCCGCGCTTGCTACGGACGCCGTTCGCCGGCAGGTCGGACTGCTCGACCGGCGTGCGGCCGAGCATGCGGTCGCGGAGCGCGGCGAGCCTTCCCGGCACCTGGTACACCGGCGTCGCGGTGATCACCAGCACCCCGAAGAACGCGAGCAGGAGCAGCAACGGCACCACGACGTACGCCGTGCGGAGCAGGTCGAGGAGCAGGCTCGACACGACGTAGCCGATCGCTCCGCCGGCGTCGCGCAGATCGGAGGAGTCGCCGTTGACCGGCGCCGGGTTGCCGGCGGCGATGTGCACGGTGCCGAGAACGCCGAACGCGAGGGCGACCCAGCCGACGACCTGCCGGCCCGCGGGCCCGTTGCTCTCGGGGTCACGCATGGTGCGCCAGCCCACCCAGACCAGCAGCAGCGGGACCAACCAGCCGACCTTGCCGACCGAGCCGGCGACGATCGTGCGGATCCCCTCCATCAGGCCGCCGGGCAGCTGCCACCACACCGCGGCCGCGGCCACGACGGCGGTCCCGAACAGGAACAGGCCGGCGCCGTCGCGGCGGTGCTCGGGCTCGAGGTCGTGGGCCGTCCGGCCGATCCGACGGGCGACGGCGCCGAGGGCGTGGGCGACGCCGAGCCAGATCGCGGCCGCGCCGCGACCCAGCGACGCGAACAGGCGCAGGACGGGACCGCGCCCCGAGCGGACGGCTCGGGGCGCCGGACGTCGGCCGCGCCCCGACGTGCGGGAGCGCTTCTTCGACGTACTCCGGGACCGCGAGCTGCTGGTGCGTCTCTTCGAGCCCTTCGAGCTCTTCGAGGACGCACTCCTGCTACGCGAACCCGGCGGGGAAGACGTACGGGTCGCCATGGTCACGAATCTAGGTCAGAGTCACTCCCGTCACACGGATCACACGCCGCACGCGAGCCCCAGGTTCCTACCGACGCTCGAGCAGACCCCGGACGTACTGCGCCTGCCCGAGGTGGGCGTTGACCTCGTTGACGACGCTGACCAGCCGCACCCCGAGGGTGACCGGCGGATCCCACGCCTCGTCGACGACGCGGTCGAGGTCGCCGGGTCCGAGCGTCGCGACGTACGCCTCGCTGCGGGCCGCGACCGCCTCGTAGTATCCCGCCAGCAGCCCGGCGCCGGCGCGCACTCTTCCGACGTCGGCGACGCTCATGGCGTAGCCGTGCTCGTGCACGTCGAAGGGCAGGTCGAAGCGCTCGGCCCAGCCGTCGGCCACCCACACCTGCTCGCTGCCCGCCACCGCCGCGACGTGGTCGTCCTCGATACGGCTGAGGTGCCAGACCAGCCAGGCGATGGAATTGGCCCCGGGATCGGGGCGCCAGGCGAGGTCGTCGTCGCTGAGGCCGGCCACGACGTCGGGCATCCGCTCGCGGACGCGCCCCAGGGAGTCGGCAAGGAGATCGTTGACGTTCATGCCAACACCTTGGCACGGGCCGCCCCCACGCCTGTCATGCTGCGGCCGTGCAGCTGATCTGGGTGGCGCCCGCGGCTCTCGCGCTCGTCGACTGGTACGCCGTGGCGCGGGGCGACCGGCGTACCGAGACCTGGGCGAAGCCCGCGACCCTGGTCGCCCTGATCGCGGTCGCGCTCGTGCTCGGCGCGACCGACACCTCCGCCGGGCTCTGGCTCCTGGTCGCGCTCGCGCTCGGGCTGGCCGGCGACGTTCTCCTGCTCGGCGCCTCCGACACCCGCTTCCGGCTCGGCCTGGCGTCGTTCCTGCTCGGGCACCTCGCGCTCGTCGTCTCGTTCACCCGGCTCGGCCTCGCACCGCCGGGCTGGCTGTGGGTCGCCTGGCTGGTCCTGTTCGCCTGTCTGATCGCCACCCGGCGAGTGGTCCCCGCGACGTTCCTGCGCGGCGGTCGCGCCCTGGCCGTCCCGGTCGCGGTGTACACCGTCGTCATCGGCGCCATGGTGATCTTCGCCTTCGACACCGGCGAGCCGCTGATCGCGGTCGGCGCCACGGTCTTCGCCGCGAGCGACTCGATCCTGGCCGTCAACCGCTTCGTCTCACCGCGGCCCTGGGCGCCGGTGGCGGTGATGGTGACCTACCACGTCGGCCAGGCCCTGATCGTGGGCGGCATCATGGCGTCATGACCGACCGCCGCTCGGCGTTCCTCTCCGCCGCGTCCTCGTTCGTCGCCCAGGTCGCGCGGATCCCGGTCGCCCACCTCACCGATCCCGGGCTCGGCGACTGGGACCTGCGAGCGCTCGTCGGCCACGCGGCGCGGTCGCTGGTCACGGTCGAGACCTACCTCGACTCCCCCGCCGTCGAGGTGGTCGTGCCGACCTCGGCCGACTACTACCTGGCGATCGCCGGGGTCACCGGCGCAGACGGCCCGGCGGTCGTCGAGCGGGGGCGTCACGCGGGGCTGGCGCTGGGCGACGACCCGACGGGGTTCGTCCGCGATCTCGCCGCGCGGGTCGTCGAGAAGCTCGCGGCCTACGACGACGCGTACGCCCTGACCACCATCGCCGGCGCGATGCGCCTGGAGGAGTACCTGCGCACCCGCACCTTCGAGCTGGTCGTGCACGGCTTCGACATCGCCGCCGCCTGCGGTGTCGACCCCGACGTCGCGTCGGAGCCGCTGATCGACGCCGCGACCCTCGCCGCGGAGGTGGCGGTCGGCGCCGGCCGCGGCCCGGCCCTGCTGATGGCCCTCACCGGTCGCTCACGCCTTCCCGAGCCGTTCAGCATCGTCTGAGCGACCGTCCGCTCAGGCCTCGATGACCACCGGGATGATCATCGGCCGGCGGCGCAGCTCGCGGCTGACCCAGCGGCCGACGACGCGGCGTACGACCTGCTGGAGCTGGTAGGGGTCGCTGGTGCCGTCCCGCACCGCCTGGTCGAGCGCATCGATGATCGGCTGCTTGATGTCGTCGAAGGCCTTGTCGTTCTCCGCGAAGCCGCGGGCGTGGATCTCGGGGCCGCTGGAGACCTTGCCGCTCACCGAGTCGATCACCACGATCACCGAGACGAATCCCTCCTCCCCGAGGATCCGACGGTCCTTGAGATCGGACTCGGTGATGTCGCCGATGTTGGAGCCGTCGACGAAGACGTAGCCGCAGTCGACCTTGCCGGCGACGCTCGCGACGCCGTCGACGAGGTCGACCACGACGCCGTCCTCGGCGATGACGACGTTCTCGACGCCCGTCGCCCTGGCCAGCGCGGCGTTGGCCTTCATGTGGCGGTACTCGCCGTGCACCGGCAGCACGTTGCGTGGCTTGACGATGTTGTAGGCGTACAGCAGCTCTCCGGCGCTGGCGTGGCCCGAGACGTGGACGAGGGCGTTTCCCTTGTGCACCACGTCGGCGCCGAGCCGGGTCAGGCCGTTGATCACCTTGTAGACGGCGTTCTCGTTGCCGGGGATCAGCGAGCTCGCCAGGATGACGGTGTCGCCCTCCTCGATGTGCACGAAGTGGTGGTTGCGCTGGGCGATCCGACTCAGCGCCGACATCGGCTCGCCCTGGCTGCCGGTCGAGATCAGCACCTGGCGCTCCGGTGGCAGATCGGCGAGGTCCTTGGCGTCGACCATCACGTTCGGTGGCACGTGGAGGTAGCCCAGGTCCTGGGCGATCCCCATGTTGCGCACCATCGAGCGCCCGACGTACCCGACCTTGCGGCCGTGCCGGACGGCGGTGTCGAGGATCTGCTGGACCCGGTGCACGTGGGAGGCGAAGCAGGCCACGATGATCCGCTGGTCGTTGTTCTGGAAGACGCCGTCGAGGACCGGCCCGATGTTCTTCTCGGCGGTGGTGAAGCCGGGCACCTCGGCGTTCGTGGAGTCGGTCAGGAAGAGGTCGACCCCCTCCTCACCCAGGCGGGCGAAGGCCCGGAGGTCGGTGATCCGTCCGTCCAGCGGCAGCTGGTCCATCTTGAAGTCGCCCGTGTGCAGCACGGTCGCCGTGCCGGTGCGGATCGCGACGGCGAGCGCATCGGGGATCGAGTGGTTGACCGCGATGAACTCCAACCCGAAGGGGCCGAGCGCCAGCCGGTCGCCGGCCTTGACCTTGTGGTGGATCGTCTGCTTGAGCCGGTGCTCCTTCAGCTTGGAGTCGAGCAGGGCCAGCGTCAGCTCGGAGCCGACGAGCGGGATGTCATCGCGCTCGCGGAGGAGGTACGGCGTCGCGCCGATGTGGTCCTCGTGGCCGTGGGTCAGGACGAGGGCCTCGACGTCGTCGAGACGGTCGCGGATCGCGTCGAAGTCGGGGAGGATCAGGTCGACGCCGGGGTGGTTCTCCTCGGGGAACAGGACCCCACAGTCGACGATCAGCAGGCGCCCGTCGTGCTCGAAGACGGTCATGTTGCGACCGACCTCGCCGAGTCCGCCGAGCGGGTAGATCCGTAGGCCCCCCTTCGGCAGTTCGGCCGGTGCGGAGAGCTCGGGATGCGGGTGGCTCAAAGGGTTTCTCTCTCTTGGTGGTCAGATGAGCTGGGAGGCCCGGAGGCCGGCGCGGAGCGCCGCCAGCTCGTCGTCGGTGAGCGGGACCAGTGGTCCGCGGACGTTGCGGTTGTCGAGCACGCCGAGCAGCTGCAGGCATGCCTTCGCCGTGGTGGCGCCGTAGTTGGGCACGCCCATGATGGCGTCGGTCGCGGGCACCAGCCGCTGGTAGGTCTTGAGCGCTGCGGTGGTGTTGCCGTCGAGGAAGTCCTCGATCATGCTGCGGATCGCCGGACCCGCGACATGTCCGACGACGCTGATCACGCCGGACGCGCCGTGCGCGAGCCAGGCGAGGTTGGCGGCGTCGTCGCCGCTGTACACGGCGTACCCCAAGTCCATCAGCCGCACGCCGCGGGCGAAGTCGCCCACTGCGTCCTTGACCGCGACCACGGTCTCGCCCTTGATCTGCTCGTAGGTCTCGAGGTCGATCCGCGTGCCGGTGCGGCCGGGCACGTCGTACAGAACGACCGGGATCCCGGTGGCCGCCACGACCTGCCGGAAGTGGTGGAGGACGCCGGCCTGTCCGGGCTTGCTGTAGTAGGGCGTGACCAGCAGCAGCGCGTCGGCGCCGAGCTTCTCGGCCTGCTGGGCCAGGTCGATGCTGTGCGCGGTGTCGTTGCTGCCGACGCCGGCGATCACCGTCGCCCGGTCACCGACCGCGTCCTTGACGACACGGAGGATGTCACCGGTCTCGGCGAGTGACGTCGTGGGGCTCTCGCCCGTCGTGCCGCTGACCACCACGCCGTCGTGGCCGTGGTCGACGAGATGCCGGGCGATCGCCGCCGTCGCGTCGAGGTCGACCGCTCCGTCGTCGGTGAATGCTGTGGCCATCGCCGTCAGCATCCGCCCGAAGGGCGCCGGGGACGTCATGAGGTCAGGCTACTCGGGCGTGGCCCTCACGCCGTGCAGGTGGCGGCGAGCTCCCGCCAGATCTGCCGGGCCGGCTGGACGTCGTCGGTCATCCCGTTGGTGAGGACGACCAGGGTGACGCCGTCGGTGCGTCGCGCCGCCGCGACTGCCGAGAAACCTCCGTAGGTCCCCGTGTTACCCTGCCAGGCACCGTAGGGCTCCGGCATGGCGAAGGTGCCGAGCCCGTAGGTGTCGAGGCCCGGCTCGGCCGGTCCGTCCGCCGCCGCCGGCGTGGTGGTCTCGGTCATCTGCTCGAGGGTCGGCTCGGCCAGGATCGCACCACGTACGAAGAGCCCGTCCAGGAAGCGGGCGACCCCGAGCGCGGTCCCGGCGAACAGGCCGTCCCCGAAGGGCAGACCGTACAGATCGGTGGGGATACCCGCGGCAGGATGAGCGCCGTACGCGTCGGCGTACGGCGCGTCCTGCTGCCGGTGATACCCGCGAGCCAGGCGCGAGCGAGCAGACTCGGAGCGTTCCGGGGTCAGCAGCGCGTCGTCCGGGTCGAGCCCGTCGACGGAGGCCACGAACTCTGCCCAGGCCGCCATGAGCTCGGCCGGCCCACCGCTGAGGCGAGCGAGTACCTCGGTCAGCAGGATGTAACCGCCGTTGGAGTAGGCCCAGTGCTCACCGGGGGTGACCGGCGTCTGGTAGCCGGGCGCAAGCATCGACCAGGTGAACGGCCGGTTCGGGTCGTAGTCGGTCACCTCTCCCGGCTTCTCCGGCGGCATGATCCTCCGAATGGCCGGGGACTCGTAGACCTCGGGGTACCCACCGGTGTGAGCCAGCAACATGCGCACCGTCACGAGTTCCGTGCCCGGGATCTCCGCCCCGATCGCGGACGCGACCGGTGTGTCGACGTCGAGAAGGCCCTTCTCCGCTCGCCGAAGGGTGAACGCCGCAAGCAGAAGCTTTCCGACGCTGGCCAGGCAGAACAGCGTGTCGTCGGTGACCGGTGTCCGGGCTTGGACGTCGGCCGAGCCGTAGGCACCCGTCCAGAGCACGGCGCCGTCCTGCATGACCACCGCTTGCGCGCCGGGCACTCCCGTGCGTGCCGAGGCGGCGCCGAGAGTCTCGTCCCACAGGGTCGTCTGCACTCGTGCACGGTAGCGGCCGGCGTTGGATGCACGAGGGCAACGGCCTGTCAGGCGGTTCGGGGCAGTCTTCGGGTGCCGGTGTGGTTGACGAGGTAGAGGGCCTCGTGGGGGTCTCGCCACAGGTAGATGCCGGGGAAGGGTTGTTTGACCGTCCACGTGCCGAGGGTCTTCAGGCGGTGGTGGGGGTGGTCATCGGTGCGTAGTTGCCCACCCTGGACTGCCCGGCGACCCGGAGGATCTCCACCTCGCACCACCGCGCAGTGGCGGCGAGCCGCTCGGCATGGTCGAGCAGCTCCCTGCCCGACAGCTCCTCGACCTCCACCATCTCCATATGGTCATCCAGACATGACCCACCGACACCCCGAGCGCCCAGAACCCCTCGCCCACAAGAGATTCAGTCACGAACAGGTGACGATCAACCGGCCGGAGCGGACGGGTCGGATACGTCGCCCAGGGTGATCACGATCTTGACGTCCTGGCCGGCCGGCTCGTCGAAGGACTTCGGCGCGTCGGCGAGCGGCACCCGGCGGGTGATCAGTCGGTGCAGCCAGTCGGCATCCGCCTTCGCCAGCGCGTCGGCGGCGGCTCGGTAGTGGCGCAGGTTGGCGTTCACCGATCCCACGACGACGTCGTTCTCCAGCACGAGCTCGCGGTTGAGGCCGCCGGCGTCGACCGACAGCGACCGGCCCTTCGACGACACGCCGGTCAGGCAGACGATGCCGTACGCCGCGTTCTCTGCCATCGCGTCGAACACGAGCTGCCCCACTCCGGTCGCCTCGATGACGACGTCCGGACACGCCTGCGCGGCCACCTCTCGAACCGAGGTGGCGTGGTAGGTCGCCCCGAGGTCGCGGACGAGCTCAGGCTTCGGCCCGTCGGTCACCCGGTCGAGCACGTGCACGTCCAGCCCACGTTGCACGCCGAGCATTGCGGCGAGCAGGCCGATCGGCCCCGCGCCCGTGACCAGCGCCCGACGCGGCTCGAACCAGGCCCTGGCACCGATCCGGTCGACCTGCTCCCAGGCCTTGGCGACCACGCTCGTCGGCTCCAGCAGCACCCCGGCGAGCCCGAGGTGACCGGCCACGCCCACGGCGTACTTCTCCTCCACGGTCCAACGCTCGCTGGCGTAGCCGTCGATCTGCTTGATGCCGCGCTCGGTGTAGCGGCCGTTGCGGCACATGTCCCACTCGTCGTGGGCGCAGGCACCGCACGGCTCGGGGTCGGGTCGCCGGACGACGCCCACCACGAGGTCGCCGGCGTGGTGTGCGCTGCCCGCAGGCGCCTCGAGCACGCGACCGAGGGACTCGTGCCCGATCACCAGCCGATCGCGACCCGCCGGCGTCCAGCCGTACTCGCCGCGCACGATCTCCTTGTCGGTGCCGCAGACGCCGACCGCGAGGCCCTCGACCAGCAGCTCGTCGTCAGCGCGGACCGGGTCGGGAACCTCCTCGACCTTCACGTCACCCGCCGTGCCGGGCTTCACCGTCAGTGCCTTCATCGCTCCCCTCTCCCCTTCCACTACCCGATGACCGTCCGGTCACACGTGCGGCAAGACCTCGTCGGCGATCAGCCGGACCTGGTCGAGATCGTGGAGGTCGAGGACCTGGAGATACATCCGGGTCGCCCCCAGCGCGGCATACCGGCCGATGGTCTCGACCACCTCCTGCGGGCTGCCGACCAGGGCGTTGGCGCGGAGGTCCTCGGGCGTGCGGCCGATGAACTCCGCCCGGCGCGCGATCTCCGCCTCGTCGACGCCGACACAGACCGTGTGCGCGTTGGAGTAGACGAGCGAGTCGGGGTCGCGGCCGATCTCCTCGCAGGCGGCCCGGACCCGGCCGATCTGCGCCTCCGTCTCCTCCAGGCCCACGAACGGGAGGTTGAACTCCTCGGCGTAGCGGGCGGCCAGGGCAGGCGTCCGCCGCGCTCCCTTGCCGCCGATGATGAAGGGCGGGTGCGGCTGCTGGGCGGGCTTCGGCAGACCCGGCGAGTCGGCGACGGCGTGCCGCGAGCCGGTGTAGGAGAAGGTCTCACCCTCCGGTGTCGCCCAGAGCCCGGTGAGGATCGCCAGGGTGTCCTCGAGGCTGTCGAAGCGCTCGCCGGTGGGCGGGAAGGGGATCGCGTACGCCGCGTGCTCGGCGTCGTACCAGCCGGCACCGATGCCGAGCTCGACGCGCCCGCCGCTCATCTGGTCGACCTGGGCGACCGAGATCGCGAGCGGGCCGGGGTAGCGGAACGTCGCCGACGTCATCATCGTGCCGAGTCGGATGGTGTCGGTCTCGCGGGCGATGCCGGCCAGCGTGACCCAGGAGTCGGTCGGGCCGGGCCGGCCGTCGACACCCATGGCGAGGTAGTGGTCGGAGCGGAAGAACGCACCGAACCCCAACCCCTCGGCCAGCCGGGCGATCGTGAGCTGGTCGTCGTAGGTGGCTCCCTGCTGGGGCTCGATGAAGATGCGCAGCTCCATGCCACCCACCCTGCCACCACCCACGGCTCAGGCCTCGGGGCGTCCCCCGGTCGTCCGGCAGGCGGCGGCTGCCAGCGCATGTCCGTCGCGCAGGCACACCTCGGGCGTCGCCTCTCGAGCGCGGGCGGCGAGGAAGCCGGCCGCGAAGGCGTCTCCGGCGCCCGTCGTGTCCAGCTCGGGTCGCTGCAGTGGCTCCGCCGCCAGGGTGGCGGTCGCCTCGCCGTTACTCCAGGCGGCGGTACCCGAGCCGGCCGTGACGACCGCCTCGCGGCCGCCGGTCGCGAGGCGACGGGCCAGCTCACCGGCCTCGTCCGAAGGTCCGGCCAGGACGGCGGCCTCCTTCTCGTTGGCGAACAGCAGCGCATCGTCGGGGACCATCATCAAGAAGCCCGGGGCGCCGATCGCCGTCAGCGGCGCGGCCGAGGCGGCACCGACCGAGACGGTCATCCCGGCCGCACGGGCGGCGGCCATGGCGTGCAGTGCGGCGTCGCGGGAGTCGCGCAGGAGTGCGTAGCCGGACACGTGCAGGTGGTCGCCGGCAGTGAACTCGTCGACGGGCACGTCGTGCTCGAGCAGCGAGAGGTTGGCACCCGGGTCGGGGACCATGGTCCGCTCCCCCGACGGCGCGACCAGCACCAGGCAGGTGCCCGTGGGGCGGGTCCGGTCGACCCGGAAGCGGACGTCGACCCCGAGCCGGTGCAGGCTCTCGAGCTGCGACTGCCCGGCCGGGTCGTCCCCGATCGCCCCGATGAACGTCGTCGACTCGCCGACCCGGGTCAGCCACGCCGCCGTGTTCGCGGCCGAGCCGCCGCCGACGTAGGAGATGACTCCCGGGCTGTCGGAGCCCTCCGCGAGCGGGCCGAAGAGCCGGGCCACGACATCGACCATCAGGTCGCCGAGGCAGAAGCTGGTCACGAGGGGCGCTCCAGGCCGGCGTACGCCGACGCGACCTCCGCGGCCAGCCGCGCGTTGGAGCGGACCAGGGCGACGTTCGCGCGCAGCGACCTGCCCTGGCTCTCGCGGTGGAACCAGTCCAGGAGGTACGGCGTGACGTCCTTGCCGTGGACGCCGTCGCGGTCGGCGGCGGCCAGGCCGGACTCCAGGAGCGAGTCGTGCAGGGCGCGGTCGAGCTCGTCGCCGGGCGCGATCGGGTTGGCCAGGATCAGGCCGAGGTTCCGCGTACCGACGCGCTCGCGGGCGGCCAAGATGGCCGCGACCTCCTCGGGGGACTCGACCCGCCAGCCAGCGTCGTGCCCTGAGTCGGCGAGGTAGAAGCCCGGGAAGCGGTCGGTGCGATAGCCGGCCACGCCGACTCCCAGCGTCTCCAGCCGCTCGAGCGTCGCGCCGACGTCGAGGATCGACTTGACGCCCGCGCACACCACGAGCACGCCGGTGCGGGACAGCGTCGTCAGGTCGGCCGACTCGTCGAAGGTCTCCTGGGCGCCGCGGTGCACGCCGCCCAGACCTCCGGTCGCGAAGACGGTGATCCCGGCCATCGCGGCGAGGTGGGCCGTCGAGGCGACCGTGGTCGAGCCGACGCCGCCGCGGGCGGCGACCGCCGCGAGCTCCCGGACGCTGACCTTCACCGCGTCCTCGTCGTTGGCGAGGCGGTCGAGCGCGGCGTCGTCGAGACCCACCCGGGCCTGGCCGTCGATCACGGCGACCGTCGCGGGGACGGCGCCCCCGTCGCGCACCGCCTGCTCGAACTCGCGGGCCAGCCGTGCGTTGTCGGGGCGCGGCAGGCCGTGGCTGATGATCGTGCTCTCCAGTGCGACCACCGCGCGGCCCTCGGCCACGGCGTCGCGGACCTCATCGTGCACCAGCACCGGCGTATCCCCCTTGGAAGCAGTTCAGCTGCTGATCGGCCGGTCGAAGGCCCGTCCCACCAGCCCGAGAGCCTCATCCTGCCCGATGCCCAGGGCCCGCATCGCCTCGGCGTACGTTGCCGCGGCCTCCTTCGCCGCACGTTGCCTGCCGTCGTCGTTGACCACTGTGCCGTTGCGGCCCCGGGTGCTGACGACGCCGGAGTGCTCCAGCTCGCGGTAGGCACGGGCCACGGTGTTGGGGGCGATGCCGAGCGTCGACGCCAACGCACGGACCGTGGGGAGTCTCGTTCCCGGCGACAGCTCACCCGAGGCGACCTGTCCGGCGATCTGGGTGCGGATCTGCTCGTACGGAGGTTCGGCGGCCGAGGTGTCGAGGGTGATCACGAGACAACCCCGGCTCAAGCCGGGAGCCGCGGAGCGTGGTAGGCCACCCGACGTAGCAGCAGGACACCTGCCACTGCCCACGCCAGGCAGAACGGGATGGCGAAGAGCACTCGCGCGGTCTGCTCGTTGACGAGCGCGAGCAGGAGCGTCCCGATCGCCACGAGCGCGACCGACCACATGGGCAGGATCCGGGCCCGGAAGACCGACACCGCCAACAGGACGAGACCGACCACCAGGCCCGCGAACCCCGGCAACACGAACGCCGGCATCGCGTCCTCGCTGGGGCCGGGGAACAGCACCGCGAAGACTCCACCGGCCGCGAGGACCGCAGCGCCGGCCACGAGCAGACCGCACCCCAAGCCGCCGAGCCGACCGAGCTGTCCTCGACGCCGCAGCAGCAGTCCGATCCCCAGAACGGAGGCCACCAGCAGTGCGCCACCACCGTCGAGGAGCAGCGTCACGGTGGTCGGTGTGTCACGCATCGCCCGCCCGTCGCACCCGTCGCCGATGCATCCGACCGGCTCCAGGCTCTGAAGGTAGGCCGCCAGCGCCAGGATCAGCCCCGCCGCGACGGCGAGAGCGCCGCTGAGCCGCGTGAGGACGTCGTCGGTCATGGCGCCATGGTGACCGAGCCGAGCCGAGGTGTCACGACACTTTTCGCTCCCACCAGACCCACGCGAACCCGTCGCGCGGCTCGCGGCGGGTCTCGACCCAGTCGGCCGTCGAGAAGTCCGGGTAGTGCGCGTCGCCGTCGGGCTCCAGGTGCACCTCGGTCAGGACCTGGTGGGTGGCCAGCGGGAGGGCCTGCTCGTAGATCTGCGTGCCGCCGACGACGAACGTCTCCCCCGGCTGCTCGCCGGCGAGGTCGAGCGCGGCCTCCAGCGAGTGGGCGGCCAGGACGCCGTCGGCCGCCCAGTCGGGGTTGCGGGTGACGACGATCGTCGTCCGCCCGGGCAGCGGCCGGCCGATCGAGTCGTACGTCGCGCGGCCCATGACCAGGACCCCGCCCATGGTGGTCGTCTTGAAGTGGGAGAAGTCGTCGGGGAGGTGCCACGGGATGTGGCCGTGGTCGCCGATCACCCGGTTGGCGGCGTACGCCGCGACGAGCGTCAGCCGCCGTGGGTCAGACGGCAATGGGGGCCTTGATGCCCGGGTGGGGGTCGTAGCCCTCCACCGCGACGTGCTCGAGGTCGAAGGCGTCGAGCTCGGTCACCGCGGGGTCGAGGCGGAGGGTCGGCAGGGGCCGAGGGTCGCGGGTGAGCTGGAGCCGGGCCTGCTCGAGGTGGTTGGTGTAGAGGTGAGCGTCGCCGAGGGTGTGCACGAAGTCGCCGACGCCCAGCCCGGTGACCTGGGCGACCATGTGGGTGAGCAGCGCGTAGGACGCGATGTTGAAGGGGACCCCGAGGAACACGTCGGCCGAGCGTTGGTAGAGCTGGCAGGACAGCCGCCCCTCGGCGACGTAGAACTGGAACATCGTGTGGCACGGCGCGAGCGCCATGTCGGGGATGTCGGCGACGTTCCACGCGGAGACGATGTGGCGACGGCTGTCGGGGTCACTGCGCAGCTGTTCGACGACCTGCGCGATCTGGTCGATGTGGCGGCCGTCGGGGGTCGGCCAGGAGCGCCACTGGTAGCCGTAGACGGGGCCCAGGTCGCCGTTGTTGTCGGCCCACTCGTCCCAGATCGTCACACCGCGGTCCTGCAGCCACTTGACGTTGGTGTCACCGCGCAGGAACCACAGCAGCTCGGCGAACACCGACCGGGTGTGGATCTTCTTGGTGGTGACAAGGGGAAAACCCTCGGCCAGGTCGAAGCGCGACTGGTGGCCGAAGACGCTGAGGGTGCCCGTGCCGGTGCGGTCGGACTTCTCGACCCCGTCGTCGAGGATGCGCTGGAGGAGGTCGAGGTAGGCCTGCATGACCACACCCTAGGACGGTGCGCCGACGGCGTCAGGGACGCGCGCGCAGGTACTGCTCGGGCCAGTAGACGTCGTCGCCGAGCTCGGCGGCGGCGAGCTGCGGCCAGTGCGGGTTGCGGAGCAGCTCGCGGGCCAGGAAGACAGCGTCGGCCTCGCCGTCGACCAGGATCTTCTCGGCCTGCCGCGGCTCTGTGATCAGGCCGACGGTGGCGACCGGGAGACCGGATGCCTCCCTGATCCGGGTCGCGAACGGCACCTGGTAGCCGGGCGCCGAGGGGATCCTCTGGTCGGGGCTGTTGCCGCCGCTCGAGACGTCGACCAGATCCACCCCGCGCCGGGCGAGGCCGGCGGCGACCTCGGCCACCTCGTCGACCTCGAGCCCGCCGTCGACCCAGTCGGTGGCGCTGACCCGGAGGAAGAGGGGCCGGTCGTCCGGCCACACCGCGCGGACGGCGTCGACCACGTCGCGCAGCAGCATGCTGCGCCCGGCCAGGTCGCCGCCCCATGCGTCGGTGCGCCGGTTGGACAGCGGCGAGAGGAACTCATGGAGGAGGTAGCCGTGGGCGGCGTGGATCTCCGCGACCTCGAAGCCCGCGTCGAGCGAGCGCCGGGCGGCGTCGGCCCACCGGCCGGGCAGGGCGGTCAGCTCCTCGGCGGTGAGCTCCCGTGGCGCCGGCCAGTCGGCGTACCCGACGGGAGAGGGCCCGACCGTCCGCCAGCCGCCCTCGTCGACCGGCACGTAGCCGCGGCCGCGCCACGGCGCCCGGGTCGAGGCCTTCCTGCCCGCGTGCGCGAGCTGGATGCCCGGGACCGCCCCCTGCGTCTTCACGAAGTCGACGATCCGTGCGTAGTCGTCGGCCTGCTGGTCGGTCCAGATGCCGGCGTCCTCCGGCGAGATGCGGCCCTCGGGCGTCACGGCCGTGGCCTCGGTCATCACCAGCCCGGTGCCACCCTGCGCCAGCGCGCCGAGGTGGACCAGATGCCAGTCGGTGGGGCGGCCCTCCTCGGAGGAGTACTGGCACATGGGAGACACCCAGACCCGGTTGCGGAACGTCGTGCCGCGCAGGGTCAGTGGGGAGAAGAGGAGGCTCACGTGAGGGCGCAACCCCCCGAGTGCCTGGGTTGTTCCTGGGTCAGACCGCGATCCCTCGCTCGGCGAGCAGCTCGTCACGCTTCCACGCGTAGCCGACCATCCAGGCCGGCTCGAGCCGCCACATCACCACGTCACCCCACGACATCGGCGAGGAGCCGTAGTGGGCGGTCCAGTGCGCGTCGACCTCGGCGAGCTCGTCTCCGCTCAGCTCGACGACCCGGCCGTGGCTGAACACGGCGAACGCCTCCCCGTCGATGTGGGCCACGGAGATCGCCGGCCGGTCGGCCAGGTGGCGTGCCTTCGCCGACGTGCGGCTACTGGAGAACGTCCAGGTGCCGTGCAGGAAGTGGCCGTCCATCGCGCTGATCCGCGGCTCGCCGTGGGCGGTCACGGTGGCGGCCGAGATCACCCGCATCCCGGTGAGCAGGGCCGCGATCTGGGCGGCGCTCAGGGTGCGCTCCGGGTGGATGATCCCGCGTAGGTGCTCGGTGGCGCGGGCGTGGGAGGCGTCGAGGAGCGTCTGGAGTCGGGCCAGTACGTCGGGTGTCTCGAGCATGGTCCGACGCTAGACGCCCAGACCGACGACGCCCTTGATCGTCGTTGCCGCGTCTCCGCCGACCCAGACCGTGTCGCCGACCTTCTCGACGTGGACCCGGCCGGCACGACCGAGCACGGTGCCCTGGGCCGCGACGTACGACGCGGGCAGCCGGTCGCCGGCGAGCCACTGGCCGATGCTGGCGTTGAGGCTTCCCGTCACGGGATCCTCCACGACCCCGATGCTCGGGCAGAAGGCTCGCACCTCCACGGCGCACTCCGAGCCCGGTGGGTGGAGGCCCGCGACCCCGATCTCGAGGCCGCCGAAGGAGGACCAGTCGGGCCGGACGGCGAGGACGGCGTCCGCGTCGCGCAGGAGCGCCACGACCCACCCCGGGCCGTTGTCGCCCCAGCTGAGGTCGACGACGTCGTCGTCGGTCAGGTCGAGCGCCGCCAGCACCTGGCCCCGTTCGGCGTCGGTGACCGGGCCGTGGCGGAGCAGGGGCGGGGCCGCGAAGGCGAGCCGGTCGAAACGCCGGATCCGCAGCAGCCCGGCACCGCACTCCTGAACGAGCAGGTCGTCGGAGTTCGGCACTCCCCCGGCCTCCAGCCAGGCGTGGGCGCTCCCGATCGTCGGGTGCCCTGCGAACGGCAGCTCCTCGCTCGGGGTGAAGATCCGCAGCCGGTAGTCGGCCCCCGGATCCGTCGGGGGCAGCAGGAACGTCGTCTCCGAGAGGTTCGTCCAGTGGGCGAAGCGCCGCATCTCATCGTCGCTGATCCCCTCGGCGTCGTGCACGACCGCGACCGGGTTCCCCTTGAACGGCTCGGTGGCGAAGACGTCGACCTGGCTGAAGGGGCGCATACACCGCACGCTAGCGGCGGACGACTCGCAGTTGATGCCTGACCAGCTCGCCGTGCGGTGTCCGGGTGCCGACCGCGAGATCGTGGTCCCCCGCGGGCAGCAGCTCGAGGTCGAACGCCGAGCCGAGCGTCAGCTCCGCGTCTGCCACCGTGACTCCGACCGCGAACGGGTGCACGGGCGAGAACGCGAGGCCAGGGCCGCCGAGGTCGACGACGCCGGTCTCGAGCTCGGACAGATCCGGGTGGGTCACCGCGTCGTCCCGTACCACCTGTGGTGTCGTCGACGGCTCCCCTTGGAACACCGGGACCAGCGAGTCGGTCCACAGCAGTCCCGTCGACGACGAGGCGTGGAAGTAACGCCACCAGGCGTCCTGGTCGTCGTCGCCAACCTTCCGTGCCGTGAGGCACATGTCCGGGCGCGGGACGCCGGGCACCGGATCGCCTCCGCTGCCGTACGTCGCCAACGCCGCGGCGGGAGCCCACAGGTGGGGCCACCAGGCCGGGTCCTCCGCCTCGAGGCGGCCGGCCAACTCCAGGACGCACGACCAGTCCTCTGCCCGTAGTGCGGCCTCTGCCTTCGACCGCAGCTCGGCCAGGTCGCGAGGGGTGGGACGCATGGGGTCACGGTAGGCAATATTCGGATGAGACCGTCGGCGGTTCCTGATCCGATAGGGACGTGACCAGTCTCGGAGCCTCCCTGCGGCGTCTCGTGCCGCCCACGCCGCTCTCGCGCAAGCTGGCGACCCAGTCGCTGTTGTTCGCGACCGCCGAGGGCACGTTCCTCACCGGGTCGGCGGTGTTCTTCACCCAGGTGGTGGGGCTGCGCGCCGCGCAGGTCGGGCTCGGTCTCACGATCGCCGGCGTCGTGTCGTTCCTGGTCGCCTACCCCGCCGGGAAGCTGACCGATCGGGTCGGCCCGAAGCGGATGTGGGCCGCCGGCGCTCTGGTCGGTGCCCTGATGTTCGCGGCGTGGCCCTTCATCGACAGCTTCGGCCACTACGTCGCCATGGTGGTGGTCTTCGAGATCGTCGAGAACGCCGGAGGCGCCGGCCGCAACGCCTACGTCCTCGACGTGATGCCCGAGGACGAACGAGTGGCCACCCAGGCCTACATGTACTCGGCGCTCAATGTCGGCTTCACGCTCGGCGCCGTGATCGGCGGCATCGCCCTGGCCTTCGACAGCGTCACCGTCATGCGGTGGCTGCCGCTGTTCACGCTGGCGATCGGCGTGGTCAACGCCGTCTTCATCTTCCGCCTCCCGCAGGCACCGCACGACGTCCGGAGGCCCGACCGCGACGCGCCGCAGGTCCCGGTGCGCGGCCGCGGCCCCCTGCGCAACGTCGGTTGGATGCTCGCCAGCATGTGCAACGGCACCCTGTGGACCAACCAGGTCCTGCTGAACGTGGTGATCCCGTTGTGGCTCGTGCAGGCGACCGACGCTCCCCACTGGCTGCTGGCCTGGCTGTTCGGCACCAACACGGTGCTGTGCATCTTCCTGCCCGCCTACACCTCGCGCGGCGTGGCAACGGTCGCGGACGCCCTGCGGTCGGTGCGCATCTCGGGTCTCTTCTTCGTCGCGGCCTGCCTGATCACGATGGCCACCCACAGCACCTCCGGCCTTCTGACGATCTTCCTGGTCTGGCTCGGACACGTGGCGGTGACCGGGGCCGAGCTCTACGTCTCCGGCGCCAGCTGGGCGTTCCAGGCGCGGCTGATGGATCCCGCCCGCCGCGGCGAGTACGGCGGGGTGGCGGAGGTGTTCAGCACCCTCGGAGGTCGCTGGGCTCCCGCTCTCTACACGCTGCTCGCCATGTCCTGGCACCCCGCGGCGCTGCCGGGCGCCGGCTGGCTGGTGATCGCCGGGCTCGGACTCCTGGCGGTGGTCGGCATGCACCCGTCGGCCCGGATGGCCGAGCGGTTCTTGCAACGCGAGGGCATCGTGGTCGGGGACCTCCCTGCGAGCGTGGAGGCCGAGGAGCCCGTGCCGTCCCTGATCGGTGACCCGGCCGGCCCGGTGACGTGACGGCTCCCCGTCGCTCGAAGGTCTCAGAACGTCGCGCCCCACTCGAAGCTGCCGGTCAACGCGTCGTACACCGAGATGTCACGACCGAAGAAGGCCGGAGGCGCCCGGTGGCCGCAGCACGGGCCGCCCAGCGATCCGACGAGCGTGCGCGGGGTCAGGACCAGCCAGACGAGGCGGTGCCGGATCTCCGGGACGCCGTTGCGACTCGGGTCGTCGGAGGTGACCCGCCGCAGCTCGAGCTGGGAGTCCCACACACTCGGATGTCGGGAGAGCCCGGCCTCGATCCGGGCGCGGCTGCGCGCGATCTGCTGCTGGTCGGTCGCCGAGACGGTGCCCAACGGCTCGACGTGGACCCCCTGCCTGGCCAGGAGGTCGTCGCTCATCGCCTGCTCCTGCCCGAGGCCCGTCGACACGGTCAGCACGATCGTGTCGCCTCGCCGCAGGGGCGTGCCGAAGTCGGGGTCGCTCCCGATCACACTGCCGGCCCGGTAGGAGCTGGCGACCTCGTGCACCTGCACGTCGTACGCGCGCAGCGCGGCCTGCGCTGCGGGCAGGTCGCTCCCGGCCGTGCTCGGCGGTGCCGCGACGCCCGGCGGCGTACGGAGTGCGCTGGAGACGATGCGCTGTACCAACGCCCGCGACGTCGCCTGCGCCACGAACAGCCGTGTGCGGACGGCACGACCAGTGACTGGTACCAGTAGCCGCCGGCGTCCCCACCCTCGCGCCACGGCTCACTGCGTCGTGCGCCGAGACGCGGCAGGTCGACGTGTGCCTTCAGGTAGGCCTCGCCGCCGTACCCGCTCCGGGCCGCCCGCGTCGTGAGCACCCAGAGCGCGGCCGGCCGTTGCTCGCGTCCTGGGCCCGTGTCCTGACAGGTGGTCCAGTAGCCGGCGTCGTACACGACGGCCGGTCGCGGATCGTCCTCGCACCCGTACTGGGAGTCCGCCCAGGCAGACGGCACCGCGAGCACCACGCCGCCTACACCGACCCAGCGCGCACCATGGGGCGCGGCCAAGGCCTCTGACGCCGGCTCCGGCGGGGTCCGGTCCGGCGCTCCGGGAGTGGCGACGGCGAGTCCGATCATCAACGCGACAGCGGCGGCGACGGCGAGCACCACGACGATCGAAGGGCCGCGACGGGTCATCGTGCCTCCTCATGCAGTCGCCCGCAGGTCCCACGGTCCGACGCGGTGGCCCGCCCGATGGTTCCGCTCGGGCATGCTGGCGACATGGTCGATCTCCTCGCCTGGTCTCAGCACGTCGCGTCGTGGCGCCGGGAGGTGCACGCGCTCTACGCCGACGTCCGGACGAGCGGTGACCCCGCCACGGCCCACGCCGACTGGGTCGAGCGTCGGACCGAGCTGTTCGACACGCATCCCGCGACGGCGCGTCAGCAGGGGCAGGCGCTTCGCCACGCGGCGTACGACCCGGCGTACCGGTTCGTCGTCGAGCTGCAACCGGCCGAGCCCGCCGAGTGGGCACCGGCGACCGGAAGTGACGGCGCCGTCCCGTTCACGCGGGCGGGGCGGTTCGAGATCCCCGGGATCGGCAGCCTCGACGTGTGGTGGCTGGGGTCCTACGGCAACGGGATCTTCCTGCCTCTGCGAGACGCGACCGCCGGGCACTCCACGTACGGCGCGGGACGCTACCTGCTGGACACGGTCAAGGGCGCCGACCTCGGCCGGGAGGGCGACTCCTGGGTGCTGGACCTGAACTTCTCGTACAACCCCTCGTGCGCCTACGACCCCGCCTGGGCCTGCCCACTGGCGCCCCTCGGCAACCGGCTGACCGCCGAGGTCCCGGTCGGCGAGCTCAGCCCGGCCCTTTCCGAAGCGACCTGGACGACTCAGGCCGACAGGGACATCGGGCCGTAGACCTCGCGCTCGTGCTCGACGAGGGTGACCGCGGCGACGCCGACGGCTGCCAGCTCGACCCACACCTCGCCGACCCAGGACTCGGCATCGGCCTGCGACGCGAAGCGTTGCTGGGCGAACTCCTCGGGCACGCGGGCCTCCGCTCCGGACCCGTCGAGGAGCCTCCACCACCACGGACGCTCGGCCGGAGAGGGCGGACGGAAGGTCGCCGGCTGGTCGGGCAGGTTCATCCGGCGCTCACGACTCCCGCACCGACGTGTCGACGAACGGCAGCCTGGTGGACACGAAGATCTCGCGGCGGGTGCGCACCTGGACCCCGAGCTCTGCCTCCGGGTCGACGAACGTCGGCACCAGGGCCATTCCGATCCCCTTCTTCAACGTCGGCGAGAACGTGCCGGACGTGATCTCGCAAAGCGGTACGTCGGGCACCAGGCTCACCATCATCCCCGGCCGGGGGATGCCGCGCTCGAGTGCGACCAGCCCGCGCAGCAGCCGCTGCGGCCCGTCATCCTTCTCCTTCAGCAGGGCCTCGCGTCCCCAGAAGGCGTCCTTCTTCCAGCCCACCGCCCAGCCCAGGCGGGCCTGGTTGGGGGTGACGTCGATGGTGATGTCCTGGCCGTGCAGCGGGTAGCCCATCTCGGTGCGCAGCGTGTCGCGTGCACCGAGGCCGCACGGCAGCATTCCGAACGCGCGGCCCGCCTCCAGGAGCCGGTCCCACAGCGCGCCGGCCACCTGGTCGAGGGCGATCAGCTCGTAGCCCCGCTCACCGGTGTAGCCGGTGCGGCACACCACGACCCCGGTCTCCTCGAACTCCGCCTCGGTGAAGGACATGTACTCGTGGCCGGACGGGAGGCCGATCGCGGCGAGGACCTCGTCGGACTTCGTGCCCTGGACCGCCAGCACGGCGTACTGCCGGTGATGGTCGAGCACCTTCACACCCTCCGGAGCCTGAGCCGAGAGCCGAGCGGCGACCTCGGCGGAGTTGGCCGCGTTGGGGACCAGGAGCACGTGCTCGTCGTCGTGGAAGTAGGCGATCAGGTCGTCGACGATGCCGCCGGTCTGCGCGTCGCAGCACAGGGTGTACTGCGCCTTGCCGTGCCCGATCTTGTCGAGGTCGTTGCTCAGCGTCGCGTTGACGTACGCCGCGGCGCCGGACCCGGTGACCATCAGCTTGCCGAGGTGGCTGACGTCGAAGATGCCCACGGCCTCACGCACGGCCGTGTGCTCGGCGACGACGCCGGAGGAGTACTCCAACGGCATCGACCATCCGCCGAACTCCGCGAACTTCGCACCGAGTGCGACGTGCCGGTCGTGCAGCGGCGACTGCAGGAGCGGCGTCCCGGCGGCGGTCTCCTCTGCCATGACCGCGAACCTACACCGGCAGCGGCCCGGCTCCGGCCCTATCCTGCCCCGGTGACCACCTACCACCTGCGGGGCGCGAGTCCGGCCAAGACTCGGGCCGACGCCGTGGTCGTCGGGGCCTGGAAGACCAGGCAGGGTGTCGCCCTGGCCGACGGCGCGGAGGACGTCGCCTCCGCCCTCGGCCGGTCGCTGCGTCCCCTGCTCAGCACCCTGGGCTTCCTCGGCAAGCCCGGCGAGGTCGCCCGCGTACCGACGGCCGGGAAGCTCGCGACACCGCTGCTGGTTCTGGTCGGCCTCGGGGAGCGGCCGCGTGACCGCGCGGCCGAGCTCCTCGCCGTACGCCGTGCCGCGGGTGTCGCCGCCCGGTCGACGGCCAACGCCGCATCGGTCGCCCTGGCCCTCCCCGCCAGCGACCCGGGTCTGGTGCGCAATGTGCTGGAGGGCTACCTGCTCGGCGGCTACGCCTTCTCGCGCTACCGGTCCACGAGCCCCGACCAGCGGGCCGGCACCGTCAGCGTCCTCAGCTCCGTGGCCCGCCGCCAGGAGGCGACGTCGGCGTTCGAGGAGGCGCAGGTCGTGGCTCGGGCCGTCCATGGGGTCCGCGACTGGGTCAACACCCCGGCCGGAGACCTCACCCCTCCGCTCTTCGCCGCGGAGATCGCGAAGGCGACCAAGGGCACCCCGGTCAAGGCGACCGTCCTGGACGAGGCGAAGCTCGCAGAGCTGGGCTGCGGCGGGCTGCTCGGGGTGGGCGGCGGGTCGAGCGCACCCCCGCGGCTGGTGGAGCTGCGCTACTCCCCCGCCGACGCGGTCGCCCATCTGGCCCTGGTCGGCAAGGGCATCACCTTCGACTCCGGCGGTCTCAGCATCAAGACCGCAGCCGGCATGGAGACGATGAAGTGCGACATGGCCGGAGCCGCGACCGTCATCCAGGCGACGCTGGCGATCGCCCGGCTCGGCCTGCCGGTGCGGGTCACGGCGTACGCCTGCCTGGCCGAGAACATGGTCTCGGGCAGCTCGATGCGCCCCGGCGACGTCCTCACGATCTACGGCGGCACGACGGTCGAGGTCCTCAACACCGACGCCGAGGGGCGCCTGGTGCTGGCCGACGGGCTCGTCCGCGCGGTGGAGCAGGAGCCCGACGTGATCATCGACGTGGCGACCCTGACCGGTCACATGATGACGGCGCTCGGCGGCCGGGTGGGTGCGGTCTTCGGCAGCGACGAGGTCGTGGAGTCCCTGGTGGAGGCCGGCCGGGAGTCGGGCGAGAGGCACTGGCCGATGCCGATGCCGCAGGACGTCGTGGACCGGGTGCACGCCAGCCAGATCGCCGACCTCGCCCAGCACGACTGGATCCGTTGGGGCGGCGGACTGTTCGCCGCCGCCTTCCTGCGCGAGTTCACCGGGCAGCGACCCTGGGGTCACCTCGACATCGCCGGTCCCGGGTTCCACAAGGGGGCCGCCGCCGGAGACTGGACCACCGGCGGGACCGGCTTCGGCCTCACCACCCTGGTCGACTACGCGCGCGGTCTCAGCGCTCCCGCTGCTTCTGGCGTCTGATGTACTCACGCATCCGGGTCGGGATCCCCACGACGCCTGCCTCGTACGCCGCGATGCCGCGCCGCTGGCAGAAGGCGTAGGCCCACTCGGCCGAGGGCACCCTGCGGCGGGTGAACTCACCGTCCCAGGCCACCAGGAGCAGGGTCACGTCGCTCACGGCCGTGCGCGGCTCGACGAATCCCTCGACGCCCTCCCGGCTGGTCACGAAGCTCTCGAGGTGCTGCTCGTCCTCGCCGGAGGAGGCCCGTACACGCGTCGACCCCGTGCGCGCGGTGTCCCCGCCGGGGCGGCGGAACCGCTGTCCGCGACCGCGTCCGAAGAGTCTCATGAAGGCCATGATGCCTGGTGCCTGGCAGCCTTGCCCTCCTTGTGGACGGCGTGGCAAAGAGTGCAAGGATGACGGGGTGACCGACGGCGAGTTCGACGTACTCATCCTCGGGGCTGGTTCCGGTGGCTATGCCTGTGCGCTCCGCGCGGCCCAGCTCGGCCTCTCGGTGGGGCTGGTCGAGAAGGGCAGCCTCGGCGGTACCTGTCTCCACGTCGGCTGCATCCCGACCAAGGCCCTCCTGCACGCGGCCGAGATCGCCGACCAGACCCGTGAGTCCGCCCGGTTCGGCGTGAGCGCCACGCTCGAGGGCATCGACATGGCCGGCGTCAACTCCTACCAGGACAAGGTCGTCTCGCGGCTGTTCAAGGGCCTCACCGGCCTGATCAAGGGGCGCGGCATCACCGTGATCGAGGGCTCCGGGCGCATGAGCGGCCCGCACCAGGTGACCGTGGTCCCGTCCGACTCGACCGACGAGACGACGTACACCGGCAGGCACCTCGTGCTCGCCTCGGGGTCCTACAGCCGGTCCCTGCCCGGGCTCGACATCGACGGCGAGCGGGTGCTGACCTCCGAGCACGCGCTGCGCCTCGACCGGGTCCCGTCGTCGGTCGTCGTGCTGGGCGGTGGTGTGATCGGCTGCGAGTTCGCCAGTGTCTGGGCCAGCTTCGGCGCCCGGGTCACGATCGTCGAGGCGCTCCCCCGGCTGGTCCCGGTCGAGGACGAGGCGTCGTCCCAGGCCCTCGAGCGCGCGTTCCGCAAGCGCAAGATCGAGGTGCGCACCGGCACCCCGTTCCAGAGCGTCAAGGTCACCGACGACGGTGTGGCGGTGACCGTCGACGGCGGTGACCTGATCGAGGCCGAGCTGCTGCTCGTGGCGGTCGGTCGCGGCCCCACCACCGACGGGCTCGGCTACGACGAGCAGGGGATCGCGATGGAACGCGGCTTCGTGCTCGCCGACGAGCGCTGTCGCACCAACCTCGACGGCGTCTACGCCGTGGGCGACATCGTGCCGGGGCTGCAGCTGGCCCACCGAGGCTTCCAACAGGGCATCTTCGTCGCCGAGGAGATCGCCGGCCTCGGGCCGGCGGTGATCGACGAGGCCGGCATTCCGCGGGTCACCTACAGCCACCCCGAGGTCGCCTCCGTCGGCCTGGACGAGGCCGCCGCGCGCGCAGCCCTGGGCGACGACGCCGTCGAGACCGTGACCTTCGACCTCGGCGGCAACGGCAAGAGCCAGATCCTGATGACGCAGGGGTTCGTGAAGCTCGTGCGACAGAAGGACGGGCCGGTCGTCGGCGTCCACATGGTCGGCGACCGGGTCGGAGAGCTCATCGGCGAGGCCCAGCTGATCTACAACTGGGAGGCCCACGCCGAGGACGTCGCCCCGCTCGTGCACGCCCACCCCACCCAGAACGAAGCTCTCGGCGAGGCCCACCTGGCCCTGGCCGGCAAGCCGCTGCACGCCCATTCTTGACCCAGCCCGACCACACGACCGGAAACCAGACAGGAAGATCCCCCTCACATGGCCACCGAAGTCAACCTCCCCGAGCTCGGCGAATCCGTCACCGAAGGCACGGTCACCCGATGGCTGAAGCAGGTCGGTGACCAGGTGGCGGTCGACGAACCGCTGCTCGAGGTCTCGACCGACAAGGTCGACACCGAGATCCCCTCACCCGTGGCCGGGACCCTGCTTGAGATCAGGGCCGCCGAGGACGAGACGGTCGACGTCGGCGCGGTGCTCGCCGTGATCGGCGCGGCCGACGAGTCCACCGGCGGTGGCGCCGGTGCAGGTTCCGGCGACGACCAGCCCGAGCAGGAGACCGTGCCGGAGCAGGCTCAGGCCACCCGGACGCCGCTGGACGAGGAGAAGGTCGAGCGCGACCAGGCCCACGACCAGGCCGAGCAGGCCGACATCCCCGACGAGCAGCCGGCTGCTGCCGAGCAGCCCTCGGAGTCGCCGGGCGAGCAGACCGTCGTTCGGCTCCCCGAGCTCGGCGAGTCGGTGACCGAGGGCACCGTGACCCGCTGGCTGAAGCAGGTGGGCGACCAGGTCGGGGCCGACGAGTCGCTCCTGGAGGTGTCCACCGACAAGGTCGACACCGAGATCCCCAGTCCCGCAGCGGGCACGCTGCTGGAGATCAAGGTCCAGGAGGACGAGACCGTCGACGTCGGTGCCGAGCTGGCCGTGATCGGTTCGGGCGAGGCTCCCAGCAAGCCGGACGACTCCGGCCAGTCGGCGCCCCAGGCCGAGCCCGAGCCCGAAGCGGAGCCGGAGCCCGAGCCGGCGCCGGAGCCCGAGCCGGAGCCCGAGCCGGCGCCCGAGCCGGAGCCGGAGCCGGAGCCGGAGCCCTCGCCGCCGGCGACCGAGTCGGCTCCCTCCGGCGGCCGCGACTCCTCGGCGTACGTCACCCCACTGGTCCGCAAGATGGCCGCTCAGCACGGGGTCGATCTCGCCACCCTCGCTGGGACCGGCGTCGGTGGTCGCATCCGCAAGCAGGACGTACTGGCAGCCGCCGAGAAGCAGGGCACCGACACCACGCCCACCCAGCCGGCGGCGGCCGCAGCAGCTGCCGCCGAGCCGGCGCCGACCGCCGCCCCGGCCGCTTCGGTGCCGTCGCCGCTGCGCGGCAAGACCGAGCCGATGTCCCGGCTGCGGAAGGTGATCGCCCAGCGGATGGTCGAGTCGCTGCAGGTCAGTGCCCAGCTGACCACGGTGGTCGAGGTCGACGTGACCGCGATCTCGCGGCTGCGCGACGCGGTCAAGGCCGAGTTCGCGACGCGCGAGGGGGTGAAGCTGTCCTACCTGCCGTTCTTCGCCAAGGCGGCCGTCGACGCGCTCAAGGCCCACCCGAGCCTGAACGCCGCGATCGACGTCGAGAAGGGCGAGATCACCTACTACGACCGTGAGAACCTCGCGGTCGCCGTCGACACCGAGCGTGGACTGCTGACCCCGGTGATCAAGGAGGCCGGGGACCTCTCGATCGCGGGGCTGGCCCGCAAGATCGCCGACGTGGCCGAGCGCACCCGGACCAACAAGATCACCCCGGACGAGCTGTCGGGGGGCACCTTCACGCTGACCAACACCGGCAGTCGTGGAGCGCTGTTCGACACCCCGATCATCAACCAGCCCCAGGTCGCCATACTCGGCACCGGGTCGGTGGTGAAGCGGGCGGTCGTGATCGACGACCCCAACCTCGGCGAGACGATCGCGGTGCGCCAGATGGTCTACCTCGCCCTGACCTACGACCACAGGTTGGTCGACGGTGCCGACGCGGCGCGCTTCCTCGGTGACGTGAAGGCGCGGCTCGAGGCCGGGCAGTTCGAGGTCTGAGGAGAGACGACCCCTTGCACATCGTCGTCGGTGGCGCCTCGGGCTTCCTGGGGCGCCACCTGATCGCCTCCCTGCGAGCGCAGGGCCACAGCACGACGTCCTTGGTACGCCGTGCGCCGGAGGCCGACGCCGAGTCCCAGTGGGACCCGGCGGCCGGGCGGATCGTCGCCCAGGTGATCGAGGACGCCGACGTGGTCGTCAACGTGGCCGGCAGCCCCACCATCGGCATCCCCTACTCGAAGCGGTGGGCCACCAACCTGCGCGAGTCGAGGGTGACGACCACCCGCACGCTCGCCGAGGCCGTCGCCGCCTCGGAGCGGAAGCCCGCCTTCCTGGCCGGGAACGCGGTTGCGATCTACGGCGACCACGGCGACGCGGAGGTGACCGAGGCCGGGGACAGCCGCGGCCACGCGCTGATGACCGAGGTGACCCGGGCGTGGGAGGCGGCGGCCCAGCCGGCCGTCCGGGCCGGCGCCCGTGTGTGTGTGCTGCGGACGTCGCCGGTGATGGACCGCGAGTCCGAGCCGCTGCGCATGCTCCGTCGGATCTTCGGCCTCGGCCTGGGCGGCAGGATCGGCAGCGGGGAGCAGCACTTCCCGATGGTCTCCTTGCGCGACTGGCTCGGCGGGGTGCTCCATCTGGTCGAGCATCCGGACGCGCAGGGTCCGTTCAACCTCTGCTGCCCCCAGACTCCCACGAACGCCGAGTTCACCCGGGCGCTCGCTCGCGCGTTGGGCCGACCGGCGTTCGTGCCCGTCCCGGCCCCGGCGATCCGGCTGGGAGCCGGCCCGCTCGCCCCCGAGCTCCTCGGCTCGGTCAACCTGGTGCCCCAGGCCCTGACCGCCGCGGGCTACGAGTTCCGCGACCGCGACGTCACCGCGGTCCTCGCCGCCGGGCTGGCAGGCTTGCGTTAAGCCACCCGTCCCGAACGGGGCGATCCGAAATTGAGAGGCGACCGTCGACGGTCCGACGTACCGTCGCAAGAGCCGTGACTACGACCGATCTCGCTCCCACCGACGCACGCCCGACGACCACCCGGCCGCGGGTGCCCGACGGGCGTACGCCGGTCACCTGGCACCGGATGAAGTCTCCGCTGGCGGGCATGTCGATCGTCTTCTCGTTCATCAGCGCGGTCGGGATGTCGCTGGGTTCGGTGATCGCGGGACACCTCGCCCAGAATCCGACCAGTCGCCTGGTGGAGCTGCTCGCCCTCTGCGTCGTCGGCGGCTCGCTGCTGGACACGATCGGCCGCACCGTCTGGGCCGGGCTCGTCGACAGGGCCGAGGGGCGGCTGCGCGCAGACCTGCTCGACGCGGCGATGGCGCAACCACTTTCGGAGCTCAGCGAGCAGGCCGTGGGCGAGATGCTCGACCGCATCGACGACGACACCCACGAGGTCGGCACCCTGCTCCGGCAGAACATCTGGATGGTCGTCCGCGTCGGCATGGCCGCCGGTCCCCTCTGGATCGTCGGCGGGCTGACCTGGTGGCCGGCGTTCGTCCTGTTCCCCGTGACCGGCGCCGGCGCGCTGCTGCTGGTCAAGCGCATGCTGCCGCGTCTGGCCGAGCTGAAGGTCTTCGAGGAGATGGCGTGGACCGACCACGCGGCCGCGATGGAGGAAGGGGTGGCGGCCCGCGACGACCTCCGCACGAGCCTGGGTCAGCCCTATGTGATGCGACGCTCCACCGAGCTCGCCGGCCAGATCCACCGCCGCTTCGCCGACGTCGTGTCGCTCGAGGCGGGCATCGGACGGCGCACGGGCGTGCTCCTGCACGGCGTCCTCGCGGCCACGGCGCTCGTCGGAGTCCTCCTGGTCGTGGACAACCGTCTGTCGACGGCGTCGCTGGTGACGCTGTTCTTGGTGACCACCATGTTCGTCGGTCAGGTCGACCAGCTGGCCCGGCACATTCCGGACCTGCAGGAGGGTCTCGGGGCCGTGATCCGGCTGCGTCAGCTGATGGCCTCCGACCCCGAACCCGAGGGCGGGCTCGACCTGCCCGAGGGCCCTCTGTCGGTGCGATTCGACGGCCTCCACTTCGCCTACGAGCACGGCACGTTCGCGCTCTCGGGCGTCGATCTGACCGTGCCGGCCGGTACGACGTGCGCGCTGGTCGGCCGCACCGGATCCGGCAAGTCCACCCTAGCCTCGCTGGTCTCCCGTGCGGTCGAGCCCGAGCCCGGGTCACTGCTGCTCGGTGGCGTCGACGTGCGCGACCTCGAGCTCCAGCAGCTGCGGGCCTCGGTCGGGGTCGTCACCCAGCGCACCGAGATCCTGGCGGGAACCCTGGCGGAGAACATCACGCTGTTCGCCGGCCTCCCCCGCCCGGTGATCGAGGGCGCCGTCGCCGAGCTCGGCCTCTCGGCCTGGGTCGCAGGGCTCCCCCACGGGCTCGACACCGTGCTCGGGCCGGGCGGCACCAGCCTGTCGGCGGGCGAGGAGCAGCTGGTCGCCTTCGCGCGGTTGCTGGTGCGCGACGTGCGGGTGGTGGTCCTCGACGAGGCGACCGCCCGTATGGACCCGCTCACCGAGGCACGGGTCGTGAGTGCCGCCGACCGCCTGCTCGCCGGGCGCACCGGCATCCTCGTGGCCCACCGACTCTCGACCACCGAGCGTGCCGAGCAGGTGGCGGTCCTCGACGGCGGCAGGGTGGTGCAGAGCGGGCCCCGCGAGGTCCTTGCCGCCCGGCCGGGCGCGTTCCGCGACCTGCTGGACGCCAGTGCCCGCGAGTCCGCCCTCGGTGGAATCGATGGGGACGGACTCGCGGGGACCGACGCCGACCCCGATGAGCACGACCTGACCAGCGCTGCCGTCGGCACCCAGCGCCGCACCGGCGCTCCGCCAGCGAGTCCCGACCTTCAGCCGCTGCCGAGCCTCACCCGCGCGACCACGAGCGCCCTGTTCATCGAGCCACAGTGGGGCCTGGTCGGGATGGCGATCTTCCTGGTCTCGGCGCTCACCGGTGCCTTCGGCGCCATGACCGGCTGGATCTGGGGCCACGCCGTCGCCGACCTCCAGCAGGGTCAGCGACCGGTGCTGCTCGTGGCGCTCCTCATCGTCTCGCTGATCGGCTCGCCCCTGCTGCTCGCGGTGGCCATCCGGCGCTACCCGCAGTGGTGGATCTCGGTGATGCTGCGGGCACGCACGCGAGTCCTGCACGGGCAGACCAGCACCCACCGGCTCGAGCGCACCCCGCCGGGCGAGGTCGTTGCCCGCACCATGGACGCCGACCGGATGGCGCGGTACGCCGACCGCTGGGTCGACTTCCTCAACGGCCTCGCGATCGCGGTGATCACGGCGGTCGTGGCCGGCACCGCGCTGGCGGGCGGCATCCTGCTGGCCGTGATGACGGCCTCTGCCGTGGCCTCGTCGTTCGGACGGCGCGTCGCCGGCCGCTCGGCAGCGGCTTCCTCGGCGGCCCGGGCCAGGTTCGGCCGGTCCCTGGTGTCCTCGCTCGACTCGATCCGCACGGTCAAGCTCGCCGCGGCCACCCCTGCCGTCCACCGCCACCTGCGCGGGGTCGACGGCGGACGCGTGGAGGCCGCCGTCCGCGAGCACCGCGTGCAGGCGATGCTCGACGGTGTCCCGATCGTGATGGTGCAGGTGGGTGTCGTAGCTGCCTGGGCGATCCTCGCGGCCGGGTGGTGGGGACTGGCCACTGCGCTGATGGTCGCGGGGGCGGTCAACGGCTTCGACTGGTTCGGCCGGGTCGCCGGATCGGTGATCACCGAGGCGCCGGGGGTGCGAGCGTGGCTGCATGCGACCAGCCGGCTCGCGGGCGGCGGCGACCTGATGCACCTGCCCGAGGGCGTGCATCTCGTCGATGGCATCGCCCCCGACCCTGCACCGCAGCCGTACGACCCGCTCACCGAGCTGCGCCTGACCGGTCTGACGGCCGTCCATGACGACGGGACGATCGGCGTCAGCGACGTCGACCTCGAGCTGGTGCCCGGCGAGCTGGTGCTGCTGCTGGGACAGGTCGGGTCCGGCAAGTCGAGCCTGCTCGGGGCGTTGGCCGGGTTGGTGAGCAGCACCGGTGAGATTCGCTGGAACGGCCGGGTGCTCGCCGACCATCAGGCCGACCTGCGGCCGGGCCGGGTCGCCCACGTCGCCCAGGTGCCGCGCGTGCTCTCCGGCACGTTCCGCGGCAACATCGCGCTCGATCATCCGGGCCGCGAGGTGACGTCCGCGGTCCGGGCCGCTCGGCTGGAGCGTGACGTCACCGATGCGGGCGGACCCGACGCCCTTGTCGGGCACCGCGGCGTGCGCCTGTCGGGGGGCCAGGTGCAGCGCCTCGCCCTGGCCCGCGCCCTGGCCTGTGACGCCGCGCTGGTGCTGGCCGACGACGTCTCGTCGGCACTCGACGCCACGACCGAGGTCGAGCTCTGGTCAGCGCTGCGCGAGCGCGGCGTCACCGTGATCGGTGCGACCTCAAAGTCCGCTGCGCTGAGCCAGGCCGACCGGGTGGTCGTCCTGGTCGAGGGACGCGTCGCCGACACCGGCCCGTGGTCCCGGCTCGCTGCCCGCTGGGGTCACCTGGCCGGCTGAGCGACCGCCTCCGCGACGCGCCACCCCCCACCGAGGTGCCGGAGCGCGACACGGTGGGTGGCCCAGGCACTGGTCGGGACCGCCGTACGCCGCCCGCGCCCCTCGGCGATCCCGTCGACGGTGCGCTCGGTGACGACCACGACGATCCGGGCCGGGGACCGGGCGACGACACGGAGGGACGCCACCTGCTGGCGCAGCCCGCTGACGTGCAGGCCCCGACCGACCCACCGGCGCAGGTCACCGACGTCGCGCGCCCCGGTGCGCGACCCGCGCACGTAGAGCCGAGCCAGCGCGCCCGGGTCGCCCACACGCCAGGCCGCCGCGCGCTGGCGGTCCCACGTGCTGAGGACCGCCAGCGCCCGGGCCGTCGCCGAGTATCCGTCGCGGGAGAGCAGCGCGGCCGGGGCTGCCTCCGGCCCCCGCTCCCCAACGGGCGGGCCGGCCAGCCAGATCGGCACGATGGTGGCCATCGTGGCCAGCAACAGGGGGGTCCGGGTCCGCATCCGACCACTGTGACCCGATCGCGCCGCCTCCCGCAGGGCCTGTCCACAGGCCCCTACGGTGAGTTCGTGTCCCTCTCCCGCCGCGGGCTGCTGATCGGCGCCGGCGGCGCCGCCGCGGCCCTCGGGACCCTCGGCGTCGCGGTGGACGAGGGTCTGCTCCCGGGGCGGACGCGGCTGCAGCATGCGCTCGGGCTGACCGATCCGGCCGGGCACGTCCCCGACGCACGCCCCGGATACGCCGTCAGCGGCTCCTTCGCGTCCCGGCACCGGCTGGGAGCCGAGACGGGGTGGTCGGTCCTCTACCCCGGGCCGCGTCCCCGCCGACTGCCGGTGCTGGTCGCCCTGCACGGCCTGCACGGCGACCATCGGTCCTGGGTCACCGAGCTCGGGATCGACCGGTTCCTCGTCACCGCCGTGCAGTCCGGCGTCCCGCCCTTCGCGATCGCGACGGTCGACGGCGGTTCGTCGTACTGGCACCCGCGCCCCGACGGCGAGGACTCCGGCGCCATGGTGACCGACGAGTTCCTGCCGCTGCTCAGCAGGCAGGGCCTGGACACCGGGCGGCTGGGCTTCCACGGCTACTCGATGGGCGGCTACGGCTCGCTGCGGCCCGCGCCGATCGTCGGCGCACCCTCGTCCGGGCGGTTGCGGCGCTGAGCGCCGCCATCTGGCAGCCGGGCGGCGGCTTTTCGTCCTCGGGCTTCGCCAGCCAGGCGGAGTACGACCGGTTCACGGTCTTCGGACGCCAGTCCGGCCTCGACGGCATCCCACTGCGCCTCGACTGCGGCACCGACGACCCGTTCTGCCCGGCGGACCGGGCGTACGTCGCGGGGTTCGCCCGACCCGTCACCTCGACGTTCACCGCGGGCGGCCACGACCCGGCGTACTGGACCCGGATGCTGCCGGCGCAGCTGTCCTTCGTGGGACGCGCGTTAGGCTCGAGCCCGTGAGCGAGCCGGTGTTCCGCGAGGTGGGTCTGGGCCCGGGCGCCGTCGACTACCTCGCCGCGTGGGACACCCAGCGCGAGCTCCACGCCGAGGTCGCGAGCGGCGCGCGTCCCGACACCGTGTGGCTGCTCGAGCACCCCCCGGTCTTCACCGCGGGCAAACGCACCGCACCCGGCGACCGGCCGGTCGACCCCGGCGGCGCCCCCGTCATCGACGTCGACCGCGGCGGGATGATCACCTTCCACGGCCCGGGCCAGCTGGTCGGGTACCCCATCGTCAGACTCCCCGACCACGTCAAGGTCGTCGACTACGTCCGCCGGGTCGAGGAGGCGCTGATCGGCGTCTGCCGCGACCTCGGCCTCGAGACCGCCCGCGTCCCCGGACGCAGCGGCGTCTGGCTCCGCGCCGACGGGCCCCGGTCGGAACGCAAGATCGCCGCGCTCGGCATCCGGGTCAGTCAGGGCGTCACGATGCACGGCTTCGCGCTCAACTGCGACGTCGACCTCTCGTGGTTCGACCGGTTCGTGCCGTGCGGCATCTCCGACGCCGGCGTCACGTCCCTGAGCGCCGAGCTCGGCCGCGACGTCACCGTGTACGACGTGCTGCCCAGCGTGCGCCGGCATCTCACCGACCTCCTCGCGTGGGCGCCGTACGACCCGACCCCGGACTACGAGCCACGTCCCGAGCCGGGTCGCGAGGCTCTGGTCCCGGTGCTGGGCCTGCCCGGCTGACCAACGAGACCGGGCGCCCCCGGCGCGGCGTGAGGTCATCGCCCATCGCGACTGCCAGCATCTGTCCCCATCGAGGGAGAGGTGACCGGTGACCGACCTCGTGATCGAGACGACGGGGCTCCGCAAGGAGTTCCGTGACCGTCGTGGTCGCCGACGCGTCGCTGTGGCCGGCCTCGACCTGGCCGTCCCCAGCGGCGGCGTCCACGGGTTCCTCGGACCCAACGGCTCGGGAAAGACCACCACGATCCGGATGCTGCTCGGGCTGGCCCGGGCGACGCGCGGCTCGATGCGACTGTTCGACACGGAGGTCCCACGTCGGCTGCCCGCGGTCATCGACCGGATCGGGGCCGTCGTGGAGTCGCCGAAGTTCTCCCCCACCTTCACCGGCCGGCAGAACCTCCAGCTCCTGGCCCGCAGCCTCGGCACGCCGACGAGCAGAGTCGACGCCGCGATCGAGACGGTCAGCCTCACCGGGCGCGACGGCGATCGCTACAAGTCCTACTCCCTGGGCATGAAGCAGCGGCTCGCGATCGCGGCGACGCTGCTCAAGGATCCGTCCCTGCTGATCCTCGACGAGCCGACCAACGGGCTCGACCCCGCGGGCATCCGGGAGATCCGCGACACGATCCGCGACCTCTCGGAGTCCGGGGTCACCGTGCTGTTGAGCTCGCACATCCTGGCCGAGGTGCAGCAGGTGTGCACCTCGGCCACGATCATCGGCAACGGCCGGATGCTGGCCTCCGGCACCGTCGAGGACCTCCTCCGATCCGGCGCCTCGTCCTTCCGGATCGGCATCTCCGACCCGGACGCCGCGGTGCAGGTGCTCAGCGAGGCGGGGTTCACATCTACGCGCACGGGCGAAGCGGTGGAGGTGGAGACCGAGCGACCCGGCTCGGACGTCGCACGGGCCCTGGCCGCTCGCGATCTGTGGGTCGACTCGCTGGTGCCGGTGCGGCAGGACCTCGAGTCCTTCTTCCTCGACCTGACCGCGAGCGACACGCTGGGTCATGCTCCGGCCGACCACCCGCAGGTCGGCTCGTGATCCGGCTCCTCGGCGTCGAGCTGACCCGGCTGCGCTGGCGACGGGCGGCCCTGGTCCTTCTGGGGGCGTGTGTGCTCCTCCCGACGGTGATCTTCGCGGTCACGGCCTGGAACACCCGCCCCGTCTCGAGCGCGGAGCTCCGGCACGCCCAGCAGCAGGTCCAGCAGATGCGCACCTCCGACCCCTCCTTCGCGCGTGAGATCGAGCGCTGTCAGAAGCGACCGGAGCGCTTCGGTGCCTCCTCCCCTGACCAGTGCGAGACCCAGCTCGGGCCCCAGATCGAGTGGTTCGTCTCGCGCTCAGCGCTGGACGTTCGCGACCTGTCCCGCGGCCTCGGCCCGACCGTGATCGTGCTGCTTGCCGGCCTGCTGATGCTGGTCGGAACGACGTTCGCCGGCGCCGACTGGAACTCCGGGTCGATGAGCAACCAGCTCCTCTTCCAGCCACGCCGGCTTCGCGTGTGGACCGCCAAGGCGGGTGCGGTCGTGATCGTCTCCGCGGTCACCAGCGCGGTGGTGCTCGCGGCGTTCTGGGCAGCGATCCTGGCGCTGGCCTCGTCGCGCGGGATCGACGTCCCGGCCCACCTCACGTCGTATATCCGTGGCCAGGGCCTGCGTGGCGTGGGCCTGTCGACGGCCGGTGCCCTGGGCGCCTTCGCCCTCACGATGTTCTTCCGCAGCACGGTCGCGACCCTGGGCATCCTGTTCGGCACCGCACTGGTCGGCTCGCTCGTCCTGGCCGCCCTGGGCGTCGGCGAGCGATGGTTCCCCCACGTCAACGTGGGGGCCTGGCTGCTCGACGGCGTGCGCTACTACGTGACGCCGCCGGTCTCGTGCCGGTCGGCGACTCGGATGACCGCGGAGTGCCAGGGGGTGCGCTGGGTCAGCAAGGGCGACGCCGCGGCGTACCTCGGGGCGTTCCTGGCCCTCGCGGTCGGCCTGTCGACGCTGAGCTTCCGGCGGCGCGACGTGCCCTGACCGATGACACCGGACGGCCACGTAGAATCGACCGACGTGACCCCAGTCCCGACGAGCTCACCCACCGACAGCAGCCGCAACGTCGCCCCGGAAGGACGCCGGCTCCTCCGGCTCGAGGTCCGCAACGCCGAGACCCCGATCGAGCGCAAGCCGGAGTGGATCAAGACGCGCGCCAAGATGGGCCCGGCGTACTCCGAGCTCCACGCCCTGGTGAAGTCCGAGGGGCTGCACACCGTCTGCCAGGAGGCCGGCTGCCCCAACATCTTCGAGTGCTGGGAGGACCGCGAGGCGACGTTCCTGATCGGCGGCGACCAGTGCACCCGGCGCTGCGACTTCTGCCAGATCGACACCGGCAAGCCGCAGGCGCTCGATCGCGACGAGCCTCGCCGGGTGGCCGAGAGCGTGGCGAAGATGGGACTGAAGTACGCCACCATCACCGGCGTCGCCCGCGACGATCTGCCCGACGGCGGGGCCTGGCTGTACGCCGAGACGGTGCGCGCGATCCACGCCCTCAACCCCGATACCGGCGTCGAGAACCTGATTCCCGACTTCAACGGAGTCCCCGATCGGCTGGCCGAGGTGTTCGACAGCCGCCCCGAGGTGCTGGCCCACAACGTCGAGACCGTGCCGCGCATCTTCAAGCGCATCCGGCCGGGGTTCCGCTACGACCGCTCGCTCGCCGTGCTCACCGCCGCTCGCGACTTCGGCCTGGTCACCAAGTCCAACCTGATCCTCGGCCTGGGCGAGACCCGCGAGGAGGTCGGCCAGGCCCTGCGCGATCTGCACGCGGCGGGCTGTGAGCTGGTCACGATCACCCAGTACCTCCGCCCGTCCGCGCGGCACCACCCGGTCGAGCGCTGGGTGAAGCCCGAGGAGTTCGTCGACCTGGCCGCCGAGGCCGAGGAGATCGGCTTCTCCGGCGTGATGTCGGGGCCGCTCGTGCGTTCGTCGTACCGGGCCGGTCGGCTGTACCGTCAGGCCATGGCGGCGCGCACGCCGGCCTGACCCACCTGATCACCGAGCCACCTCCACGGAGTAGTCCCCGCATGGCCAAGAGCCCCACCCCGAAACCCGCTGCACCGCCGGCGCTGAGCCGTCGTCAGCAGTTCGTCCAGACCTATCAGATGGCCAAGAAGAGCGATCCGGCCATCGGCCGCTGGATCGCCCTGTTCGCCCTGGGAGGCTTCGTCGTCGGCTTCGGCATCTTCTGGCTGGCCGTCGGCCGCACCAGCATGCTGGGGATCATCCTGACCGTGATCGGCGCCTTGATGGTCGCCGTCCTGTCCGGCCTGATCGTCTTCTCGCGGCGTGCACAACGCGCGGTCTACGGCCAGATGGAGGGCCAGGCCGGGGCTGCCGCCGGGGCTCTGGGCCTGCTCAAGCGCGGCTGGCACGTCGACAACGCGATCGCCTTCACCAAGCAGCAGGACATCGTCCACCGCGTGATCGGCCCGCCGGGGATCATCCTGGTGGGCGAGGGCCACCAGACCCGGCTCAAGACCCTGATGACCGCCGAGCGACGCCGTCACGAGCGCGTCGCCGTCGACACCCCGGTGCACGAGATCCTGGTCGGCAAGGAGCCGGATCAGGTGCCGCTGGCCAAGCTGGCCCGCCACATCCAGAAGATGAAGCGCCAGGTGCAGCCGGCCGAGATCACCGACATCCTGGCCAGGCTCAAGGCGATCGACGCCTCGCGACCGGTGGTACCGATGCCCAAGGGCCCGGTGCCCACATCGATGAAGGGCATGCGCGGCCAGTTGCGCGGCCGCTGAGCGACGTCGTACACCGGATCTGAGCAACTGCCAAGAATCTCGCGCCACCCCCTCCCCATCGGTCGGGTGGAAGGTTTAGAGTCCGAACGCTCTGTATCGGAAACCTTTCCACCCAACTGAAGAAAAGGAGATGTGTTCGAGTCGGCACGGGACGCTCGGGCACCAGTCACGAGTGAACACATCACATCTACGGAAGCTGGCGGTCATCGCGACCGCAGGCTTCGTCTCCCTGGGCGTCGCACAGGTGGCCGCACCGGCCCACGCGACAGCTCGCGCACACACGACTCCCGCGACCCGGGCGTCCTCCTCCGGCTCCAGCAGCCGCGCCGCGTCGTGGACCGCTCACGCGAGCAAGGTGGCCGACACCTCGCCGTCCACGACCCTCCACCTCGCGGTGTGGCTCAAACAGCGCGACACCAAGGGCCTGGGCTCGCGGGTGCGGGCGATCTACACGCCGGGCAACTCGCACTACCACCAGTGGCTCTCGCCGCGGCAGGTGAACCGTGCCTACGCACCGACCCTCCACCAGATGACGGTGGTCAAGCGCTACCTGACCAAGCACGGTTTCCACGTCGACTCGGTCGCGGGCAACCGGGCCTACGTCAACGTGACCGGAACGGCGCGTCAGGCCGAGCATGCCTTCGGCGTGCAGCTCGGGCAGTACCGCTACCAGGGGCACACCTACCGCTCGACCAGCGCGGCCCCGAAGCTGAGCGGGATCGCGGGCAACCACATCCACAGCGTGAGCGGCCTCGACACCGCATCGGCGTACCGTCCGACCATCGCCTCCTCGGGGAAGCGGACCAAGCCGGCCAGCTCCACCACGCCGTGGGACGGCGTCTGCGGTGACTGGAACACCACCAAGACGGTGAACCTGATCAACCCGACGGACATCCTGAAGATGACCGGGTTCGTCCCGTGCAACCCCTACACGGGGGCGCAGCTGCAGAAGGCCTACGGCGTCGACCAGATCTTCGCCGGCTCGGACCAGACCGCCGGGACCGGTCAGACGATCGCCATCGTCGACGCCTACGGCAGCCCGACGATCCTGCAGGACGCCAACAAGTTCTCCGAGGTCTCCGGCCTGCCGCCCCTGGACAGCACCAACTTCAAGGTGATCAGCCCCAAGGGCATCGGCCACAAGAAGGAGTCGAAGGCCCAGGACCCGCTCGGCTGGCAGGCCGAGGTGACCCTGGACGTCGAGGCCGCCCACGCGATGGCGCCGGGCGCGAAGATCGTCCTCGTCGCTGCGCCGAACAACTACGCCAGCCTCGACGAGGCAGTCAACTGGGTGACCCTCCACCACGTCGCGAACATCGTCACCAACAGCTGGGGGCTGTCGACCGACCTGATGGCTCCCGGTCAGGGCAGCCGCGACAATCGCATCTTCATGATCGCGGCCGCCGAGGGGATCGGGCTGAACTTCTCCAGCGGTGACGACGGCGACGAGTCGGTCAACACCGGCGTCAAGAGCGTCGACTTCCCGGCATCCTCGCCGTGGGTGAACGCCGTCGGTGGCACCAGTCTGTTCCTGAACTCCGACGACAGCTACAAGGCCGAGACCGGGTGGGGCACCACGATCAACAAGATCGGTTCCTGTGCGGACAAGACCACCCTGCCGGGTGGTCAGCTCCACTGCAACGATGTCTACGACCAGTCGACCGCGGTGGACGAGGGCTTCCAGGGCGGCGCCGGCGGCGGACTGAGCAACGTGTGGACCGCTCAGCCGTGGCAGTCGTCCGCCATCGGGGGCGACACCGCTGCCGGGTTCGGCACCGTGGGCACCCACCGAGCCGTTCCGGACATCGGGATGCTGGCCGACCCGTACACCGGCATGGGCGTCTGGATCACCGACCTCGCAGCCGGTGGCACCGCACCGGTGGAGGAGGGGTACGGCGGCACCAGCCTCGCCTCGCCGCTCTTCGCCGGCATCATGGCCGACGTCGACCAGGCCCGCGCCCAGGCGGGGCACGGACCGGCGGGGCTCGCGTCGCAGTACCTCTACGACCTCCCCGCCGGGGCGGTCACCGACGTGACTCCGCCGACGTTCGGCAACCCGAACACCTCGGGTGCGGCCGGGCCGGACTCGCGGTCGCTGTGGTACGGCAGCTTCTACAGCGGCAGCCTGTTCGACCTCGGCTTCAACGCCGACACGTCGCTGGACACCGCGACCGGGTGGGATGACGTCACCGGCGTCGGCAGCCCGGTGGCACCGGCGTTCGTGACGGCGCTGAAGTAGCAGGCAGGACGGGAGGGGCGGACGCCGTCGGCGCCCGCCCCTTCACCCGCCATACACAGGCTCAGCCCGCGGTGCCCGGCATCGCGATGATGTCGGCAGGGCTCGGCGGCGCGATGTGCACGTCGGCGCCGTAGTCGGAGTACGTCGCAGTCACGGACGTGACGTTCTTCATCAGCATCTTGAACCGTGCGATCCGGTCCTGGGAGTCCAGCCACAGGTCGTAGTGCATGGACTTGGGCATGGACGCCGTGCTCGGCAGGTTCTTCAACATGCTCGTCGCGGCCTTGGTGTCGAGCAGCACGCGGTAGTGGCGGACCTGCTGACCCCCGACCGTCTCCGGACCCAGATCGGTGACCTTCTTGAAGGCGTCGGCCGACATCGAGCTGATCATCGACTGGGGGTCGTAGTTGGTCAGCGCGTCGCCCATGCCGGCCATGGGGCCGTTGGGGTCGCTCAGGTCGACCTTGACGTACTTGCCGTCGGAGCCCGGAGCCTGGATGTACATGTTGCCGCCCACGAGCCGCATGTCCGCGGGAGTCCCCATCCCGGTCAGGTCCATCGACAGCTCCATCGCGGGTCGGTCGCCCGTCAGGTCGAGGGCACCCTTCGCGTCGACGGCCTGGCCGCCGAGGTCCATCGACATCGTGAACTTCGCGGTGGTGACCGAGGTGGCCGCGGTCTTCATCTTCGCCAGGAACGCCGACGGGGCGACCGTCTGCACGGCCGGAGCGGGGCTGGTGGACGTGTCCGGGGTCTGCGTGGCGTCGGGAGTGGCCGACGACGCCGCACTGTCCGCCGCCGTCTGAGAGCTGTCGTTGCCACCGCAGGCGGCGAGCGAGCCGAGGGCCAGAGGCACGACGGCGGCCAGGGCTGCCTTGCGAAAAGTCAGGGTGCGCATGGGGTCCTCCAGGGCTCCACGTGGTCGGGCCCGCTCCCCGTGAGCGGCTCCGTGCCCGGCGTACCAGGCGTCTCGTTCAGCGTAACCGGGAGGGCGGTGAGACCGGCGCGAAACCGGTCACGAGGCCCGCGGCCGGGGGCGCAGCGGGACCGCCGCCGAACCGCAGATCATGTCGTGCAGTCCGCGTCCGTCCGGCCGGAAGATCAGCGGCGGGATGACCAGGCAGATGAGCACCTGTCGGAGCAGCGCCATGAGCAGGCTCAGCGGGCGGCCACTGCCATCCACCCGGATGACGCGCACCCGGGTTGCGAGCTGCCCGAACGAGCCGCCCGACAGGGCCATCAGGAACGCGGACTCGCCGATGAACAACAGGTTGAGGTAGACCGACGGCCGCGACCCGCTGCCGAACCAGTCGCCCCCGTAGATGAGGAGCATCACGCCCCAGCAGGCTGCGTAGTCCACGAGCAGCGCGAGCACCCGTCTGGCCCAGGACGCCGTCTCGAACGGCAGGTCGGGCGTCGGCACCAGGTCAGGGTACGGGCCTGTTACATCGGCGAAACACAGGGGATACGGTCGAGAAACCGGTCGCTCCTATGGTGACCACGTCGCCGCAGCCGCGGCGCCCAGACCCGGATCTGACCAGGCGGCCACGCCGGTCGAGGAGGATGAATGTTCGCCACCAGCGACGACCTGCTGACGTTCGTCAAGGACGAGGGCGTCGAGATGATCGATGTCCGCTTCTGCGACCTGCCCGGGATCATGCAGCACTTCACGGTTCCGGTCTCGTCGTTCGACCAGTCGGTCTTCGACAACGGGCTGAACTTCGACGGCTCGTCCATCCGTGGCTTCCAGGCCATCCACGAGTCGGACATGTCGTTGTTCCCGGACCCGACGACGGCCTACATCGACCCGTTCCGGACGGCGAAGACCCTGGTGGTCAACTTCTTCATCCATGACCCGCTGACCGGCGAGGCGTACTCACGCGACCCGCGCAACATCGCTCGGAAGGCGCAGGCCTACCTGTCGTCCACCGGCATCGGCACCACGGCGTACTTCGCGCCCGAGGCTGAGTTCTATGTCTTCGACTCGGTCCGGTTCGAGACCAAGGTGAACGCCGGGTACTACCACATCGACTCCGAGGCGGGCGCCTGGAACAGCGGCTCCGAGGACAACAACCGCGGCTACAAGGTGCGATACAAGGGCGGCTACTTCCCCGTCGCGCCGTACGACCATTTCGGCGAGCTGCGAGACGAGATGGTGATCGAGCTGGAGAAGTCCGGCCTCACCGTCGAGCGCGCCCACCACGAGGTCGGCACCGCCGGGCAGGCGGAGATCAACTACAACTTCGACGAGCTCCTCAAGGCCGCCGACGACGTGATGAAGTTCAAGTACATCGTCAAGAACGTCGCCTGGCGCAACAACAAGACCGCGACGTTCATGCCCAAGCCGATCTTCGGCGACAACGGCTCGGGCATGCACTGCCACCAGTCGATCTGGGACGGCGACGAGCCGCTGTTCTACGACGAGACGGGCTACGCCGGTCTGTCGGACATGGCGCGCTATTACATCGGCGGGATCCTCGAGCACGCCCCGTCGCTGCTCGCGTTCACCAACCCGACCGTGAACTCCTACCACCGCCTGGTGCCCGGCTTCGAGGCGCCGGTGAACCTGGTCTACAGCCAGCGCAACCGGTCGGCGTGCGTGCGGATCCCGATCACCGGCTCCAACCCGAAGGCCAAGCGGATCGAGTTCCGCTGCCCGGACCCGTCGGCCAACCCCTACCTCGCGTTCTCCGCGATGCTGCTGGCCGGCCTGGACGGCATCAAGAACAAGATCGAGCCGCATGAGCCGGTCGACAAGGACCTCTACGAGCTGCCTCCCGACGAGCACGCCGACATCCCGACCGTGCCCGCCACCCTCGGCGCAGTGATGGACTCCCTCGAGGAAGACCATGAGTTCCTGCTCGAGGGTGGGGTCTTCACCAGCGACCTGATCGAGACCTGGATCGACTACAAGCGCACCCAGGAGATCCAGCCCGTCGCCCTTCGGCCGCACCCCCACGAGTTCGAGCTCTACTACGACATCTAGTGGTACTGAAGGTCGAACGCACCTCAGGCACGCGGAACCGGATCTCCCAGACGCTTAGGATCCGTCATCCACACCGGGCGCAAGCCGTGGAGACGCACGCTGAAGGCGGGCTGCCGCCAGGTCTGCTCCAGCACGGCCACCGGTCGCCCGCCCACCCTGCGGGTGCCCTGACTCGTACAGCCGTAGCCCCTTTCGCCCACTATGACGCAGCTCCGAGTCGCAGTTGGCCAGTGAATCCTCGACCTGCCGTCCACACGATGCTCGGTGTCGTCGGGGCCTCGGCCATGAGTGGGTCATGGGGCGCCTGACAACCGCCGCTCCTCCACCGAGCTGCCAAGGACTGTCGGCCTGTCGGGAAGGTGGCGTAGGTAGTGCAGCCGGAAAGCATCTTCGGGCTGGCGCTAGCGTCGATCCACGGATCCGGGGAATGGGATTCCTGCGGTTCCCATGGACTATCGAAGCTTCAATACATTTCGTCATCAACCAGATTAGGAGCCTGACCGTGATCAAGACGGAGTTCACGCGCATCTTCGGAGTTGAAGCACCTGTAGTCTCGGCACCTGTCTCGCCGACGCCCGAGCTGGCGGCCGCGGTCTCAAACGCCGGTGGCCTGGGTCTTCTCCCGCTGACGTGGCTACGGGCGAAGGCTATTCGTGAGGTGATACGAGAGACACATCAGCGAACTGACCGACCCTTCGGCATCAACCTTGTGCTCGATGAGCCGCG
>JAICHQ010000006.1 GCA_025924815.1 Nocardioides sp.
AGGCCGCGCGCCAGGCCGTCAACGCGATCGCCAACCCGACCATGCCCGAGGTCGGCGAGCGCTACCTCGGCACGGTCGTGAAGACGACCAACTTCGGTGCGTTCGTCTCCCTGCTCCCGGGCAAGGACGGGCTGCTCCACATCACCAAGCTCCGTGCTCTGGTGGGCGGCAAGCGGGTGGAGAACGTCGAGGACGTCGTCTCGGTCGGCCAGAAGATCCAGGTGGAGATCGGCGAGATCGACGACCGCGGCAAGCTGTCGCTGATCCCCGTCGTCGAGGACGACAGCGCGAAGGGCGACGGTGCGCAGGGCGAGGCTCCCGCGCCGGCCACCCCGGAGTCGACCGAGGCCGAGGCCCAGGTCACCGAGTGACCCGACCGTGACCCACCAGGCATCTGCGACGACCGGCCGGCAGCCCGCTGCCGGCCGGTCGTCGGTCTCCCCGCTCCCCGCGGCCGGCCGGCCCTCGGGCACGACCCGGACCCTGCTGAGGGAGGACGGCGGCGTCGTCCGGCGTACGACGCTGCCGAGCGGCCTGCGGATCATCACCGAGCAGGTTCCCGGCCAGCGCTCGGCGACCATCGGCGTCTGGGTGGGCGTGGGCTCCCGCGACGAGGGGGCCACCGTGCACGGCTGCTCCCACTTCCTGGAGCACCTGCTGTTCAAGGGCACCCCCGAGCGGTCGGCGCTCGACATCTCGATCGCGCTCGACGCGGTCGGCGGGGAGTTCAACGCCTTCACCGCCAAGGAGTACACCTGCTTCCACGCGCGCGTCCTCGACCAGGACCTCCCCCTCGCGGTGGACGTGCTCGGTGACATGGTCACCTCGTCGCTGATCACCGAGGACGACGTCGACGCCGAGCGCGACGTGATCCTCGACGAGATCGCGATGCACGACGACGACCCCGACGACGTCGCCCACAACCTCTTCGCGTCGCTGGCCTGGGGCGACTCGCCGCTGGGCCGTCCCATCGCGGGCACCGCCGAGACCATCGAGGCGATGACCCGCGACCAGATCCGTCGCTTCTACGCCCGCCACTACCGGCCCGAGCGGATGGTCGTCTCGGTCGCGGGGAGCGTCGACCACGCGAAGGTCGTCCGCCTCGTGCGCACGGCCTTCTCGCGGCGGGACTTCCTGGCCGGCACCGCACGACCGGTTCCGGCGCGACAGACCGACAAGCCGCGCAAGGTCGGCACCGGCATCGCCGAGGCGAGCCGGCAGTTCGAGCAGGTCAACGTCGTGCTGGGGGTGCAGGGCCTGACCCGGTCCGACGACCGGCGGTTCGCCCTCGGCGTCCTCAACGCCGCCCTCGGCGGCGGCACGTCGAGCCGGCTCTTCCAGGAGGTGCGTGAGAAGCGCGGCCTGGCCTACTCCGTCTTCTCCTTCGCCAGCCAGCACGTCGACGCCGGACTGGTCGGGGTGTCCGTCGGCTGCCTGCCGAACAAGCTCGAGCAGGTCCTCGACGTCGTCAGGGCCGAGCTGGCCAAGATCGCCCAGGACGGCATCGACGCCGAGGAGCTCACTCGCGGCAAGGGACAGCTCAAGGGCGGGCTCGTCCTCGGTCTCGAGGACTCCGCCTCGCGGATGACCCGGCTCGGGAAGTCCGAGCTGGTCGACGACGAGCTGCTCGCCATCGACGAGGTGCTCGCACGCATCGACGGTGTCACGCTCGACGACGTACGCATCCTGGCGGCGGAGCTGTTCTCCCAGCCGGAGATCCTGGCGATCGTCGGGCCCCGCTGAGCCTGGATCCCCCGATTTTCGCCTGCTGCGCGCCACCAGCCGGGGCGCTGGCTGCGTTGTGGACGCTCAACGGACAACCAGTACGACGCTCGCGCCTACGCCTTGCCATCACGCCCACCTGGTGACGCTCGCGACGCCGCAAATCGGTGGACCCAGCCTGAGCCGTCCGCTCACGGCGCGGTGACGTGGACCAGCCCGTAGAAGCCCGGCATCTGCTGCGGGCCGTCGAGGGTCCACAGCACCTTCTGCTTCCCGCGGACGTCCGGCACGCGCACCCGCATCTCGAACCGGATGTTCTGGAACGCCGGCAGGACGGGCCGACCCTGTGCGTCGTGGAACGGGACAGCCTCGCAGTTCAGGCGATGGGTCCAGTAGGCGAAGCGGCCGAAGGCGATGTTGTAGTCCGGGCACGGGTCCAGGCGCAGCGTGGTGGACGACTCCAGCACCGCGACGAACCGCAGCAGGTCTCCCGGGTGGGCCCGGCCCGAGATGTGGCCGGTCGCCGAGACGCGGTCGTACGGCGTGACGACGTGGCTGTCGACCCCGCGACGGACGTCCGGGTGCCCGGCGGGGAGGTCGCGCCACGGGACGACCGTCGCGCCCGAGCCCCGATCGGGGGTGGTGTGGCTCGTCGCCACCGTGCTGGGATCGGTGGTCGGGGACGGTGTTCCGCCGCCGAGGCCGCTGATGATCGAGGCGCCTCCGACCACGACCAGCACCGCCGCGGCCGTCGCCACGAACGGCCGCCAGGGAACGCGGCGCCGCGGCAGCGACTCGTCGAGCCGGTCGACCGGGACCGTCGGTGGTGGGGGCTGCTCGGCCTGCCAGCGGCGGGAGGCGGCGGAGAGCCGCTCGTCCATCGGGTCGAGATCAGGCATCGTCGTCTCCCAACAGGTTGCGCAACCGCGCCCGGGCCTGATGCAGGGTCGCCTTGACGGTGCCGGGCGCACAGCCCATCACCTCGGCGGTGGTGGCGACGTCCAGCCCCACGAAGTAGTACAGGTCGACCGCGAGGCGCTGCCGGCGGCTGAGGCCCGCGACCGCTCGCTCGAGGTCCAGGTCGTGCGCCGGCGCCGGGACTGCGGACTCGACCGAGTCGACCAGCTCGACCACCGACGCCGGCTGCCGCGTCCGGTGTCGGCGGCAGCGATCGGACAGGATCCCGACCAGCCAGGCGACCGGCGTGCCCCGCGACGCGTCGTAGGTCGACCACCGCTGCCAGGCGCGGATCAGCGCCTCCTGCACGACGTCGTCGCGGTCGGCCGGCGCGACCTGTCGCGCGGCGTACCGGGTCATCGCCGTCAGGTGAGGCTCCACCCAGCGCGCGAACTCCCCAGGGGTCCCGCGCTCGGTCATGTCCTGCCCTCCGGAGACCAGTGTCTCCATGACCCTTCTACGCCGCGAGCGGCCATGCCGGTTTAGGCCGGACCCGGGGGCGTTGGCACCGGGCTACGGCGTGAGCATCGCGACGCCGGCGCAGGCGACGGCCCAGAGCACACTGGTGAACGTGCCGATGATGAACCGCTCGGCCACCCCGGTGTCCTCGCCGCTGCGGAGCTCCGGGTAGCGCCCGAGGCCCTTGACCGCGAGCACGATCGCGAGCCCCGGAGCCCACCCCGCCACCAGCGCGACGTACACCCCGAGCCGCTCGAGGGCGCCGATCCAGGCGCCGCCGCGGAGCACGGTGCCGGCGTGGGTGACCCGTTCCGGGTCCTCGACGAAGGCGAAGACCTGCGTGGTCACGAGTCCTCCGCCCGCGACCGCGAGGATGCCGGCGAGCACCGTGATCCCCCGGTCGAGGTGGTGGGCCGTGCCGCCGGTCCAGCCGACCAGCAGGGCGGCCGCGAGCAGCACGAGCGAGCCGGCCGCGACGACGCGCGCCGCCCGGCCGGTCGCGATCCCGGCCACGGACGCGACCGCGGCCACGCCGACCAGCAGCGTGACGAGGACCTCCTGGGCGTTCAACGGCCACCTCCGAGTGCGGTGCGGGTCAGGAACTCCACGAGCTCGCGGGCGCGGCGGCCCTCCGCGATGCCGGCGGCCGCGGCTCGCTGACTGACCGCCGACTGGCTGATGCCGATCCGCGCGCCGGACTCCTCGTAGGTCAGGCCCTGGTCGACGAGGTCGGCGACCTCCCAGCCCCGCGGCGTACGCCGGGACAGCAGCGCCGCCCACAGCCACACGGCCGACTCCAGGGCGCGGACCCCGTCGCCGTCGCCGACCGCCCGGACGTGCCAGGGGCTCGACTTGGCGTGCGTGACCGCTTCGCGGGCATGGAGGTACGCCGGGCCCCGGCCGGCGCGGGCCTGCTCGGCGAGGGGCGTCTCGACGGCTCCGATGCCGATCCCGATGTTCCACTCCCCGGATCGCAGGAGCGGCTCGAGCGCGGCGACCAGCGCAGCGGGCTCGTCGAGGACGCCCTGGAGCTCATCGCCCACGGTGCGTTCGAAGGCGAGCAGGGTGGGCACCTCCGCGAGAGACGCGAGGGCCGCCGGCACCCGGTCGGTGCCGGTCCGGCTCCCGTCCTGGTCGACGGTCAGCACCACCACGTCCATCGGAAGCCTCCCTCTGATGCGACCTCAAGTTTAGAAAATAATCTAATATCTAGTCAACATCAGGGAATGATCTCATCTCCGCCCGATGATGGCGACCACCGGCGGCGCCTTCTGGTCGACCACGGAGACCCGGAAGCCGCCCTCGGTCAGGGCCGCCGAGGCCTTCCGGACGATGTTGGGCACCAGCTCGGGCTGCGTCGTCTCGTAGTAGAGGTAGACCGCACCGCCCGGAAGCACCCGATCGTGCAGCAGCGCCACCTCGTCGGCGCAGCTGCGCACCCAGAACAGGTTGACGTTGAACGCGAAGGCCTTGTGCAGCCGCTTGACCGGCACCCGCAGGGTGGCCAGGTCGATCTGGCGCACGGTGAGGCGCCCCGCGTCGACGTACTTCTGGTTGCGGCGCCGGGTGCGGTCGACGCCGGACTCGGACCTGTCGATCGCGAACAGCTTGCCGGTGGTGAGTCGCTGGCAGATCAGCTCGGCGCCATAGCCGGCGCCGCAGCCGATCTCGAGGACGTTGTCGCCCGGTTGTGGGTCCATCAGCTCGACGGCCCAGATCATCCGCGGAGGGATCTGCGGAACTGGCATGCCCTCAGCCTGCCAGATCCCCGCCGGATCCTTGCCGGACCCTGGCTGCCCGTCCGTCGGGGTGCCTTAGGTTGGGCTCCGTGACCATCCCCGAGCCGGTGCCCGCGACGATCCCCGTGGCCTCCCGATGACCACGATCAAGGTGGGCGTGCTGGGGGCTCGCGGCCGGGTCGGCTCCGAGGTGTGCCGTGCCGTCGAACGGGCCGGCGACCTCAAGCTGATGGCCGGCATCGGGTCCGAAGACTCGCTGGACTCGCTGGCGCTGGCCGACGTGGTCGTCGACTTCACCCATCCCGACGCGGTGATGGACCATCTGCGCTGGTGCATCGGGCGCGGCCTGCACTGCGTCGTCGGCACGACCGGCTTCGACGACCAGCGGCTCGAGACCGTGCGCGGGCTCCTCGCCGACGCGCCGACGGTGGGCGTCGTGATCGCTCCCAACTTCTCCGTCGGGGCCGTGCTGATGATGCGCCTCGCCGCCGAAGCGGCGCCGTTCTACGAGTCGGTCGAGATCGTCGAGCTCCACCACCCCGACAAGGCCGACGCGCCCAGCGGTACGGCGCGGCGTACGGCGGAGCTGGTCGCTGCCGCCCGACGCGACGCCGGCCTCGGCCCGGTGCCCGACGCGACGTCGACCGGGCTCGAGGGCGCCCGCGGGGCGGTCGTCGACGGCGTCCACATCCACTCCGTGCGGGCCCGGGGGCTGGTCGCCCACCAGGAAGTGCTGTTCGGCGGCACGGGCGAGACCCTGACGGTCCGGCACGACTCGACCGACCGGGCGTCCTTCGCCCCGGGGGTGCTGCTCGCGGTGCGGGGCGTCGCCCAGCGCCCGGGGCTGACCCTCGGGCTCGAGGACCTGCTGGGGCTGGGCTGACTACCAGCCCGGGACCACGAGGCGGACCAGTGCGGCAGCGGCCGCGGCCGTGAACACCACGACCAGGAACGGCGTCCGCAGCAGCAGCGCCACCACCGCCGCGGCGAGACCGGCCGCCCGGGCGTCGAGGGTGAGTCTCGTGCCGTCGGCGAAGACCTGCACCGCGACCAGCGCGGCGAGGAGAGCGACCGGGATCAGGTCGGCGACGCGTTCGACCACCGGGTGGTCGAGGACCCGCGCGGGCAGGGAGACACCCGCCAGCTTGAGGAGGTAGCACCCGGCGCCGGCGCCGAGGATCGCCAGCCAGGTCATGGCCCGGGAAGCTCCGTCCGGTCGCCGGCCGACCGGGTGAGGACCCCCGCGAGCAGGGCGACCCCACCGGCCACGAGCACGGGAACCCCGGCCGCCGTCACCGGCACGACTCCGAGCGCGACGGCCGCCGCACTGACGGCGATCACCCGGTTGCGCGCATCGGCCAGGCGTGGCCACAGCAGGGCGAGGAACGCGCCGCCGACGGCCGCGTCGAGCCCGTAGTCACGAGGGTCGCCGATCAGGTTGCCGGCGACGGCCCCGACGAGCGTGAACAGGTTCCACAGGACGAAGACGGCCAGCCCGGTGGTCACGAAGCCGGTGCGGGCGAGGTCACGGGAGTCCCGGGTCACCGACATCGCCGTCGACTCGTCGATGACCAGGAGGGCCGCGGCCGGCCGCCGCCAGCCCCGGAAGTCCAGGAGGGGTGTGAGCTTGAGGCCGTAGAGGGTGTTGCGGGTGCCGAGCATCAACGAGGTCAGGGCCCCCGACCACATGGCGCCGCCGGCGGCGACGACGCCGACGAAGGCGAACTGGGAGGCACCGGTGAACATCACCAGGGACAGCACACAGGTCTGCGGCACCGAGAGCCCGGCGGCTACCGAGACGGCACCGAAGGACACGCCGTACAGCCCGGTGGCGATGCCCACGCCGAGGCTGTCGCGGACGACCGCGCGGTGCGCGGCCGCCGAGGGCGCGCTGCTCCCAGGATCGACCACGCGCCGACCCTAGGCGACGGTCAGTGGCGGCGGGTCACGCGGATCGGTCGCGGCTGCTCGTGCTGCCCGTGCACGAGGACGTACGCCGCCAGCAGGCCCAATAGGCCGCCGGCCAGGGCCCCCCCGGAGATGGCGATGGGAAGCGGCGTGGAGTGGGCGATCCAGACGCCGGCGAGGATGCCGAAGCTCAGGCTGATCGCGCCGAGCACGATCCGATGGAGTATCGGCAGTGGACCGAACATCGTTGCCTCCTGTCGGGGCGAGGGAGTCCATCGTGACCGCACGGCGGCCGAAAACCAAGCAGTGATCATGACACAGCGGTGTGCAGCCGCACCTGCCTGACCTGCGTCGTCCCCGTGCCGTCGAGATCGAGCGTGCGCGAGGCGCCGTCGGCGGCCCAGCCGGCCTCGGTCAGGAACCTGCGCAGCACGTCGTCCTCGGCGACCAGCCAGGTCACGCTCCGGGTGAAGCCGTCCGCGGCCATGGTGTCCACCGCTGCCTGGACCAGCCGCGAGCCGTGGCCCCGGCCGCGCTCGTCGGCGTCCACGGTGAGCTCCATCAGCTCGCCATCCCTGACGCCGTCGCAGTCGGGATCGGTCGCCGGGGTCGTGATGGCGAACCCTACGACCCGGTTGCGCTCGAGAGCGACCAGGGCCCGGTGTCGCGCGTCGGCGGGCCGCTCCAGCGCGTCGCGCCAGAGCTGGGCGAAGTCCGCCTCGCGCAGGTCGCCGGCGGCCGGCACCAGATCGACGTACGACGTGGCCCAGGCGCGCGCCTGGATCGCGGCGATGGCCTCGGCGTCGTCGGCCCAGGCGATGCGGACCGAGACGTCGGCAGAGGGCGTGCTCACGGGTCCATGGTCGCAGCGAAGGCGGTGTTACACAGCATCGGCACTGATGCAGAAAGTCGTCATGGCGCTGCTACGGTGGGTGTGTGTACGGCAACGACTTCGGGGGCGACCAGCACACCCGCCACGAGCCCGACAGGCCGCACGACGACCGGGCGTTCACTGCGCTGCTCGCCGGCGAGGGCCGGGTCGAGCCACGCGACGACATGCCCGAGGGCTACCGCAAGACGCTCGTGCGGCAGATCGCCCAGCACGCGCACTCCGAGATCATCGGGATGCAGCCGGAGGGCAACTGGATCAGCCGGGCACCCAGCCTGCGCCGCAAGGCGATCCTGATGGCCAAGGTGCAGGACGAGGCGGGTCACGGTCTCTACCTGTACGCCGCGGCCGAGACGCTCGGCGTCGACCGGGCCGACCTGGTCGACCAGCTGCACTCCGGGCGGCAGAAGTACTCCTCGATCTTCAACTACCCGACGCTCACCTGGGCCGACGTGGGTGCGATCGGCTGGCTGGTCGACGGCGCCGCGATCACCAACCAGGTGCCGCTGTGCCGCTGCTCCTACGGGCCCTATGCCCGCGCCATGGTGCGGGTCTGCAAGGAGGAGTCGTTCCACCAGCGGCAGGGCTTCGAGATCCTGTACACGCTCTCGCACGGCACGCCGTCGCAGAAGGCGATGGCCCAGGACGCCGTCAACCGCTACTGGTGGCCGTCGCTGATGATGTTCGGCCCGCCCGATGACGACAGCCCCAACTCCGCGCAGTCGATGGCCTGGGGCATCAAGCGCTTCAGCAACGACGAGCTGCGGCAGCGCTTCGTCGACATGACCGTGCCCCAGGCCCAGGCGCTCGGACTGACGCTGCCCGACCCCGACCTCCGCTGGAACGACGAGCGCGGCGGCTACGACTACGGGGAGATCGACTTCACCGAGCTTTTCGAGGTGATCCGGGGCAACGGCCCCTGCAACACCGAGCGGATGGCCCACAAGCGCGCCGCCCACCAGGCCGGGGCCTGGGCCCGCGACGCGGCCGAGGCGTACGCCGAGAAGCACGCGCGTCGTACCGAGTCGGTGGCCTGATGGCCTCCACAGGCTCGACCGACGGGAAGAACCCCGACCCGACAGGCTCGGGACGGCGCTGGCCGCTGTGGGAGGTCTTCGTCCGAGCCCGACGTGGCCTGTCGCACGTACACGCCGGCTCGCTGCACGCCCCTGACGCCGAGATGGCGCTGCGCAACGCGCGCGACCTCTACACACGGCGCGGTGAGGGGGTCTCGCTGTGGGTCGTGAGGTCCTCCGACATCGAGGCGTCGACGCCCGACGAGCGCGACTCGTTCTTCGACCCCGCCGCCGACAAGATCTACCGTCACCCGACGTTCTACGACGTGCCCGAGGGGGTCGAGCATCTGTGACCTCCGCCAAGACGTTGCTACTCGACTACACGCTCGGGCTCGCCGACGACGCACTCGTCTCGGCCCAGCGGATGGGCTGGTGGATCAGCCGCGCCCCCGAGCTCGAGGAGGACGTCGCGCTGGCCAACATCGGTCTCGACCAGCTCGGCCAGGCGCGGTCCCTGCTGACCTACGCCGGGCAGCTCGAGGGTGTGGGCCGCACCGAGGACGATCTGGCCTACCTCCGCGACGAGCGCGACTTCCGCAACGTCAAGCTCGTCGAGCGGCCGATGACCGACTTCGGCGTCGCCATGGCCCGCCTGCTGGTCTTCGCGACCTACCAGCTCCACCTCTACCGGGGGCTGTCCGTGAGCAGCGACGACACCCTGTCCGGCGTGGCCGCGAAGGCGGTCAAGGAGGTGGCCTACCACGTCGACCACGCCGCGCACTGGGTGCTGCGTCTGGGCGACGGCACCGAGGAGTCCCACGCGCGGATGCAGGCGGCGCTCGACGCCGAGTGGCCCTACGTCGACGAGCTGTTCGCGCCCCTCGACCCGTCGCTCGCCGGGCACGTCGCGGACCCGGCTGCGCTCCGCGAGGACGTGCTGACCGACGTACGCCGGGTGGTCACGGAGGCCACGCTCTCGATGCCCGAGGTGTCGCCCGCCCTCGGTGGCGGCCGCGAGGGGCTCCACACCGAGCATCTCGGCTACCTCCTGGCCGAGCTGCAGCACCTGCACCGGTCCCATCCGGGGGCGACATGGTGACGAGCTCCCTGAGCGGGGTCGTGTCGCGTGCGCGGGAGGTCGCCGCGACCGTGCTCGACCCCGAGCTGCCGCAGGTCACCATCGAGGACCTCGGGATCCTCCGCGACGTCACCGAGGACGACCAGGGCCGGGTCCACGTGACGATCACGCCGACGTACTCCGGCTGCCCGGCGATGGAGACGATCCGGGAGGACCTCATCGACGTGCTGACCCTCGCCGGATACCAGCGCGTCGACATCGAGTTCGTGCTGAGCCCGGCCTGGACCACCGACGACCTCACCGAGACCGGACGCCGCAAGCTCGTCTCTGCCGGCATCGCACCGCCGGGGCCCGCCCGGCCCGCCACTCCAGTGACCGTGGCGCTCTCGGTGCGCTGCCCGCAGTGCGGCAGCCTCGACACCCGGGAGTCGAGCCGTTTCGGCTCGACCGCCTGCAAGAGCCTGTGGGTCTGCCGCTCCTGCCGGGAGCCCTTCGACCACTTCAAGGCCCTGTAGCCCATGTCCGGCCAGCCCCGGTTCCACCCGCTGCGGGTGGCCGCCGTCGAGCCGCTGACCGACGACTCGGTCGCCATCTCGTTCGCGGTCCCCCCGCCGCTCGCCGACGACTACCGCTTCGTGCACGGCCAGCACCTGATCATCCGCGGCGACGACGGCGAACGCCGTAGCTTCTCGATCTGCACCACGCCACGCTCCGGCATCCTGACGATCGGGGTGAAGAAGCTGCCGGGCGGCGCCTTCTCCCGGGGCGTGGTCGACGTGCTGCACGCCGGTGACGAGCTCGACGTGATGACGCCGTCGGGGAGGTTCACCACCCAGTTGGACCCCGCATCGGCCAAGACCTACGTCGCGATCGCGGCCGGCTCCGGCATCACCCCGATCATCTCCATCGTCTCGACGATCCTGGAGGAGGAGCCGAGGTCGCAGGTGATGCTCGTCTACGCCAACCGCACCACCCGCACCGTGATGTTCCTCGACGACCTGCACGACCTGAAGGACCGCTTCCGGGATCGTTTCCAGCTGGTGCACGTGCTGTCCCGCGAGCAGCAGGACGTCGAGCTGTTCTCCGGCCGTCTCGACGGCGACCGCCTGAGCCGGATCCTGAAGTCGCTGCTCCCGGCCGAGGACGTCGACGAGTGGTTCCTCTGCGGCCCCCAGCAGATGGTCGTCGACCTGCGCCAGGTGATCCTCGACCACGGTGTCGACGCCCACGCCGTCCACACCGAGCTCTTCCACGCCGACCCCGTGCCGCACACCCCCGAGGCGCTGGCCTCGTCGGTCGAGGGTGCCGCCCACGTCACCATTCGGCTCGACGGCCGCTCGTCGGACTTCGAGCTCCGGCCCGACGGGGTCGGGGTGCTGGAGGCGGCCCTCGAGGTGCGCAGCGACCTCCCGTTCGCCTGCCGCGGCGGCGTCTGCGGCACGTGCCGGGCCAAGCTGGTGGAGGGCACGGTCGCGATGGACGTGAACTACGCACTGGAGCCCGAGGAGGTCGCCGCGGGCTACGTGCTCACCTGTCAGTCGCACCCCACGTCGGAGCGGGTCGTCCTCGACTACGACGCGTGAGCCGATCTCGTCGGTCGAGCCTGGCGCGATCCGTGGGTCAGCGGTAGCGCTCGGGCAGTGCCGAGCCCATCTTCACCTGCGGCTTGGGCTGCCTCAGGAAGCGCACCTGGAGCGCGCGCATCAGGGCGTACGTCGTGATCCCCTTGCTCGGGTCGGCCCGGTCGGGGAAGCGCCGCGTGACCTCCTTGCGCAGCTTCCAGCGCAGGCGGAAGCCCTCGACGATCACGACGAGCAGCAGGGCGGGCAGGGCAGCGTTGGCGTAGGCGGCGAGGGTGGTGCTGCCGCTGTAGCCGAAGAACAGCAGAACCACCATCGCGGGCAGCATCAGCTCGAGCAGCGAGAAGTTGCTGTCGACGTAGTCGCGCACGAAGCGGCGTACGGGCCCCTGGTCGCGGGCGGGCAGGTAGCGCTCGTCGCCGTTCCGCATCGCCGCGCGCATCTTGGAGCTGGACTCCGCACGCGAGAGCTTGCGGGCGGCGGCCTGCTCCTTGCGGGTGCGCGGCACCTTCGCTCTCGCCTTCCGGGCGGCCTCCGCCTCGCGGCGCGAGGGGGTGGGGCGGCCCTTCTTCTGGTCAGCGCTGGAGAGGTCGACCTCCGCGGACGTGGTGGCGGGGGACTCGGACTTGGTACGACGGAACAACGCTCGGCTTCCCTGGGGGTGGACGATGGAGATGGGCCGCGACGGCCCGGAGGGCCCAGCCTACCGTCGCCGTCCGTGTCTTGACGCCTACCCATAGGCTGACCACATGAGCATGTGGCAACGCATCAGCCTGATCTTCAGGTCCAAGGCCAACAAGGCCCTCGACCGTGCCGAGGACCCACGCGAGACGCTCGACTACAGCTACCAGCGGCAGCTCGACCTGCTCGCCCAGGTACGCCGCGGGGTCGCCGACGTGGCCACGTCACGCAAGCGCGTGGAGCTCCAGGTCAACCAGCTCCAGGCGCAGTCCGACAAGCTGCAGGGCCAGGCGGAGCAGGCGATCACGGCCAACCGGGAGGACCTGGCCCGCGAGGCGCTCACCCGCAAGTCCGGGCTCACCTCGCAGATCACCGACCTCAAGACCCAGCAGGCCCAGCTCCAGGGTGAGGAGGAGAAGCTCACCCTCGCCCAACAGCGGCTCAGCGCGAAGGTGGAGTCGTTCCGCACCCGCAAGGAGACGATCAAGGCGACCTACACCGCCGCCGAGGCCCAGACCAAGATCAACGAGGCGATGTCGGGCATCGGCGAGGAGATGGGCGACGTCGGCATGGCGATCCAGCGGGCCGAGGACAAGACGGCCCAGATGCAGGCTCGTGCCGGCGCGATCGACGAGCTGATCGCCTCCGGGGCCCTCGACGACGCGAGCTCGCTGAACAACGGCGACGACATCTCCCGAGAGCTCGAGGCGATGAGCTCGCACTCCGAGGTGGAGGCCGAGCTGGCCCGGCTCAAGGGTGGCTCCACGCCGCAGGCGATCGAGGGCGGCCAGGACTCCTCCGGGATCCTCGAGGGCGAACCGCAGGCCCAGGGTCAGGCGTCCGGCGAGTCCAAGGAAGCGCCGTGATCGTCCGGATCCTCGGCGAGGGCCAGTACGACCTGTCCGACGACGCGGTGTCGACGCTGAACGACCTCGACGCAAAGGTCGAGTCCGCCATCGAGGCCGGCGACGAGGCGACGTTCCGCGAGGCGCTCGCGGCGCTGCTCGACGGTGTCCGCACGGCCGGGGTGCCGCACGACCCCGAGTCGCTGGACTCCTCCGAGCTGATCCTGCCGATGGCCGACGCGACGCTGGCCGAGGTCACGGACATGCTCAGTGGTGACGGGCTGATCCCTGGCTGACGCCCGCCTCCTGCCCCGCTTGGGCCGTTCAGGGACAATGGCACTATGGCTCGCACGCGTTTCGCCCCCGACCACGGTCTGACCGCTCGCATGACGTCGGTCATGTTCCTGCTCGGAGCGGTCTTCGTCGCGCTGATCGTGATCCTGATGTTCGTGCTACCGGTCGGCTGGGCGCCGTTCATCGCGATCATCGGGCTCGGCATCGCCTGGGGCCAGTGGTACTTCTCCGACACCGTCGCGATGAAGGCGATGCGCGCACGCGAGGTGACGCCCCAGGAGGCGCCCGAGCTGCACCAGATGATCGACCGCCTGTGCGCACTCGCGGACATGCCGAAGCCCCGGGTCGGCGTCGCCGACGTGAAAGTCCCGAACGCGTTCGCCACCGGACGCTCGCCGAACCGCTCGGTGGTCTGCGTGACCACCGGAATCCTCGGCCTGCTGACCGCAGACGAGATGGAGGGAGTGCTCGCCCACGAGCTGAGCCACGTCGCCCACCGCGACGTGACGGTGATGACCGTCGCCTCGACCGCCGGCATCCTGGCCGGGATGCTGAGCCGTGGTGCCCAGTGGGGAGCGTTCTTCGGGGGCGGTCGGCGCGACAACAACAACCAGGGCGGGCTGCCGATCTGGCTGGTCGTGCTGGTCGTCAGCCTGGTCGTGTACGCCGTCAGCTTCTTCCTCACCCGGCTGCTCTCGCGCTACCGCGAGCTCGCCGCCGACCGCGCGGGCGCCCAGCTGACCATGAAGCCCCGCGCCCTCGGGACGGCGCTGCAGAAGATCTCGGGCGGCATGAACGCCATCCCCACCGCCGACCTCCGCGCCTCGAGCTCGATGAACGCCTTCTTCATCGCTCCGGCGATCAAGGGCGTCAGCCTCAGCCAGCTCACCTCGACCCACCCCTCGCTCGAGCAGCGGCTCGAGCAGCTCGCGCGGATCGAGGCCGACCTCAGCCGGCCGAGCGATCCCGCGTGACCTTCTGGGACGCCGTCACCGGCCGGACCAAGCCCAAGCGGGCGAACCTCGACTCGCTGTTCCTGGTGCCGTCGGCGGCGGTGACGCTACAGACCGCGGCCGGGTTCACGCCGACCGGCACCGGCTCGGTGTGCTTCCGCGCACCCGAAGGCGCGGCGTACCAACAGACCCAGGACGAGGTCGTGGCCCTGTTGCGCGACGACGCCGACAAGCCCCACGTCCAGGTGCACCGCGACGACTTCGGCTTCACCTGGCTGGTCGTCGACCGCGTCGACGACGACGTCGAGGGGCTGTGCACCGACCTGCACGCAGTCAACACGTCGTTGGAGGAGCAGGGCTTCGCCACCGGGCTGCTGTGCTCGCTGGTGCCGTTCCACGACTCCGCCGGCCGCACCGCCGGGCTGGTCTACCTCTACAAGCAGGGCACGTTCTACGCCTTCGCCCCCACCGGCCCGAAGACCCGCGACAACCTGCTCGAGATCCAGCTCCGCGACACCCTCGCCGGCGAGCTGCCCATGGAGCAGGACCTCCAGCGCTGGCTCGCCCTCTGGGGAGCCCCCGGCCTCTAGTCCGACTCGGCGTGCGAAGCATCAGGGAACGACGTCGGGACACCAGAGAGGTGGCAGACCTCAGCCTGGATCCACCGATTCTCGCCTGCTGCGCGCCACCAGCTGGGGCGCTGGCTGCGTTGCAGACGCTCAACGGACAACCAGTACGACGCTCGCGCCTGCGTCTTGCCAGCACACCCACCTGGTGACGCTCGCGACGCCGCAAATCGGTGGATCCAGGCTCAGTCGCGGTGGGAGCGGCCGGGGAGGTCGAGCATCCGCTGAAGCGCGATCCGGGCGTGGTGCTCCGTGTCGGGGTCGACCGAGACCCGGTTGACCACGACACCGTCGCCCAGCGACTCCAAGGCCCAGACCAGATGGGGGAGGTCGATCCGGTTCATCGTCGAGCAGTAGCACACGCTGCGGTCGAGGAAGAGGATCTCCTGCTCCGGGTGCTCACGAGCCAGGCGCTGCACGAGGTTGAGCTCGGTGCCGATCGCCCACACCGACCCCGCCGGGGCGGCCGCGACGGCCGCGATGATGAACTCCGTCGACCCGACCAGGTCGGCCCGGGTCACGACGTCGTGGGTGCACTCGGGGTGCACCAGCACCCGCACTTCGGGCCGCTTCCGCCGCAGCTCGTCGACGACGTCCGGGGAGAACCGACCGTGCACGGAGCAGTGCCCCTTCCACAGGATCATCCGGGCCGCCGCGAGCTCCTCCGGCGCCACCCCGCCCCCGAGGCGGCGGGGGTCCCACACGACGCACTCGTCCAAGGTCAGCCCGAGCTTGAGGACGGCCGTGTTCCGGCCCAGGTGCTGGTCGGGCAGGAACAGCACCTTCGCGTGAGGCACCTGGCCGAACGCCCACTCCAGGGCCACGTCGGCGTTGCTCGACGTACACACGGCGCCGCCGTGGCGTCCGCAGAACGCCTTGATGTCGGCGGAGGAGTTCATGTAGGTGATCGGGACGACGCTCTCGGCGATGCCGGCGGCGGCCAGTGCGTCCCAGCAGTCCTCGACCTGCACCAGCCGCGCCATGTCGGCCATCGAGCAGCCGGCCGCGAGGTCGGGCAGCACCACGATCTGGTCGGGCGAGGTCAAGATGTCGGCCGACTCCGCCATGAAGTGGACGCCGCAGAAGACGATGTACTCCGCCCCGGGTCGGGCCGCGGCGTCGCGCGCGAGCTTGAAGGAGTCGCCGGTGACGTCGGCGAACCGGATCACCTCGTCGCGCTGGTAGTGGTGACCGAGCACGAAGACCCGGTCGCCCAGCGCCTCCTTCGCCGCTCGTGCCCGGGCGACGAGGTCGGGGTCGGACGGCACCGGCAGGTCGCCCGGGCACTCCACCCCGCGCTCGGCGTTCAGGTCGGTGCCGCGGCCGAGCGGGAGCAGGGGTAGGTCCACGGTGCTCATGGGCGCCATCGTAGGGAGATCACATGAGGGCGCCGTGGGCGAGGTACGGCTTCGGCGGCCGCATGCTGCGCAGCGCCAGGTAGCCCTCCTGGTGGAGCTCCAGCCGGGCCGCCAGCCCGACGTCGACCGCCCACGCGTTCTCGGGGGTGATGTGGCCGATCAGCACGTCCTCGCTCGAGGCGATCGCCTCCCACATCAGCCGGGCCGCCGTACGCCGATCGGTCGCCGCCAGCAGGGCCACCCCGCCGTCGAGATAGGCGTACCCCTGGGCGGACGAGGTCTCGCTGACCACCAGCCGGTGCTGGCGCATCAGCAGATGGTGGTCGACGCCGTGGGCGGCGCCACGCGTCCGCCGGTCCACGGAGTCCATCAGGTCGATGTCGGTCTCGGTGCCCTCGCGGACCTGCCCCACCGCGGGGATCTGCGCGCGGTCGGGCGTGCCGCGCAGGAACATCTGGGGGTGCAGCCGGAAGCCGGCGTCGTGGTAGCGACGCAGCGCCCGAGGGTCGCTGGACGCGTTGAGCATCCCGCGGAGAGCGCCGCGCCCGTGCTCGAGAGCCGGTGCGAGCAGCGCCTTGCCGAGGCCGTGTCCCTGCGAGCCGGGCACCACGGCGTACGTCGCGAGCAGCCACATCTTCTCGCGCACGAACGAGATCACGACCCCCAGCAGCTCGTCGTCGCGCTCGGCCACCCAGCAGCCGCCAGGGTCCGTGGCGACCAGGTGGCGAGCGCGGTCGACCCAGCTGGCGCCTCGCCCGGGCGGCCGGATCTCCGGGTCCGGCCACGAGCGGCGGAACATCCGGGTGTCGAGCTCGTGGAATCCGACCGCCGTCACCCGTTCGGCGGCCGGCGCGTCGTCGGCAGTCATCGGCCGGATCCGCAGGTCGCTCATCGGCCACAACCTAGGGCACGCGCATCGCCCCGACACGTCGTGGGCACGAGGGTGCATGACCTCGGTACGCAAGGTCGGTGTCGAGGAGGAGCTCCTGCTGGTCGACACCGCCACCGGTGAGCTCGCCAGCGGTTCCGGACACGTGCTGCACGAGCATCGCGCGGAGCGGGGCGGCGCCCCTGCGTCGCGCGCTTCGCGCGATCTCGAGGGCGAGCTCCTGCGGCACATGGTCGAGACCCACACCGATCCTTCGGTCGACCTGGCCGAGATCGACCGCCAGCTGCGCGAGGCGCGGCGCACCGCCCGCACCGCCGCCGAACAGTCCGGGCTCGCCCTGGCGGCGGTCGCCACCCCACCGCTGGGAGCCTCGGAGCCGGCGGTCACTGCCGACCCGCGCTACGAGCGGATCGCGGCGGAGTTCGGCGACCTGAGCCGTCACGCCGGAACCCTCGGGATGCACGTCCACGTCGACATCGCGGACGACGACGAGGGCGTGCGGGTCATCGACGGGCTACGACCGTGGCTGCCGATCCTGGTCGCCCTGTCGGCGAACTCGCCGTTTGCCGCGGGCCGCGACACCGGATATGCGTCGTGGCGCCACCAGGTGTGGTCGCGCTGGCCCACCGCCGGGGCGGCCGAGCCGTTCGGGTCGGTCGCGGAGTACCGCCGGGTGAGCCGGTGCCTGATCCGCAGCGGAGCCGCGCTCGACCCCGGGATGCTCTACTACGACGCCCGGCTGGCCGCGGACTACCCGACGGTGGAGATCCGGGTGGCCGACACCTGTACCGACCCGGACGACGCGCTGATCGTGGTCGCGCTCGCCCGGGCGCTGGTCGAGACCCTGGCCCGCGTCACCGCGCCGGCTGAGGCCGTGCGCAGCGATCTGCTGCGGGCCGCCGGCTGGCGCGCCGCGAGGTACGGCGTGGGCGGCGACCTCGTGCACCCGGTGACCTGGGAGCTCGTGTCGGCGCCGGAGGCTCTGGCAGCCCTCGTCGACCACGTGGCGAGCGCGCTGTCCGACGCGGGCGACCTCGACCGGGTCACCGACGGTCTGGCCAGGCTGTCGGCGACGGGCAACGGCGCGCGCCGGCAGCGCTCGGCGTACGAGCGGACCGGCGAGCTGCGCGCGGTCGTCGGCGACCTCGTGACCCGGACGGCAGCCTCCGTGGGGTGAGCGGCAGGATGGCCGGGTGCGTGTGCTGATCGCTCCCGACAAGTTCGCCGGGACGCTGACCGCCGTCGAGGCGGCCCGGGCCGTCGCGGACGGCTGGCTGCGTCAGGCCCCGGCGGACGATGTCGACCTCGCCCCGATGGCAGACGGCGGACCGGGCTTCGTCGACGTGCTCCACGAGGCGCTGGGCGGTGAGCTGTCGGCCGTGACCGTCACCGGACCCCATCACGAGCGCGTGCCGGCCGCGGTGCTGCGACGCGAGGAGCGCGCCTGGATCGAGAGCGCGCAGGCCTGCGGGCTCGCCCTCACCCGGGGCGAGCGCGCCGAGAGCGCCACCACCTGGGGCGTGGGAGAGCTGGTCATGCACGCGATCGAATCGGGGGCCACCGACATCGTGGTCGGAGTCGGCGGCTCGGGGACCAACGACGGCGGCGCCGGGCTGCTCGGCGCGCTCGGCGCCACGGCCGACCGGCCGCTCGACGGCGGCGCTGCCGGCCTCGACGGCGTCACCAGGGTCGAGCTGGACGCGGCCCGCGCACGCCTGGACGGGATCACGGTCACCTGCGCCGGCGACGTCGACAGCCCGCTGACCGGCCTGTTCGGCGCGACCAAGACCTTCGGACCGCAGAAGGGCATCGCAGAGGACCGGCTGCCGGCCGTCGACGCCGTGCTCGAGGGGCTCGCCGTGGCGACCGATCGGCGTACGTCCCTGGAGCAGGGCGCCGGAGCCGCCGGCGGTCTGGGCTTCGCCCTGCTGCTCCTGGGCGCCTCCCGGTGTCCCGGTTTCGACGTCGTCGCCCGCGCGGTCGACCTGCCCGGCCGGGCCGCGAAGGCGGACCTCGTGATCACGGGCGAGGGTGCGTTCGACTTCTCCAGCCGCTCCGGCAAGGTCCCGTACGGCGTGGCCGCGGTCGCCGCCGAAGCCCTCCGGCCGTGCGTCGCAATGGCCGGCAAGGTCCTGGTCGGCTCGCGCGAGATGCGTGCCCTCGGCATCGAGTCGGCGTACTCCCTGGTGGACCTGGTGGGGGAGGAGCAGGCGTTCGCCGACCCGGCGGGCAGTCTGCGCGATCTCGCGGCGCGTGTGGCGCGCACCTGGTCGCGCTGACCGGCCCCGTCCGTCCCACCGCCGTCCCCCCGCCGTCAAACCGCCGGGAGGCGATCGCGCGGAATAACCAGCGTTGTGCGAGAATTGCACCCGTCAGACGCGCCCGAGAGACGCGCCTCTCCGACACCGACGAAGGAGCAACGAGCATGACCGACCAGGTCACCGAGCGACGCACCGACCAGATCAACCTGAGCCCGGTCGCGGCCTCCAAGGTGCAGAGCCTGCTCGAGCAGGAGGGTCGCGACGACCTCCAGCTGCGCATCTCCGTGCAGCCCGGCGGCTGCAGCGGTCTGCGCTACCAGCTGTTCTTCGACGAACGCACTCTCGACGGTGACGTGGTCACCGACTTCGACGGCGTCGGCGTCGTCGTCGACCGGATGAGCGTCCCCTACCTCAACGGCGCGATGATCGACTTCGTGGACTCGATCGAGAAGCAGGGCTTCACGATCGACAACCCGAACGCCGGTGGCTCCTGCGCCTGCGGCGACTCGTTCCACTGACGGGCCACTGACAGTTCACTGACGCACACCGGCCCGCCACGGGCCGGTGGCCGCGCCCGTCGTCCTGCCCGCTGCTAGTCGAGGTGCAGGTGGAGGGCGTTCGCGATCCTGGTGGCGGACTCGTCGACCGCGATCTCGCGTACGGTGGCCTCGCGCGTGGTGTCGCCGTACTCCGGGCTCGGGCCCATGCCGAGGTGCAGAGCCCGTCCCGCGGCGGCGGCGTCGGCCCGCAGGGTGGCCGGTGAGTCGATCTCTTCGTACGACGCGTGGGTGCCGCTCATGAGAACGACGCTAGCGGCTACCGATGGGTACTCCCAGCCGGAAATCACCTAGTCTTCCCGAACGTGCCCCTGCTGATCTGCGGTTCGATCGCCACCGACCACCTGATGACCTTCCAGGGGCGGTTCAAGGACTCCCTCGTCGTCGAGCAGCTCGACAAGCTCGCGGTCTCCTTCCTCGTCGACGACCTCGAGATCCGGCGCGGGGGAGTGGCTCCCAACATGTGCTTCGGGCTGGGGCGGCTCGGGCTCCACCCGGTGCTGGTCGGCGCGGCCGGCGAGGACTTCGACGACTACCGCAGCTGGCTGGAGCGCCATCACGTCGACTGCTCGTTCGTGCACATCTCGGAGACCAAGCACACCGCTCGCTTCGTGTGCACCACCGACTCCGCGATGGCACAGTTCGCGTCCTTCTACCCCGGCGCGATGAGCGAGGCCCGGCTGATCGAGCTGGCGCCGATCGTCGAGCAGGTGGGTGCTCCCGACTTCGTGCTGATCGCGGCCGACGATCCCGAGGGGATGGTCCGCCACACCCACGAGTGCCGGCAGCGCGGCTACGCGTTCATCGCCGACCCGAGCCAGCAGCTGGCCTTCAGCGACGGGGCCCTGATCCGCGACCTGATCGACGGCGCGACGTACCTGTTCTCCAACGAGTACGAGTCGCACATGATCGAGTCCAAGACCGGGTGGTCGGCCGAGGAGGTGCTCGACCGGGTCGGCGCCCAGGTGACGACCCTCGGCGCCGACGGCGTGCGGATCACGGGGCGCGGCATGGAGCCGGTCGAGGTCAAGGCGGCCCCCGGCGTGGCGGCCGTCGAGCCGACCGGCGTCGGAGACGCCTTCCGAGCGGGCTTCCTCGCGGGCCTGGAGTGGGGCTTCGGCCACGAGCGCTCGGCCCAGGTCGGCTGCGTGCTGGCGGCGTACGTCGTGGAGACGGTCGGCACGCAGGAGTACTCCTTCACCCGGCCTGAGTTCGTCGAGCGTCTCCGGGCGGCGTACGGCGACCAGGCCGCGGCCGACGTCGGGGGCCACATGCTCGGGTGAGCGCCGCTCACTCCACCCGGCGTACGACGTAGCGGGGCACCTCGTCCCCGGCGAGGTCCTCCCCGACGTACTCATGGCCGGTCATCCGGCACCACGCGGGTACGTCGACGCGCGCGGCCGCGTCGGAGGCGACGACCGCGATCAGGTCGCCGACGGCGACGTCCCGCACATGTCGCGCGAGCTCGATGATCGGGGCCGGGCAGACCATCTCGCGGCAGTCGAGCTGGAGCATCAGATCCGCGCCCGCAACCGCTCGACCGCTCCGGGAAGCGCCTCGAGGAACCTGGTCACGTCGTCGTCGGTCGTCCCTCGGCCGACGGACACCCGGACGTTGCCGTGCGTGAGGGCGCCCATCGCCGCGAGCACGTGGCTGGGCTCGAGCGTCGACGACGTGCACGCGGACCCGCTGGCGACCTCGAACCCGAGCCGGTCGAGCTCGCTCACCAGGGCCTCACCGTCGACGTACAGGCACGAGAACGTGACCACGTGGGGGAGTCGCTCGACCGGGTCGCCCACGACGTCGATGTCGGGGAGGCCGCCCACCACACGCCGGATCCGCATCACGAGCGCGTTCGTCCGCGCGTTCTCGGCGGCGCGCTCGGCGACGACCGCCTGCAGCGCCGCGGCGGCCGCCAGCACGGCCGGCACGTTCTCGAACCCGCTCTCCCGCTCGCCCGCTCGCTCGTCGGGAGGGAACGGGTCGTGCCACCGGGTCCCGCGGCGTACGACGAGCACGCCGACGCCCGCGGGACCACCCCACTTGTGGGCCGACGCGGCCAACGCCGACCAGCCCTGCGGCAGTGGGAGCCGGCCGGCCGACGCGCACGCGTCGACGAAGAGAGGGACGCCGTCCAGTCGCTCGGCCACCGACTCCACCGGCTGGATGGTGCCGACCTCGTGGTTGGCGGACTGGCAGGCCACGACGGTCGCGCCGGCGAGGCCGGCTGCGCCCGGAGGGAGGTCGTCGAGCCGCAGCCGACCGGCGGGGTCGACCCCGACCGACCGGGTGGTCGCCCCCGACCACTCGGCGGCGTGCAGGACGGCGGAGTGCTCGACCGCCGAGTGGACGACCAGTGGGCCCTCGCCGCCGGAGCCACGGCCGGGACCGAGCAGCCCGAGCAGCCCGCGCTGGACGGCATCGGTGCCGGACGACGCGAACGTCACCTCGTCGGGCCGTACGCCGAGCGCCTCGGCCGTGGCGGCGCGGGCGTTGTCGAGGACGAGCCGGGCGGCCCCGCCGGCGTGGTGGAGCCGGCGCGGGTCGGCGTACGCCGTGTCCAGCGCGGCCTCGAGCGCCCGTCGGGCGGCCGGGTGCAGAGCCTCGCCGGACGCGGAGTCCAGGTAGACCCGTCGGCCCGGTTCGGGGCTCCCCTCCGACGTCGTCGTGCTCGACACGCGGCCAACCTAGACCTCGCGCGAGGCGCCGACTTACCGGCGACCCACCCCCCGAGCGGGCCGGAGGTTCGGATAGTGTGCTGGATGTTGGACAACGCCTGAGCAGAAAGGCTCGTTCGTGGGTCGGCAAGTCTCCGCTGCCTCGGCCGCGACTCCCCGTCGTACGCCCCGTCGTACCCGTGCCATCGCCGGCAGAGCAGGTGTCGTCCTCGTCGGTGCAGTGGTCCTGCTCAGCCTGACCGGCTGCAGCGAGAAGACCCGGCACGAGTGGTCCAACCTGGCCATGCCCGACCCCATCACGACTCAGGGCGAGCACATCTTCCTGCTCTGGCGGTGGGCCTGGATCGCGGCGCTGGCCACCGGCGCGCTCGTCTGGGGCCTGATCTTCTACGCCAGCTGGCGGTTCCGCCGTCGCAGCGACGACGAGGTGCCGGTCCAGACCCGCTACAACCTGCCGCTCGAGATCTTCTACACGATCGTGCCGATCATCATGGTCGTGGTGTTCTTCGTGCACACAGAGCGCACCCAGAACATCATCCGCGAGGAGGTCCCCAACCCCGACGTGACGATCTACGTCGTGGGCCAGCAGTGGACCTGGACCTTCAACTACATGCCCGGTGGCGAGATCAACACCCCGGGCAACCAGGTGCTCTACACCGTGGGCCAGGCGGGCAACCCGCCCACGCTGGTGCTCCCGGTGGACAAGACCGTCGAGTTCAAGCTCCACTCACCCGACGTGATCCACGACTTCGGTGTCCCGGGCTTCCTGGAGAAGGAGGACGTCATCCCCGGCCCGGTCGCGGACGACAACCACTTCCAGGTGAAGCCGACCGTGGTCGGCGACTATCGTGGGAAGTGCTTCGAGCTGTGCGGGGTCTACCACTCGCGGATGCTCTTCAACGTCAAGATCGTCAGCGACGCCGACTTCCAGGCCTACCTGCAGCAGCTTCGGACGCAAGGCGACATCGCGAACCAGCCGCTGCTGGGCGGTATCACCAGCCAGACGCAGGCAGGGCTCGAGGGAGGCTCCGAATGACCGCCATCAGTCCGTCCACCACTGCCACCGGGGGCCCCGCGCCGCGACGCGAGCTGGGTCGGACGATCATCAAGGTCATCACCTCGACCGACCACAAGGTGATCGGCAACCTCTACCTCGGTACGTCGTTCGCCTGGTTCCTCATCGGTGGCGTGATGGCCATGCTGATGCGGTCCGAGCTGGCCAACCCGGGCATGCAGTTCGTCAACGACGAGGTCTACAACCAGCTGTTCACGATGCACGGCACGATCATGCTGCTGCTGTTCGCGACGCCGCTGTTCTTCGGGTTCGGCAACGCGATCATGCCGCTCCAGATCGGAGCGCCCGACGTCGCATTCCCCCGGCTGAACATGTTCAGCTACTGGCTGTTCCTCTTCGGGGGGCTGATCGCCGGCTCCGGGTTCTTCACCCCCTCCGGCGCCGCCGACTTCGGATGGTTCGCCTATACCCCGCTGTCTGACGCGGTCCGATCTCCGGGCGTGGGTGGCGACCTGTGGGTCATGGGTCTGTGGATGGCCGGTCTGGGCACCATCCTCGGTGCGGTCAACTTCATCACCACGATCATCTGCATGCGTGCTCCCGGGATGACGATGTTCCGGCTGCCGATCTTCTGCTGGAACACGATGGTCACCAGCCTGATGGTGCTGATCGCGTTCCCGGTGCTGGCCGGCGCACTGCTCTCGCTCGAGGCCGATCGACAGCTGGGAGCGCACGTCTTCGACACCAGTCACGGCGGGCCGATCCTTTGGCAGCACCTGTTCTGGTTCTTCGGCCACCCCGAGGTCTACATCATCGCGATCCCGTTCTTCGGGATCATCACCGAGATCCTTCCGGTGTTCAGCCGCAAGCCCGTGTTCGGCTACATCGGCCTGGTCGGTGCCACGCTGGGCATCGCGACCCTGTCGACCGCGGTGTGGGCCCACCACATGTTCGTCACCGGCAAGGTCGACCTGCCGTTCTTCTCCGGGATGACCTTCCTGATCGCCGTACCCACCGGGGTGAAGTTCTTCAACTGGATAGGCACGATGTGGGGGGGATCCATATCCTTCGACACCCCCATGCTGTGGTCCGTCGGCTTCCTGACGACGTTCCTGTTCGGTGGCTTGACGGGCGTCATCCTGGCGAGCCCGCCGCTGGACTTCCACGTGTCCGACTCCTACTTCGTGGTGGCGCACTTCCACTACGTCGTCTTCGGCACGGTGGTGTTCGCGATGTTCGCCGGCTTCTACTACTGGTGGCCGAAGCTGACCGGCCGGATGCTCGACGAGCGCCTCGGCAAGGTCCACTTCTGGATGCTGTTCCTGGGCTTCCACACGACGTTCCTGGTCCAGCACTGGCTGGGCGTCGAGGGGATGCCGAGACGGATCGCCGACTACCTGCCGGAGGACGGCTTCACCACGCTCAACCAGGTCTCGACCGTCGGTGCGTTCCTGCTCGGAGCCTCGATGCTGCCGTTCTTCTACAACGTCTGGATCTCCCGGCGCGCTCCGCTCGTCGAGGTCGACGACCCCTGGGGCTGGGGCCGCTCGTTGGAGTGGGCGACCAGCTGTCCGCCGCCACGGCACAACTTCGACTCGATCCCGCGCATCCGCTCCGAGTCGCCGGCCTTCGACCTGCACCACCCGGAGATCGCCGCGATCGAGATGGAGGACAACTACGCCATGGCGGGCACCGGCGGCTTCGCCGACGCACCCGACGTCGAAGGGCGTGAGGAGCACCTACGCGACCAGATGGGGGATGACTCGTGAGAGCAGAAGCCTGGATCTTCGCGTTCGTCACGACCTTCTTCGTCGTCGTGAGCCCGGTCTACTGGTTCGCCTCCGGCGAGTGGGCCGGCACCGCAGCCCTGGTGATGACCGCGCTCCTGGCGGCGATGGTGACGGTCTACCTCGGCTTCCACGCAGCGAAGATGGAGCCGCGGCCCGAGGACCGCAAGGACGCCGAAGTCGCCGAAGGCGCCGGGGAGATCGGCTTCTTCCCGCCGTACTCGTGGTGGCCGCTGTGGTGCGCCGCCTCGCTTGGCGTCATCGTGTACGGCGTTGCGTTGCTCGCCTACTGGCTGATCATCATCGGGTTCGGTCTCGGCGCTCTGGCACTGTCGGGCTGGATCTTCGAGTACTACCGCGGCGAGCACGCCCACTGACCGCTCCCGCCTCCCGCAGCAAGCTCGCAGCGCCGTCACAGCAACCTCCGACGGCCGTCTCGCGTCCTACCGGACGTGAGGTCCCGTGTGGCCGCCAATTCCCGTTCGAGGTGGGGTGGCGGGTTACATTGGGGCGACCGTCCTTTACCTTTCCGGGGAGTCCGATGTCCTTCACCCGCGCCCGCGTGCCGATGATGCTCGGCACGCTGCTGGCCGTCTCGCTGCTGGCCGCCGGATGCGGCTCCGGCGACTCCACGCCCGCCGCCGGCGGCGGGGGGCTGAAGGACGTCTTGTCGAGCAAGTCCCCCCAGCCGGACGTCGTCCAGGCGGCCGTCCACACCAATGTCGGCGGCGGTGCCAGGTCCGTCCCCGTCGACCGGCTCGTCTCCGTCACCGCCGACTCCGGCACGCTGACCTCGGTCGTGGTGAGCTCGAAGTCCGGGTCGGTGCCCGGGAAGCTCTCGGCCGACAAGAAGACCTGGACGGCGGGCACGCTGCTGGAGCCCGACACGGCGTACACCGTGACCACGCAGGTGTCCGCCGACGGCGGGCCGTCGGTCCGGAAGGTGACCCGCTTCCACACTGCGGCGCTGAGCCTCGACCAGCAGACCTACCCCTCGATCGCGCCTCTCGACGGCCAGACGGTGGGGGTCGGGATGCCCGTGATCGTGCGCTTCGACGTGCCCGTCACCGACCAGGCGTCGATCGAGAAGCACCTCCACGTGGTGTCACAGCCGGCCCAGAAGGGCTCGTGGCACTGGCTGAGCAACACCGAGGTGCACTGGCGTCCGGCCTCGTACTGGAAGGCGGGCAGCACGGTCACGGTCAACGCCGACATCAACAGCGTCCCGGCCGGCAACGGGATCTTCGGTCAGCTCGACCGGAGCATCACCTTCCACGTGGGAGCCGCGCACATCTACAAGGTCAACATGAAGACCGACCAGATGCAGGTCTTCAGCAACGGCACGCTGCTGCGCACACTGCCGGTCACGACCGGGCAGCAGCCGGCGTACACGACCCGGTCCGGCACCAAGGTCATCATCGAGAAGTTCCCCTCCAAGGACATGAACTCCGAGACGGTGGGCATCACCGGCGCCGACGCCTACAACATCAAAGGCGTCCAGTGGGCGATGCGGGTGACCTACTCCGGTGAGTTCGTCCACGCCGCGCCGTGGTCGGTGGCCAGCCAGGGCCACGCCAACGTCTCGCACGGTTGCACGGGCCTGAGCACGGCCAACGCCGACTGGCTCTACCACATGACCAACGTCGGCGATGTCGTGGAATACACCGGCAGCAACCGTCCGATGGACCTCACCAACGGCTACGGTGACTGGAACGAGTCCTTCAAGACCTACGCCGAGGGCTCCGCCCTCCGCTGATCGGTCACGAGGCGGCTGGCTTCACGCGGGCCAGATCGTGCCCGATGGCGCGAGAGAACGCGGCGCTCAGCAGTTGGGTGGTCGATCGGGCTGCAGCGTGTCACCTCGGCATCCCCTGAGCGCATCGCCGAGCTCGGCCCAGGCGCGGGGTCGGCCTGGAGGCCTTGCTCGGGAAGTTCCAGACGCGCAGGGCCGGGCACTACCACCGACCCGTGCTGCATCGAACGGAAGCACATCGACGAGGTCGGACACGACCCGGACCAGCGACAGCCCGGCCATCGGACAGCCCGTGCGGGCTTGTCACCACACGCGTCCCACTCCGGACCGAATCCCGTCACTTCGTGGCCGTTGCAACGCCTCCTATGTGCAGGTTTCCCCGGACGTCCGGGGAAACCTGCAGCGCCCGCCCAACCCCACGACATAGCAACGCCGCCCGCCCGGGAGGGAGGGGTGGGGAGCCGGGGTCCGGGTCAGTGCTGGCGGAGGGGTACGTCGTCGGCGTCGCGGAGGGCGTGGTCGTCGAACTCGTGCCCCGAGGCGGGGTGGTCGAGTCCGCTCTCGAGCTCGTGGGTGTGCTCCGCGTGGTGGCGGGCCTCCTCCAGCTCCTCTGCGGTCGGCTTCTGCACGTTGTCGGCGAACATCCCCTTCGACAGCTTGGCCCGGATCCTCTCCGCACGCGTGCCCGGAGCGACGACGCCGTTCTCGTCGACGTCCGAGTCGACCTCGTGGATCTCGTCGCGCTGACGCGCGGTGAGCGTGTAGGCGCTGGCCTCGCCGATCGGCAGGTGCCGCTCGGAGTATCCGCCGTCGGGCGACCGCATGATGATGCCGGTCTCGTAGCCGTGGAGCACGCGGTTGTTGTCGGCGCGTTGCAGCCCGATGCACCAACGACGCGTCACGTAGAACACGATCGGCGGGACGACGAAGATCGCGGTCCGCATGAAGTACGTGATGGAGTTCAGGCTCCAGTGGAAGTGCGTGGCCAGGATGTCGTTGCCGCCGGCCGCCCAGAGGAGGCCGTACTCGGTGACCATGGCCGCCATGAACGCCGTGCGGGTGGGGGCATTGCGGGGGCGTTGCAGCAGGTGGTGCTCACGCCGGTCTCCGGTCACCCACTGTTCCAGGAACGGCCAGCCGATCACCATCCCGAACAGTAGGAAGGGTGCTATCTGGCCGGGGATCATCACGTTCCAGGAGATCGTGTGCCCCCAGATATGGGTCTCCCAGTTGGGCATGATGCGCAGCAGACCCTCGGCGATGCCCATGTACCAGTCGGGCTGCGAGCCCGCGGTCACCTGGGAGGGGTCGTAAGGCCCGTACTTCCAGACCGGGTTGATCGACAGCAGCGCGCCCATCAGCGCGGTGACGCCGAAGACCATGAAGAAGAAGCCGCCGGCCTTCGCGGCGTACACCGGGAGCATCGGGTAGCCCACGACGTTCTGCTCGGTGCGTCCGGGGCCGGGCCACTGGGTGTGCTTGTGGAACACCAGGAGCAGCATGTGCGCGCCGATGAGCGCGAGCAGCAGGCCGGGGATCAGCAGCACGTGGAGGATGTAGAGACGTGGGATGAGCACGTCGCCCGGGAACTCCCCACCGAACAGGAAGAACGACATGTACGACCCGACCACCGGCGTCGCCTTGATCAGGCCGTCGGCGATGCGGAGCCCGGTTCCCGAGAGGAGGTCGTCCGGCAGGGAGTAGCCCGCGAAGCCCTCGAGGATGCCCAGCAGCAGCAACGTCGCGCCGATGACCCAGTTCAGCTCGCGCGGCTTGCGGAACGCCCCGGTCAGGAAGGTCCGCATCATGTGCACGAACATCGCCGCGATGAACAGGTTGGCCGACCAGTGGTGCATCTGCCGCATGAGCAGGCCACCGCGCACGTCGAAGGAGATGTGCAGGGTCGAGGCGTACGCGTCGGACATCGGTACGCCGCGCAGCTGGGAGTAGGAGCCCTCGTAGACCGACTCGGACATGCTCGGGGTGAACCACAGGGTCAAGAACGTGCCGGTCAGCAGCAGGATCACGAACGACCACAGGGCGATCTCGCCGAGCATGAACGACCAGTGGTCGGGAAAGACCTTGCGGAGGTTCTTGCGCATGAGGGTGGCCAGCCCCAGCCGGTCGTCGGCCCAGCCGGCGACGGCGCCGGCCTTGCCGGGCTTCTTCGCGGTGGCGGCCGTGCCGCTGTTGGTGTCGGCGATCTTGCTGGTGTCCAGGGACATGGTCAGCCTCGCTCCCAGAAACTCGGCCCGACGGGCTGGGTGAAGTCGCGCTTCGCCGCCAGATAGCCTTCGTCGTCGACGGTGAGCTCGAGCTGCGGAAGCGCCCGGGCCGCCGGCCCGAACAGCACCCGGCCGCTGTCGGTCAGGTCGAACGTCGACTGGTGGCAGGGGCAGAGCAGGTGATGGGTGGTGCGCTCGTTGAGCGAGATCGGACACCCGACGTGGGTGCAGATCTTGGAGTAGCAGACGATCCCCTCGACCGACCAGTTGCGCGTCTGCTCCGACACGATCTCGCTGGGCAGCATCCGGTGCAGGATGACCGCTGCCTTCGACTTGTCGACCAGCAGGTCGGTGCCCTCGACGATCGGCTGCTTGGTCTCGGCGTCGACGGCGAACATCACCTCCGGCTCGGCGTTGACCAGGTCGCCGAGCTCGAGGTCGGTGACCTTGATCGGCGTCCCGACGACGTCACGCACCACGCGCTGGAGCGTGCGGTCCTGGGTCTGCCACCACGCCTGCATCTCGGGCGTCCACGTGTCGAGGTCCCAGATCGTGTGGTCGAGCTTGTCGCCCGGCAGCGGCCCGAGGTCGCGCAGCATCACGATCGGCAGCAGCCCGAGGATGCCACCCGCTGCGAGCAGGGAGTTGCGGATCAGCGGGCGGCGTCCGAGCCCTGACTCCTCGAGGCCGACCTGGAGGATGCTGACGGTCGCCTCGCGGTCCTCCTGGGAGGACGACGCGGGGTGGCGCATCTCGACGATCTCGTGGTCGCCCATCAGCTTGCGAGCCCACTGGATCATCCCGGCGCCCATGCCGAGCAGGGTCACCGCCAGGCAGAGGCCGAGCATCACGTTGGAGGCGCCGAGGTTGCCGATCGTGTCGGGGTGGTCGCCGACCTTGAAGATCACGTAGCTGGCGATGAAGCCGACGGCACCCACGATCGCCAGCCCGAACAGGCCGGCGACCTGGCGCTCGGCGCGCTTCTCGGCCCGGGGGTCGACGTCCGTCGGCCGCCACTGGTGGGCGGGCAGCCCGGGGTCGGGGATCGGTTCCTGCGTGGCGACCTGAGCGTGCTCGCCGGACGTGGACTCCGGAAGGTGGTCCGACATCAGCTCTCCGCCTTCTGCTTCGACGACCGGGCGGTGTGGGCCGCGATCCACGTGGCGACGCCGACCAGCGAGCCGATCCCCAGCAGCCAGGCGAACACGCCCTCACTGACCGGACCGATCCCGCCCAGGCCGAAGCCGCCGTAGTCGGGGTTGTCCTGCAGGGACTGCAGGTAGGCGATGATGTCCTGCTTCTCCTCGACCGACAGGTTGCCGTTGGAGAAGTTGTCCATCGCCTGGGGGCCGGTGAGCATGGCCTCGAAGATGTACTTGGGCTCGACCCCGCGGATCTTCGGTGCGAAGCCGCCGTTGGGCATCGCACCGCCGGAGCCCTCGAAGTTGTGGCACGCGCTGCAGTTGGTCCGGAAGATCGCGCCACCGCGGACGATCGCCTCCTGGCGCTGCTCGTCGGTCATGTGGTCGATGCTGTAGTCGGAGGCGGTGGGGATCGCCGGACCGGGGCCGAGCGACGCGACGTACGCCGCGAGGGCCGCGATCTCGTCGGGTGTGTACGCCTGCTCCTTCTGGGGGACCTGCGGGCCCGGCTTGACCGCCGGCATCCGGCCGGTGCCGACCTGGAAGTCGACCGCGGCGGCGCCCACGCCGACCAGGGCCGGGCCGAGCTGGTTGCCGTCGAGGGTCTTCACGCCCTGGCCGTTGTTGCCGTGGCAGAACGAGCAGCCGACCAGGAACAGCTGGTGCCCTTGCTTGATCTGGGCCGCCGAGTTGTCCTCGGAGGCCGATGCGGGGGAGAAGGCGGCGTACAGCCCACCCGTCAGGAGCAGCCCGAGCAGCACCACCAGGAGCCCGGCAAGGGGGCCGCGGCGATACCGGGAGAGACGTCCGAGGGGGCGGTTCAGGAGTCGCACAGTCGATCCCTTGCGGTCACTTGATGAGGTAGATGGTGGCGAACAGACCGATCCAGACCACGTCGACGAAGTGCCAGTAGTAGGACACCACGATCGCACTGACCGCCTGCTCGTGCGTGAAGCGTTTGGCCAGGAAGGTGCGGCCGAGCACGAACAGGAAGGCGATCAGCCCGCCGGTCACGTGGAGGGCGTGGAAGCCGGTGGTGAGGTAGAACATCGTGCCGTATCCCGAGGAGGGGATGGTGATTCCCTCCTTGACCAGCGTGGCGTACTCGCTGCCCTGTCCGGCGACGAACACCGCGCCCATCACGTAGGTGAGGATGAACCACTCGCGCAGCCCCCAGCCCTTCACCTGGAACACCGAGCCGGTGCGCCCGACCTGTCCGCGCTCGGCGGCGAAGACGCCGAGCTGGCAGGTCAGCGACGAGAGGACGAGGATCGTGGTGTTGGCGGCCGCGTAGGGCACGTCGAGCTTCTCGGTGCTCTGCGCCCAGAGGTCCGGACTGACCGCGCGGATCGTGAAGTACGACGCGAACAGGGCCGCGAAGAACATCAGCTCGCTGGACAGCCAGATGATGGTTCCGACGCTGACCATGCTCGGGCGGTCGTGGTGTCCGTGCAGCCGGGAGGCCGGAATCGTCGTCGAAGCTGTCGCCACGGGATGCATTATGTCCCGAGCCGTCCCCGGGAGGCACCCCGACCCCCTGGGGTGGGCGAGTTGTCGGCAACTTCCCGACTCGACCTAAGGTCGCCGACATGAGCCCAGGCGCGATCCCACCCGTGCTGCACGGTGCCGGAGGCCAGGAGGAGTCCCTCCCGAGGTTCACCCTGGGCACCGTCTTCACGCAGTGGGAGCCGGTGTCCTGGGCGACCCTGCTGATCCTGCTGACCGCGGCGGTCTACCTGGCAGGCGTGTGGGCGATGCGCCGGCGCGGCGACCGATGGCCGATCGGACGGACCGCGGCGTTCCTCGGGGGGATGGTGGCGGCGGCGGTGGCCACCGTCTCCGGCCTGGGCACCTACGACGACACCCTCCTGAGCGTGCACATGGTCCAGCACATGGTGCTGTCGATGGTGGTGCCGCTGGCGATGGCGCTCGGAGCCCCGCTCACCCTGGCCCTGCGCACGCTGCGACGGCGCCCGCGCGGCTGGCTGCTGGTGGTCCTCCACTCGCGCATCGCGAGGGTGCTCTCCTTCCCGCCGCTCACGTTCGTGCTGTTCGTGATCACGCCGTGGGCCCTGTACTTCAGCGGCTGGTATCCCGCCACGCTGCACCACGACTACCTCCACGAGATGACCCACCTGCACATGGTTCTCGTCGGTTGCCTCTTCTTCTGGCCGCTGATGGGCGTCGACCCGGTGCCCGGACGGATCGGCTACCCGGCGCGGATGCTGCTCGTGGCGCTGACGCTGCCCTTCCATGCCTTCATGGGCGTCACGATCATGGCCCAGAGGCGCCTGATCGGAGGGGACTGGTACCCCGATCTCCACCAGGGCCCGATGGGGGCCTGGCTCCCGGCGCCCCACGCCGACCAGAACGTGGCCGGTGGCATCCTGTGGAGCTCCGGCGACGCGGTCGGCCTGATGTTCTTCGCGGTGCTGTTCGCCCAGTGGGTGCGCTCCTCGATGGCTGAGGCCCGCCGCGAGGACCGCAGGCTCGACCTGATCGAGGCCCGCGAGGCCCGCGCGGCCGCCGCGGGCGATGCAGCCTCGGCGCCGGACGGTAACCTGCTGCCGTGAGTGACTCCCACGACGCCGGGCCGCACGAGACCGGTCAGCAGCGGCTGCGCGTGCTCGTCTACAGCGACGACGTCAACGTCCGGCAGCAGGTGATCCTCGCCCTCGGCCGCCGCCCGCACCCCGACCTGCCCGAGCTCGAGTACGTCGAGATCGCCACCGAGCCCGTCGTGCTGTCCAACATGGACGCCGGTGGCATCGACCTGGCGATCCTCGACGGCGAGGCGGTCCCGGCCGGCGGCATGGGCATCGCCAAGCAGCTCAAGGACGAGATCTACCGCTGCCCCCCGATCCTGGTGCTGATCGGCCGGCCCCAGGACGCCTGGCTCGCCACCTGGTCGCGGGCCGAGGCGGTCGTGCCGCACCCGATCGATCCCGTCCGGCTGGCGGAGGCCGTCACCACGCTGCTGCGGCCGCGCGTGCCGGCCGCCACCTCCTGACGCCCGTGTCTCCCACGTGGAGCGAGGTGCTCGGCGCCCTCGTCCAGCGCGAGGACCTCACCGGCGAGCAGACGCAGTGGGCGATGGGGGAGATCCTCGCCGAGGCGGCATCCCCTGCCCAGGTGGCGGGCTTCGCGGTCGCCCTGCGCGCGAAGGGCGAGACGATCGACGAGGTCACCGGTCTGCTCGAGGCGATGTACGCCGTCGCCACGCCGCTGGCGGTCCGGGGTCGTGCCCTCGACGTCGTCGGCACCGGCGGCGACCGCTCGATGAGTGTCAACATCTCCACCATGGCCGCGATCGTGGCCGCGGCAGCCGGGGCCCGGGTCGTCAAGCACGGCAACCGGTCGGCGTCGAGCCAGGCCGGGTCGGCCGACGTGCTCGAGGCGCTGGGCATCCGCCTCGACCTGCCGCCCGACCGGGTCGCCGGGCTCGCGGAGGAGGTCGGCATCACGTTCTGCTTCTCGGCGGCGTTCCACCCGGCCATGCGGCACGCGGCGGTGCCGCGTCGTGAGCTGGCCATCGCCACGACGTTCAACATCCTCGGTCCGCTCGCGAACCCGGTGCGCCCCGCAGCGCAGGCGATCGGCTGCGCCGACCCACGGATGGCGCCGCTGATGGCCGGGGTCCTCGCCCGTCGCGGTGTCGACGCCTGGGTCTTCCGCGGTGACGACGGGCTCGACGAGCTGACCACGACCACCACGTCGCACGCGTGGCAGGTCCACGAGGGTGCCGTCGTCCCCGCCACGGTGGATCCGGGCGCCCTCGGCATCGCTCCGGCCCGGCCGGACGACCTCCGCGGCGGCGACGTGCAGCACAACGCCGCTGTCGTACGCCGGGTCCTCGACGGTGAGCCGGGCTCCGTCCGCGACGCGGTGCTGCTGAACGCGGCGGCCGCCCTGGCCGTCTACGACCAGCCCGCGGTCCCGGTGGAGGAGGCGCTGCCGGTGGCCCTGCTTCGGGCCCGCGAGTCGGTCGACACCGGTGCCGCCGCCGCCTTGCTCAGCCGCTGGGTCGAGGCCTCGGCGCGCTGAGCATCTCCAGGGTGTCCGAGCGGTGTTCGATCGACCACCCCTGTTGCGAGACCAGCGCGTAGGCCAGGCGTGAGTCGGGCCGGAGCACCGCGATCCTCGCGCCGGTGGCGCGCAGGTCCCGGGCCCAGCCCGGCCCGACCCGCAGGAGTCGGTCGTTGCGGTCCAGCTCGGCGGTGGTGAAGGTGTCGCCGTAGCCGTGCATCATCAGGTCCAGTCGGGGGTAGCGCCACATCAGGTAGCCCCCCAGGGCCCAGTCGTTGAGCACCTTCGTGCCCGCCGGGAGGCCACCGAGCGCCGGGTCGACCCAGCCCGGCTCCGACATCGGGTCGGCGGACGTATGGGGCACCGTGAGCGCCAGGACGACCAGCGACACCGCGGCGCCCCCCAGCACTGCGCGGCGCTCGCGGCGACCCACCGGCGTACGCCGACCCGCCAGCGTCTGGAGGGGGGCCGCGGCGAGCGGGGCGAGCATCGCGGCGCCCACCGCCACCGTGCGCTCCGAGTACGCCGCGAACACCCCCGCCACGACGATCAGCAGCGTCTCGGTCCAGGAGTTGCGTTCCCGTCGCCACAGCCCCACCAGCGTGGCCGCCAGTAGGACGGCGAAGCCGGCGGAGCTCCAGGAGACCCAGTCGGGCGCCTGCCACTCGGAGAAGTACCGGGTCCGTGAGCCGACCTCGGCCACGGCGCCGTACAGGGCAGGCCCGACCGGGGTGAGCGCCGCGGCGGCCGCGCAGGCCGCCGTGACCGCGGCCGACCGGACGACGACCCCCCGCGGAGCGCGGTCGAGGACCAGCCCGACGGTCGAGACGGCGCCGACGACCAGCGCCACCGGCCACATCCCGTGCAGCATCGCCCACAGCCACACCAGCGGCACCAGCCACCAGCGGAGCCGCCGGTCGTCGAGCGTGCGCAGCCAGGCGGCCACGACGACGGCGCAGAGGAGGTAGCTGACGACCTGGGGGCGCATGGACAGCCCGCTCTGCATCGCGAAGAGCGCGACGGCGGTCACCGGCATCGCGACCAGCGGCTCGACCCGACCGCGCACCGCGGCGTACACGCCGAGGAAGAGCACGACCTCGAGCAGCCCCGACAGCCAGGCCACGCCGGCCAGGCCGAGCTCGCCCTCGGTCCGGGCCATGACGACCTCGGAGAGCCACTGGGTGGGCACCCAGTCGGCGGTTGCGAAGGTGCTGACGCTGCCCGGATGGCGGATCGTCCAGCCGTGCAGGAACTCGTGGCCGAACCTCAGGTGGAAGTAGGTGTCGGTGTTGGTCAGCGGGCGTGCGGTGTTCGCGACGAGGCAGACCAGGATCCCGGCCATCACCAGCCAGGGCAGCACCACCCGCAGGCGAGCCAGGACGCGTCCGGCGCGGGTCACCCGCGTCGGCTCAGCCCGCCGAGCGGAGTCGCTCGAGGGCGAGGTCGAAGACGATGTTGAGGGCGTTGACGTTGGACTGCCCCCGCCGCCGCGTCTCATCCGCGTAGTCGATCACGACCGGCGCCTCGGTCCAACTGAGGCCACGCCGGGCGATCAGGCCCAGGAGCTGGCTGGCGTGCGCCATGTCGGCCAGGGTGAGGTCGATCTGCTCGATCGCGCGCCGGTTGAGGACGCGCAGCCCGTTGTGGGTGTCGGTGACCTGGAGCCGCGTCGTCGCCCGGGTGAAGGCGATGCCCGCGCGCAGCACGGCGCGTCGTGCCGCCGGCACCTCGCTGTCGGGCGCCAGGAAGCGCGAGCCCAGCACGACGTCGACCCCGGTGTCGCGGGCGACGGCCAGCAGCGACAGGGCGTCCTCGACCCGGTGCTGCCCGTCGGAGTCGAAGGTGATCACGTGGCGCATTCCCGGATCGGTCAGCGCGTAGGCGAAGCCGGTCTGGAGCGCCGCTCCCTGGCCGAGGTTGCTCGGGTGGCGGACGACGTGGGCGCCGGCAGCGCGGGCGAGGTCGGCGGTGCGGTCGGTGCTCCCGTCGTCGACCACGACGACCCGCCCGAACTCCGAGCGCAGACCGGAGACGACGGTTGCCACGCCGGCCTCCTCGTCGAGGGCAGGCACGACCACCGTCACGTCGACGTGCGGCACGTGCTGACCCGGCATGGCCGAAGCGTAGGTCTCGGCGAGCCTCCGCGGCACCCGTTCGGAAGAAGTCTGGCCGTTCGGTCAGCCGGCGTGGTCCGAGGCGGTGACGAAGTCGATCAGCTCCTCGACCCGGCCGAGAAGCGCCGGCTCGCAGTCGGCGTACGACGCGACCCGCGACAGGATCTGCCGCCAGGCGCGAGCCAGGTCGGCCTGGTCGGCGTGGGGCCAGCCGAGGACCTCGCAGACGCCGTGCTTCCACTCGACGTCACGAGGGACGTCCGGCCATGCGCTCAGGCCGAGGCGGTCCGGCTTCACGCCCGCCCAGACGTCGACGAACGGGTGACCGACCACCAGCACGTGCTCGCCGATACCGGAGCGACGTACGTCGTCGGCGATCCGGCTCTCCTTCGAGCCCGGCACGAGGTGGTCGACCAGCACCCCCACCCGGCGCCCACGGGCGGGTCCGAAGGAGTGCAGCTGCGCGACCAGGTCGTCGACGCCGCCGAGATGCTCGACCACCACGCCCTCGACGCGCAGGTCGTCGCCCCAGACCTTCTCGACGAGCTCCGCGTCGTGACGTCCCTCGACGAAGATCCGGCTCTCACGCGCCACGCGGGCCCGGTCGCCGCGCACGGCCACCGAGCCCGAGGCCGTACGCCGGTCGGCCGCCGGCACCGGGCGCGTCACCGGTGGGGTCAGCACCACCGGGCGGCCCTCGAGCAGGAACCCGGGGCCGAGGGGGAACCCGCGGCGCCGGCCGCGACGGTCCTCCAGGGTGAGGGTGCCGAGGTCGCGGTCGACGCCGACGATCTCACCGCAGAAGTCGGTCGTCACCTCCTCGACCACAAGGCCGAGGGTGGCGTCGGCCGGGGTGGCGCGTCCACGCGGGGGCGTGCGCCAGTCGGAGGCGAGCACGTCCGGTCCGTACCGGTCCGAGGTCACCGGTCCACGCTAGGAGCAGGCGGGGTGGCCGACGTCGAGGCGCGCCGGGGTCAGCCCTCGGCGTCGTCGGAGTCGGAGGACGCCGCGCCGGATGACGCGTCGGCCGCGCCGCCTCCCCCCTGGGCGGCGTCCTCCGACCCGCCGCTCGAGCTGTTGCTCGCGCCGTCTCGAGCGGTGTCCTTCAAGATGTCGTCGGGCACGTCGTCGCCGGCCGGTTGCGCGAGCGGGTTGTCCTCGCTCGACCGGAGATCCTCCGGCAGCTGCTCCTCGGACACCGACAGCGGTCCGTCGTCGGTGCTGTCGGACTCGGGCTCCGACGACTGGTTGCTCATGTCGACCGTTCTATGCGCAGCCGTCGTGGGGCGCACCACCCGGAGGGGTGTGGCAGTCAGATCAGGGGGAGCCGGCGGACGCCGGGCGGCAGCTGCGCGAACCCACGCACGACCGCGTGGCGGAGGGCTTCGCGGGGGAACGGCCACTCGCCCTCCGCGAGCGCGCGGTCGACCGGCACGCCCGAGGCGGCCAGGTCCTGCACGACCTGGGCGGCGATCGCGATGTCCTGGCGCTGCTGCTCGACGAAGTCGCGGTCGACCAGCGCCCCGTGACCGGGGACGACGACGGTTCCGGGCCCGATCAGGCCGAGCACGACGTCGAGCGTGCCCGGCCACTCCAACGGGTGGCAGTCGTCGCCGTACGCCGGGGGGCCGCTCTCCTCGACCAGGTCGCCGGCCAGCAGGACGTCGGCGTCGGGCACCCGGATCACCGCGTCGCCGGCGGTGTGCCCCCGCCCCGGGTGGACCAGCTCGACCTGCCGGTCGCCGAGGTCGAGCACGCGCACCGAGGAGAACGTGTGGTCGGCCGCCACGACCCGCGTCTCGAGCACCTCGTCGAGGTGCGGGTCGTCGTGCCCCTCGCCGAACCGCTCCCTGGCCCGCTCGCCGGCCTCGACGGTGCGCTCGGCGGCGACCTCGTGGGCGTGGATCGGGACCGCGCCGAAGGCCGCACGGAACGCGCCGTTGCCGAAGGTGTGGTCGAAGTGCTCGTGGGTGTTCACCACGGCCGTGACCTCGCCGACCCCGAGGTCGCGCACCTGGACGACGATGGCCCGGGCCGCCCGCTCCGAGCCCTGGGTGTCCACGACCACCAGACCCGCCGAGCCGCCGACCAGGCAGACGTTGAGGTCGTACCACTCCTGACGGGCCACCCACACCCGGTCCGCCACCTCCACGAACGCCGTCACCCCGGCGACCCTAGTAGGCTTGGCACTCCGGCCCGGTGAGTGCCAGCCGGATGCTCGGCGGCTCGGGGCCGGTCGTGCAGGGCGCGACGAGGAGGTGGCGATGCAGGACGAACGCCGTCACGCCGTGCTGCGCGCGATCGTCGAGGACTACGTCGCCACTCAGGAGCCGGTCGGCTCCAAGGCGCTCGTCGAGAGGCACGGGCTGGGCGTCTCGCCGGCCACCGTGCGCAACGACATGGCCGTCCTGGAGGAGGAGGGGCTGATCACCCAGCCGCACACCAGCGCCGGCCGCATCCCCACCGACAAGGGCTACCGCCTCTTCGTCGACCGGCTGACCACGATCAAGCCGATGACGACCGCCGAGCGACGGGCGATCGCCACCATCCTCGACGGTGCCGTCGACCTCGACGACGTCGTCCAGCGGTCGGTGCGGCTGCTGGCCCAGCTGACCCACCAGGTCGCGATCGTGCAGTACCCCACGCTCTCGCGGTCGACGGTGCGGCACGTCGAGCTGGTCGCGCTCGCCCCGACCCGGCTGATGGTGATCGTGATCTTGAGCTCGGGACGGGTGGAGCAGCGCCTGGTCGACCTGGCCGTGACGGTCGCCGACGACGACGTCGCCGATCTCCGTGGGCGTCTCGCCGCCGCCGTCAACGGGCAGGTCATCGCCGACGCGGCGGCCGAGCTCGGTGCCCTGGAGGCTCCGTCCGGCGACCTGGGGGTCCAGGCAGCGGTCATCGACGTCCTGGTCGAGGCCATGTCCGACCACCGCTCCTCCGAGCGGGTCGCCGTCGGGGGCGCTGCCAACCTGGCCAGGTTCGGCGACAGCTTCGAGGTGTCAGTGCGTCCCCTCCTCGAGGCCCTCGAGGAGCACGTGGTGCTGCTCAAGCTGATCGGCGAGGCCCAGACCGGCGGCCTGGTCACGGTCCGGATCGGTCACGAGGGCCCCTACCAGGAGTTCGCCAGCACGAGCGTGGTCTCGACCGGCTACGGGCCGGGCGACGAGGCCGTCGGCAACCTGGGGGTCGTGGGCCCAACCCGCATGGACTACCCGGGAACGATGGCGGCGGTCCGCGCGGTCGCCCGCTACGTCTCCCGCATCCTCGACGAGGCATAGGAGCCTTCTGCCAGATGTCCGCTGATCCCGATCTGTACGAGGTGCTCGGCGTGCCCCGCGACGCCGACGCCGACGCGATCAAGAAGGCCTACCGCCGGCTGGCGCGCCAGCTGCACCCCGACGTCAACCCCGATCCGGCGACCCAGGACCGGTTCAAGGAGGTCTCGCGCGCCTACGAGGTGCTCAGCGACCCCCAGAAGCGGGCGGCGTACGACCGCGGCGGAGACGTGTTCGGCGGGGCCGGCGGCTTCGGGGCCGGGTTCTCCTTCACCGACATCATGGACGCCTTCTTCGGAGGCCAGGGCGGCGGCGCAGGTCGCGGTCCGCGCCCGCGCAGCCACCGCGGCCAGGACGCGTTGATCCGGATGGAGGCGTCGCTGGCGGAGGCGGCGTTCGGCGTCTCCCGCGAGCTCAAGGTCGACACCGCCGTGCTGTGCACGACCTGCAACGGCGAGGGAGCCGCGCCCGGAACCTACCCGGTGCCCTGCGAGACCTGCCGCGGCACGGGCGAGGTGGCCCACGTCCAGCGGTCCTTCCTGGGTGAGATCCGCACGCTGCGACCGTGCGCGGCGTGCCGCGGCTTCGGCACCCTGATTCCCGACCCCTGCCGCGAATGCTCCGGCGACGGCCGGGTGCGGGCGCGCCGCTCCATCACGGTGAAGATCCCGGGCGGCGTCGACACCGGCACGCGCGTCCAGCTGGCCGGACAGGGCGAGGTCGGCCCGGGCGGCGGTCCTCCGGGAGACCTCTACGTCGAGGTGCACGTCACCCCGCACCCGGTCTTCACCCGGGACGGCACGACGTTGCACTGCACGGTGACCGTGCCGATGACCGCGGCCGCGCTCGGCACCACGCTCACCCTCCCGACGCTGGAGGCCGACGTCGAGTCCGGCGCGGGCAGCGGCGTCGAGACGTCGTTCGAGCTCGACCTGAAGCCCGGCACCCAGTCGGGCAGCGAGCACACCTTCCGCGGCCGCGGGGTCCCCGGTCTCCGCGGTGGCCGAGGCGATCTCGTCGTGACCGTCGCCGTCGAGACTCCGACGCGGCTCGACCCCCGGCAGGAGGAGCTCCTGCGCGAGCTGGCCGCGATCCGGGACGAGGAGAAGCCCGACGGGAGGCTCGGCCAGGACCGACCCTCGGGCTCGGTCTTCGGACGCATCCGCGACGCGTTCAACCCGCATTGAGGTCCGGCTCCGATGTCGCTGCCGATCCACTGGGTCGCGTCGCTGGCCGGCAGCCGGGTGGGGGACCGGATCACGGTCGAGGGTGACGAGGCGCACCACGCGGTCGCCGTACGCCGGCTCCGCGTCGGCGAGGCGCTCGTGCTGACCGACGGAGCGGGCACCCGGGTCACGGGCACGGTCGCCGAGACCGGGAAGCGCCGACTCGTCGTCACCGCCGACGAGGTCGAGAGCGTGCCGGAGCCCGGGCCACGGTTCACCGTCGTCCAGGCCGTCCCGAAGGGCGACCGCGGCGAGCTCGCCGTCGAGGTGCTGACCGAGATCGGCGTGGCCACGATCGTGCCGTGGACTGCGGCGCGCTCGGTGCCGGTCTGGCGGGGGGACCGGGCGGCGAAGGCGCTCACGCGGTGGCGGACGACCGCACGGGAGGCTGCCAAGCAGGCGCGGCGCGCATGGTTCCCGGAGGTCGTCGACCCGGCGTCCACCGAGGAGGTCGCCCGTCTGCTCGCCCGGGCCGACCTGGCGCTCGTCCTCCACGAGGACGCCGACGCGTCCCTACGCTCCCTGGAGCTCCCGGCCGAGGGGTCGGTCGTCGTGGTGGTCGGCCCGGAGGGCGGGCTGACCGAGGACGAGGTCGGCGCGTTCACGGCGGCCGGTGCGCACGCCGTACGCCTGGGGGTCGAGGTGCTGCGCACCTCGACCGCGGGACTCGCCGCGGTCTCCGCCCTGCTGGCGCGCACACCCCGTTGGCGGTGAGGACGGCTACTTCACCGTGATGACCCGGGTGTCGACCTCGGGTCTGTTGCGGCCGGACGGGTCGTCGTTCTGTGCCACCAGGGTGTACGTCCCCGGCGTCACCTTCGACAGGTCGAGGGTGACCTGCCACGGGAACAGCTTGTCGGCGTAGGTTCCGCCGATGGTCGCTCGGGTCAGGAAGTGCTTCCCGTCGCGCCGGAGGAACACAGCCACGCTGCCCTCGAAGGCGTTGTTCACGCCGGTGACGTGCAGCTTCCCGGACACCACGTCGCCCTCGTTCGGGTTGGAGATGCTGACGTGCGAGAGGGTCGCGAGCACCTTGCCCTGGGCGATCGGCTCGGACGTCGGGACGCCGAGCACACGGTCGACCGGAGTGCCGTGCCGGATGAACTGCACGGGCAACCGGGTGTGGAAGGCGGCTTGGAGTGTGTACACCACCTGCTGCACCGCTGCCCTCGCGTCGTCCGGGGTCATCCCGGCGGGGCGGTCCGCGGGCGCCGTGGCAGAGGGGGTCACGAAGATGGCGCCGGCATCCGGGTTGACCTTGGCGCCCTTCAGCCATCCCCGTTGCCAGGCGGTCGAGTAGTCGGGGTCGAGCGGTGTGGACTCGAGGTCGTCGACGGCGAGCGCGGCGACCGGCTCCGAGGTGGGTCCCCGGTGGAACTCCCGGAAGAGGACGGGTCTGCCCTTCGGGTCGGCGCCGACGTAGTAGACGGCGTACGCCGTGGTCTCGGTCCCCCCCGTGGCCGACGTCGGGAGACCACTCGCGGTGTCGGTCGCCGTCGCGGTCGTCGGGTGGAGCGAGCTGCCGGGGTCGGTGGCCGGCCCGAGGCTCGTGTTCTTGTCGATCGACATCGAGGCGACGTAGGCGGTGACGCCGATCACCGCCGCGGTCGCCACGATCCCCACGGCGGCGTGCCAGGAACGCGAGCGGGACATGGGGACCACCTTCGGGCGGGGGTGCACCGACACCCGGAGCTCGTCGAGCCGGCTGTCGGGGTCGATGTCGGACACCGCGTCGGACAGCAGCCGTCGCAGCCGCGCCTCGTCGTCGACACGGTCGTTCATCGCGTTTCCTCCAGGGCCGGTCCGAGGTCTGCGCGCAGGGCGGCTGCACCACGGGAGGCGTGGCTCTTGACCGCGCCACGGCTGATCCCGAGCAGGTCGGCGATCTCGGCCTCGGAGAGGTCGAGGTAGTAGCGCAGCACCAGCACCTCGCGCTGGCGGCGCGAGAGCCGGTGCAGGGCGTCGAGCACCGTCGCGCGCCGAGCCAGGTCGTAGGTCGCTTGGTCGGCACCCGCCGCGGGCTCCGGCGGCATCTCGCGGTCGGCGTGCCGCCGCACGACCCCGAGGTGTCGCAGGTGCGACCGGGAGCGGTTGACGACGCTCCGGCGGAGGTAGGCCAGCGCCTTGTCGGGGTCGTGCAGTCGGTTCCACTTCGCGTGCACCGCGAGGAAGCAGTCCTGCACTATCTCCTCGGCGGTGCCCACGTCGTGGACCAGGAGCACGGCGAGGCGGACCAGCTGCCGGAAATGGGCGGCGTACAGCAGCTCGAGCGCCTCGTCGGCGCTCCAGCCGGACGGCCGGCTCCGGGTCGGAGCCATCAGCCGGACCTCCGCATGTCCGATCACGCTAGTAGCACGTCCCGCCGGCCCGGCCGGTTTACCTGCCGGGCCGTCGAGCTGTCGTGCGAGCATGGGCTGGTGAACGACTGCATCTTCTGCGGGATCCTGGCGGGGGAGATCCCCGCGGACGTCGTCGCCGAGAGCGAGACCGTGCTCGCCTTCCGCGACCGGAACCCGCAGGCGCCGTTGCACGTCCTGGTCATTCCGCGAACGCACGCGACGAACGTCGCCGAGCTCGCCGACCTCGAGCCGGAGACCGTGGCCGAGCTGGTCAGGGTCGCGCAGCGGGTCACCGCCGACGCCGGGTACGACAGCTATCGCCTCGTGGCCAACACCGGGGAGGACGCCGGACAGTCGGTCTTCCACACCCACCTGCACGTGCTGGCCGGGCGGACCCAGGCATGGCCCCCCGGCTGACCGGTCGCACGGCGGCGGTGAGCGCGGCCGCGTTCGTGGCCGCGCTGGCCACGGTGCTGGCGCTCGTGGCGGCCTCGCGCGGCGGCCGGCCTGGGGCGGCGCCGCAGGTCCAGCCGACCGCGCCGGCCTCGTCGGCGCACCTGCCGACGCATCCCGTCGCCGCGGTGAAGCCCCGGCCGTTGCGAGCGGGGGAGAGCCGGATGGCGCTGCGGATGCCCGCCGCCTACCGACCGTCGGCGCCCGCCGGTGCCGGCACCGACGACTACCGCTGCTTCCTGCTCGACCTGCATCTCACCGCTGACCGGTTCCTGACCGGCACCTTCGTCCGGCCCGGCGACCGGGCCGAGGTCCACCACGTGATCCTGTTCCGCGTCGACCCGGACCAGGTCTCGGCGGCCGAGCAGCTGGACGCCGGCGATCCTGGCCAGGGCTGGACGTGCTTCGGTGACAGCGGCCTGCCCAACAGCAACGACCTCGACAACGCGCCCTGGCTCGGCGCCTGGGCCCCCGGTGACCAGGAGTCCGTCGACGCGCCGGGGTACGGCGTACCGGTGCCGGCCGGGAGCCGCATCGTCATGCAGGTCCACTACAACCTGCTCGCCGGCGACCGCCCGGACCGGTCCGCCGCCCTGCTGCGGCTCGCGTCGCCCTCGGCGCGTCTGACGCCGATCGAGACGATGCTCCTGCCGGCGCCAGTGGAGCTGCCGTGCCGTCCCGAGCACGCCGACGGTCCGCTCTGCGACCGCACCGCCTCCGTCGCCGACGTCGTGCACCGGTTCGGCGCCGTCGGCCGGACCGACGACCTCCTGAACTTCCTCTGCGGTCCGCAGAGGTCCTCGGAGATCACCTCGTGCGCACGCACCATCCGCGAGCCGACGACGATCCGGGCCGTCGCCGGGCACATGCACCTCCTCGGCCGCTGGATCAAGATCCAGGTCGACCCCGGTACTCCGCGCGCGCGGACGGTCCTCGACATCCCGCTGTGGAACTTCGACGACCAGGCCGCCCAGCAGATCAGGCCGGTCTCGCTGCGGCCCGGCGACACGGTGAAGGTCACCTGCAGGCACGTGCAGTGGCTGCGCGACCAGCTGCCGGCGTTCCGCGGCCAGCCCGACCGCTACGTCGTGTGGGGCGAGGGCACCACCGACGAGATGTGCCTGGGGATCCTCGTCGTCACGCATCCCTGATCGCCGTCGTACGCCGTCGAGGGCAAAGGGTTGGGTGCGAGGGGGTGGCCGCCCGTAGCATGTCGATGCGATGACAGAGAGCCGACAGACCGACCAACCCCAGGGCGCCCGACACACCGTCGTGGTGCCCGGCAGCATCGACATGGTCCGCCTGCTCGGGCCCGGCGACTCTCATCTGGGGCTCATCGAGCGGTCCTTCGACCTGCGGCTGCACGTGCGCGGCAACCGGATCACCCTCGAGGGCGAGCCCGGCGAGGTCGCCCTGGCCGAGCGGCTCCTGGACGAGCTGGTCACCTTGATCAGGTCCGGTCAGGGCATCAGCGACGAGACGGTCGAGCGGGTGCTGGCGATGCTGCGTGCCGAGACCACCGAGCGCCCGGCCGACGTGCTGTCGCTGAACATCCTGAGCAACCGCGGCAGGTCCATCCGGCCCAAGACGCTCAACCAGAAGCGCTACGTCGACTCCATCGACAAGCACACGATCACCTTCGGCATCGGCCCGGCCGGCACCGGCAAGACCTACCTGGCGATGGCCAAGGCCGTCCAGGCGCTGCAGGCCAAGCAGGTCAACCGGATCATCCTGACCCGGCCCGCGGTCGAGGCCGGAGAGCGGCTCGGCTTCCTGCCCGGCACCCTGAGCGAGAAGATCGACCCCTACCTGCGGCCGCTCTACGACGCTTTGCACGACATGGTCGACCCCGACTCGATCCCCAAGCTGCTGGCCGCGGGCACCATCGAGGTCGCACCGCTGGCGTTCATGCGGGGGCGGTCGCTCAACGACTCCTTCATCATCCTCGATGAGGCACAGAACACCTCGCCGGAGCAGATGAAGATGTTCCTGACCCGGCTCGGCTTCGGTTCCAAGATCGTGGTCACCGGCGACGTGACCCAGGTCGACCTGCCCGGCGGTGTGAAGTCCGGCCTGCGCGTCGTGCAGGGCATCCTCGAGGGGCTCGCCGACGTCTCGTTCCAGCGGCTGACCGCCCACGACGTCGTGCGACACAAGCTCGTGGGTCAGATCGTGGCGGCGTACGACGAGTTCGACGCCGGCCGGCCGCACGTCACCGGTGGCCGCTCCGCCGGCGACGACGCCAGGTGACCGGCGGCCCGCGGTGAGCATCGAGGTGCTCAACGAGTCGGGGCACGAGCTCGACGTCAACCGGCTGGCCGCCCTGAGCCGGTTCGTGATGGAGCAGCTGCGCGTCCACCCACTGGCCGAGCTGTGCATCAAGGCCGTCGACGAGCCGACCATCGCGGCGCTCAACCAGCAGTGGATGGAGAAGGAGGGGCCCACCGACGTGCTCGCCTTCCCGATGGACGAGCTCCGGCCGGGGCTGGTCAACGAAGACCCCGAGGAGGGCGTGCTCGGCGACCTCGTGCTCTGCCCCGAGGTGGCCCGGAAGCAGGGCGAGACGGCCGGCCACGGCACCGAGGCGGAGATCGAGCTGCTCACCGTGCACGGCATCCTCCACCTGCTGGGCTACGACCACGCCGAGCCCGCGGAGCATCGCGAGATGTTCGGGCTCCAGGACCAGCTGCTCGCCGCCTGGCGCAGCCAGGCGTGACCCGGTGGTGAGCGAGCCGATCGGCGGCCCGGTGACGCTCCTGGTCTCCGCCGGCGCCCTGATCGTGCTCGCGGGCGTGTTCTCGGCCGCCGACGCCGCCCTCACGACGTACTCCCGCGCCCGCGCGGAGGAGCTCGTCGGCGAGAGACGCGCCGGCGCCGCGCGGCTGGTCTCGCTGCTCGACGACCGTGCCCGCTACCTCAACACCGTGATCCTGCTGCGGCTCCTGTGCGAGACGGCCGCCGCGGTGCTGCTCACGCTCGTCGTGCTGCGCTGGTACGACGGCGCACGCTGGCCGACGGTGCTGACCACGGTCGGCGTGATGCTCGTGGTCTCGTTCGTCGTCGTGGGCGTGGCACCCCGCACGCTCGGACGCCAGCACGCGGACCGCGTCGCGCCGGTCGCCGCCGTCATCGTGTGGTACGCGACGCGGGTGCTGGGGCCGATCCCGCAGTTGCTGATCCTGGTCGGCAACGCGATCACCCCCGGCCGCGGCTTCCGCAGCGGCCCGTTCTCGACCGAGACCGAGCTGCGCGAGCTGGTCGACTACGCGGAGGCGTCCGCCGTGATCGAGTCCGGCGAGCGGGAGATGATCCACTCGGTCTTCGAGTTCGGCGACACGATCGCGCGCGAGGTGATGGTGCCGCGCGGCGACGTGATCTACATCGAGCGCACCAAGAACCTCCGCCAGACCCTGTCGCTGTTCCTGCGCTCCGGCTTCTCGCGGGTGCCGGTGATCGGGGACAACCTGGACGAGGTCGTCGGCTTCGCCTACCTCAAGGACGTCGTACGCCGCGACTTCGAGGACCCCGGGGTGGAGTTCACCCAGCACGTCGACGAGGTCATGCGCCCGGCCCTCTACGTGCCCGAGTCCAAGCCGGTCGACGCCCTGCTGTCAGAGATGCAGGCGTCGCGGCAGCACATCGCGGTCGTCGTCGACGAGTACGGCGGCACCGCCGGGCTGGTCACGATCGAGGACCTGCTGGAGGAGATCGTCGGTGAGATCACCGACGAGTACGACGCCGAGCAGTTCGACACCGAGACGCTTGCCGACGGCACGGTCCGCGTCTCCTCCCGCTTCCCGATCGACGACCTCGACGACCTGTTCGGCTTCGACGTCGAGGAGGAGGACGTCGACTCGGTGCTCGGCCTGATGGCCAAGCACCTCGGCCGGGTCCCGATCCCCGGCTCCCACGTCGAGGCACACGGTCTCCGCTTCGTCGCCCAGGCCGCGGCCGGGCGGCGGAACAAGATCGAGAGCGTCGTGGTCGGCCGGCTGACCGGGGAGGAGCCGGACGCCGGCTGAGAGGTCGTGTCCGTCCTGTTCGGGGAACCTTTTCGGAATCGACGACAATTCTCGGGTTCGGCGCGCACACTGACCGACACACGAGGGAAACGACTTTCGGGGGAGAGCACGATGGATGTCGATAACGCACTCGATGACCCGCTCGGACCGGCCGCTGCCGGGGTCACGGACGAACCGGCGGACGTGGTCACGACGGCTCCCGCCGAGCCGAGCACGCACCGGGACGAGCCGGTGGGCGCCGCTGCGCGGCTGCTCGAGGTGGCTGCCACGACGGCTGACCGGCTCGTTGCTGACGCGCGGACCGAAGCCGGGTCGCTCGTCGCCGCCGCACAGGCCGAGGCCGATGCGCTCCTGCGGACGAGCCGCGACCAGGCGCAGCAGGTCGCGGCCGAGCTCGACCGGGAACGTGCCACCGCACTCGCCGGGCTGGCCGAGGAGAAGGCGGCCTGCGAGGCGCAGATCGGCGCGCTACGCCAGATGCACAGCAGCCACCGCGACGAAATGCGTCGCCACCTCACCCAGCAGCTGACGTTGCTCGACGCGGTCGTGCTCGAGCCGCCCCGTATCGGCGCCTGACCGGGGCTCGGGGCCGTACTCGACTCCGGCTTCCGTCTCGGTCAGCCGTCGCCACGCCTGGAAGCCGCCACGGAGGTCGGCAGGCGATGGGGGGCTCGACGGGTCGAGCCGCCACTCCAGGACGTTGCGATCGACGACCACCCCACCCACGAGCGCTCCGTCTCGGTCACGCTGCTCGACCGGGCGGATGTCGACGACCAGGGCGCCGGCGGCCGGACGCCGGGCCGACATCGCCGACTAGCCTCGGGCCCATGGCTGACCTGTCGTCCGAGGACCAGAAGCTGATCACGCTCGCGCGGTCGGCGATGGCTCGCACGGGCGCGCCGGAGGGCGCGGCTGTGCGCGACCTCGACGGACGCACGTACGCCGCGGCCGCGGTGGCCCTCGCCCATCTCAGCCTGACCGCGCTCGAGGTCTGCGTCGCGATGGCCGTCTCGTCGGGCGCGAAGGGGCTCGAGGCGGCCGTGCGGCTGGGCGGCGAAGGCGCACCCGACCTGGGGGCGCTGCACGAGCTCGGCGGAGCAGACGTCGTCGTCCACCTCGGTGACGCTCGAGGCCGGCTCACCGCATGACCGCACGGGCGGCGGCGGCCGGCACCTGGTCGCTCGGGGGCCGCACCGTCAACCGGCTTCGGTGCGATGCGCCTGAGCGGCACCGGGGGCATGGGTCGCGGCGACGACCGCGACCCCGAGCGGTCTGCCGAGGTCGTACGCCGCGCGGTCGAGCTCGGCGTCAACCGCGTCGACACGGCGGGCTTCTACTTCTCCGGGACCGGCCGGGCCAACCAGATCATCCGCACCGCGCTCGCGCCGTACCCGGGTGACCTCACCATCGCCACCAAGGTCGGTCCGGGCCGCGACCTGGTCACCGGCGAGTGGGGCGACTGGGCCCGGCCCGAGGATCTCCGGGCCCACGTCGAGCACAGCCTCGAGACCCTCGGCCTCGACCGGCTCCACCTCGTCTACTACCGCAGCAACGGCCGTGACGACGTACCGGCGGCGGCCGCGCTGGGGGACGCGGGGCTGCTCGAGCACGTCGGTCTGTCCAACGTCGGGACCGAGGTCCTGTCACAGACCCGGCAGGTGACCGAGATCGTGTGCGTGCAGAACCGGCACGCCCCCGGCTTCGAACGGGCCGACGCCGGCGACGTGCTCAGCGCCTGCGGCGACGCGGGCATCGCGTTCGTCCCGTTCTTCACGATCGCCGGCCAGGCGCGCGAGGGCTCCGCCGAGGAGCAGTACGACGTCGTCCGCGCGATCGCGGACGCCCACGACGTCACGCCTGCCCAGGTGCGGATCGCGTGGACGTTGTCGCTGGGCGAGCACGTGCTCGCCATCCCCGGCACCGGCGACCCGGCGCACCTGGAGCAGAACGTCGCCGCGGCGGCCCTGGATCTCAGCACCGCGGAGCTCTCTCGGCTCTCGGCGCTCGGCTGAGACCGATCAACCGGACCCCTCCTCCGTTCCCCGGCGACTCGGAGTAAGTTTCCGTCCGTGCTCACCGGACAGGCGGCCCACGAGGGGGCGGTGGCGCGCCTCCGGGCGTCGTACGCCGCCGTCCCGGCGGGGCAGACGGTGCGCCTGGCCAAGAAGACCTCCAATCTCTTCCGCCCCCGCACCAGGAGCGACGCGCCCGGCCTCGACGTCTCCGGCCTCGCCGGGGTGATCTCCGTCGACACCGAGGCGCAGACCGCCGACGTGCAGGGCATGTGCACCTACGAGGACCTCGTCGACGCGACCCTGCCGCTCGGCCTCATCCCGTACGTCGTGCCGCAGCTGCGCACGATCACGCTCGGCGGGGCCGTCAGCGGCCTCGGCATCGAGTCGACCAGCTTCCGGCACGGGCTGCCCCACGAGTCGGTCGTCGAGATGGACATCTTCACCGGGGCCGGCGAGGTGGTGACCACCTCGCCGGCCCGGGACGACGAGCACCGCGACCTGTTCGACACGTTCCCCAACTCCTACGGTTCGCTCGGCTACGCCACGCGGCTGCGGATCAGGCTGGAGCGGGTGCCTTCGTACGTCTCCCTGCGCCACGTGCGCTTCGACGACGCCGGTCTGCTCTCGAAGACGATCTCGCAGATCATGGAGACCCGGGAGTACGACGGCGTTCGCATCGACGGGCTCGACGGCACGGTCTTCGCGCCGGGGGAGTACTACCTGAGCCTGGCGACGTGGACGGACACGCCTGCCGTGGTCTCGGCCGGCTCGGCCGGCAGCGAGGGCGTCCGGACGCCGTCGGACTACACCGGCCGGGAGATCTACTACCGCTCGATCCAGCAGCGCGCGGCAGCCGGATCCGGGAGCGACGTGCTGACGATGTACGACTACCTGTGGCGCTGGGACACCGACTGGTTCTGGTGCTCCCGGGCCTTCGGTGCCCAGCATCCGGTGGCACGCCGGCTGTGGCCGCGTCGCTACAAGCGCTCCGACGTCTACTACCGGATGGTCCGGCTCGACCAGCGCTTCCACGTCGGCGCCTGGCTCGACCGCCGCAAGGGGAACCCGGAGGGCGAGCGCGTCGTGCAGGACGTGGAGATCCCGGTCGACCGGCTCGGGGAGTTCCTCGACTGGTTCGACGCCGAGGTCGGCATGCGCCCGGTCTGGCTGTGCCCGCTGACCGCCTCGCGGAAGTGGCCGACCTACCCGTTGCAGCCGGACCAGACCTACGTCAACGTCGGCTTCTGGGGCAACGTCGGGGTCGGCCCCGAGGCGCCGAACGCTCCGCGCAACCGCGCGATCGAGGCCAAGGTGCACGACCTCGACGGGCACAAGTCGCTGTACTCCGAGGCGTTCTACGACCAGGACACGTTCGACCGGCTCTACGACGGCGCCAACCTGACTTGGGTCAAGGACCGCTACGACCCGGAGCACCGACTGACCAGCCTCTACGACAAGGCCGTGAGGAGACGATGAGATGCCCACGATGAGGATCGCGGACGCGTTCACCCAGCTGCTGACCGGACCGCTGCCACTGCGGGTCACGGCGTACGACGGGAGCAGCGCCGGACCCGAGGACGCTCCGTTCGGGCTCGAGGTCCGCAACGAGCGCGGCCTGGCCTACCTGATGACCGCACCCGGCGACCTCGGCCTCGGCCGGGCCTACGTGTCCGGCGACCTGGGCGTGACCGGCGTCCACCCGGGTGACCCCTACGAGGGCCTCAGGGCGCTGCAGAAGGGCCTGAAGTTCCGGATGCCGTCACCGGCCGAGGCGGTCCGGCTCGCCACCGGGCTCGGTCTGTCGCACCTCAAGCCCCCGCCGCCCCCGCCCCAGGAGCACCTGCCTCGGTGGCGCCGCGTCGTCGAGGGCCTGCGCCACTCGCGCAAGCGCGACTCCGAGGCGATCCACCACCACTACGACGTCTCCAACACCTTCTACGAGCACGTCCTCGGTCCGTCGATGACCTACACCTGTGCGGTGTTCCCCACCGAGGACGCGACCCTGGAGCAGGCGCAGTTCTACAAGTACGACCTGATCGCCCAGAAGCTCGACCTCAAGCCGGGCATGCGTCTGCTCGACGTCGGCTGCGGGTGGGGCGGCATGGTCCGTCACGCCGCCGAGCACTACGGCGTGAAGGCGCTCGGGGTGACCCTGTCGCGCGAGCAGGCGACGTGGGCGCAGGAGCGGATCAAGAAGATGGGGCTCGACCATCTCGCCGAGGTCCGGCACAGCGACTACCGAGAGGTCGGCGAGTCGGGCTTCGACGCGGTGAGCTCGATCGGCCTGACCGAGCACATCGGCGTGCGGAACTACCCGTCGTACTTCGGCTTCCTCCGCGACCGGCTGCGCCCCCAGGGCCGGCTGCTCAACCACTGCATCACGCGGCCTCACAATCGGCACACCGAGACCGGCGCGTTCATCGACCGCTACGTGTTCCCCGACGGCGAGCTCACCGGCTCGGGCAGGATCATCACCGAGGCGCAGAACGTCGGCCTCGAGGTGATGCACGAGGAGAACTTCCGGCTCCACTACGCGCGGTCCCTGGCCGGCTGGTGCCACAACCTCCAGGAGAACTGGGACGCCTGCGTCGCCGAGGTCGGCGAGCCCACGGCGCGGGTCTGGGGTCTCTACATGGCCGGATCGCGGCTCGGGTTCGAGCGCAACGAGATCCAGCTCCACCACGTGCTGGCCACGAAGACCGACGAGGGTGGCGGGGCGGCGTACCCGATCCGACCGACCTTCCCGATGGACGCGACGTACCCCGGCGCCTGACGGGCTAGACCGGCACCGCAGTACTGCGCAGCCGACGGGCGCGCAGGTAGCGCCACGTCGCGATGATCGTCAGGGCGAAGGCGACGCCGGCGATCTCGTCGATGACGTAGTGCTCGCCGCCGTAGACCAGGCTGATCGCCATCGCCGTCGGGTACAGCGCCAGCAGGACCTTGCCCCACCACGGCTTGCCGAACCAGAAGAAGCCGGCGGCGAGGGTCGCGTACGCCATGTGGAGGGAGGGCATGGCGGCGACCGGATTGACGAGGTACTGGCTCTGGTCGAGCGCACCACCCACCAGCTTCAGGCCGATCTGGTCGAAGCCCACCGACGTCAGTCGCAGCACTCGCGGCCCGGGGAACACCCCATCGGCGTCGGCCAGCCAGGGCGGCGCCATCGGGAACAGGAAGTACGTCGAGACGCCCGCCACGGCGAGGGCCACGACCATCCGCATCCACACCCGGAAGCGGCCGCGGTTGCGCAGCCAGAGGACGACGGCGACGGTCGGCATCACCAGGAAGTGGGTGCTGTAGGTGAGGCTGACCAGCACGCCGTACCACGGGTGGACCTCGCCGGGGTGGAGATGCTCCTGCACCCAGGTCGTCGGCATCCCACCCATCCCGAGGTGGTGACCGATCCAGCCGTCGACCCGGATCGGGAAGTCCACGTGCAGGGGCAGGCCGAGGCTGTTGTGGACGTCGTCGATGGGGTACACGCGGGCCTTGACCTGGGCCGCGGTGTACGGCGTGGCGAACCCGCGGCTGTAGTCGTAGGCGAGCAGCACGGCCTCGAACGGGACCCAGTCGGCCATCATCCGGCGCCAGGCGGCCCAGCCCTTGCCGAGCACGGAGATCGACAGCAGCACGAGGATCGCGCCGGCGAGGCCGATGCGGTCGGTCGGGATGCCTTGGAGCCGCAGGAAGACCAGACAGCCCACGACGTAGAGGCCGAAGGTGGCCCAGCGGATCCGCCGCCACGGGAGCTCCCGGGGCGGCCGGGGGACCGGTCCGCCCCGCCGAGTGTCCGGGGCGGAGGAGACGTCGAGAGCGGGCACCCGGCGATGCTAGTCGGCTCCGTCAACGCACTAGCCTGGAGTCGATGACCACCAGGGGCCAGCGGCACGCCGCCGTCGTGACGCGACGCGAGCAGGTCTCTGCGCATCTCGTGCGGCTGACGATGAGCGTGCCGGGCTTCGAGTCGACCGGAATCCTCGACGAGTGGGTGGGGCTGGTCGTCCCCGGCCAGTTCCAGGTGCGTTACTACACGGTGCGCTCGTGGGCGGGCGACGAGCTCGTGGTCGATGTGGTCGTCCACGACGAGGGGTTGGTCACCGGGTGGGCGAGCGGCGACTGCGTCGGCGACACCCCGGAGATCACCGCGGCCCAGGGCTCCTTCTCGCCGCCCGACGACGCGGCCTGGCTGCTCCTCGTGGGCGACCTGACCGCCCTGCCCGCGATGGCGCGCATCGTAGCGGGCTCCGAGCTCCCGACCCGCATCTGGGCGGAGGTCGCCGACGACCTGACCGGCTACCTGCCGGCGGGCACCGACGTCACCTGGCTGGCGCCTCCCGCCGACGGACGGTCGGGGCTCGCGGAGGTCGTCGAGGGCATCGACTGGCCGGAGGGCGAAGGCTACTTCTGGATGGCCGGTGAGTCGGCACAGATGCGCGCGATCCGCAAGCACCTGATGCGCGAGCGCGGGCTGCCCACCTCGGCGTACGACGTCATGGGCTACTGGCGCGCGGTGTCCTCGCGACAGCTGCGCGCGGTGGACCCGGAGCCTATCTGGCGGGCCGGCAAGGAGCGGGGGCTCAGCGACGAGCAGATCTGGGCCGACTACGACCGGGCCCACGGTGTCTGACTACTACGCACCTCCCGAGGGCTACCGCAGCGGCTTCGCGTCGTTCGTCGGGCGCCCGAACGCAGGCAAGTCCACGCTGACCAACGCCCTGGTCGGACAGAAGATCGTGATCACCTCCGACAAGCCGCAGACCACGCGCACCGTCGTGCGCGGCATCGTGCACCGCGCGGACGCGCAGCTGATCCTGGTCGACACGCCGGGGCTGCACCGGCCGCGGACCCTCCTCGGCGAACGGCTCAACGATCTCGTGCGGACGACGTGGGCCGAGGTCGACGTCGTGGCCGTGTGCTTCCCGGCCGACGAGAAGGTCGGGCCGGGCGACCGGTTCCTGGTGACCGAGCTGGCCAAGGTCCGGCGTACCCCGAAGGTCGCGGTCGCCACCAAGACCGACCTGGCGACCGGTGAGCGGATCGGGCAGCACCTGCTCGACATCGCCGAGCTCGGACGCACGACCGGCACGGAGTGGGCGGAGATCGTGCCGGTCTCGGCCGTCTCCGGGGACCAGGTCGGGCTGCTGGCCGACCTGCTGGTCGGGTTGATGCCGGAGGGGCCGCCGCTCTACCCCGACGGTGACCTCACCGACGCCCCCGAGGAGGTCCTGGTCGCGGAGCTCATCCGTGAGGCCGCGCTGGACGGCGTACGCGACGAGCTGCCGCACTCGATCGCCGTCGTCGTGGAGGAGATGGGCCTGCGCGAGGACCGCCCCGCCGAGCGGCCTCTGCTCGACGTCAGCGCCAACCTGTACGTCGAGCGGTCGTCGCAGAAGGGCATCGTGATCGGTCACCGGGGCGCGCGTCTGCGCGCGGTCGGCACGGCCGCGCGCCGGCAGATCGAGTCGCTGCTCGGCACCCCGGTCTACCTCGACCTGCACGTGAAGATCGCCAAGGACTGGCAGCGCGACCCCAAGCAGCTGCGCAAGCTGGGGTTCTGAACGCTGGTGGTCAGCTCGGCGCCCAGCAGACGCCGTAGGTCTGGCCGTCGCGCCACTGCCGGAGGTCGGGCCACTGGTAGGACCAGCGGTAGCTGAGGGGGTCGGCGGCGACGGAGCTCCCGGCGTCCTGGCACGGCTGCTGCCCGGCCGACCGCACCGTCGCCTCGCCCGGGTACTTCCCGGGCGGGAAGCCGACAGTGCGCAACGCCTCCCAGCTGTGCGGCGCCGCGCAGATGCGCTGCTCGAAGCCGGCGCTGCCGGGCTCCGCCGTGCCGCACAGGGCATAGTGGTCGCGGCCGTCGGTGCGGTCGAGGACGCCCTGGAGCGGTCCGCGCAGCAAGGCGAGGCTCTGGTCGCCACGCAGCGCGATCGCCACGCACTCGAACCAGTGCCCCCCGCGCGCCGCCTGGTCGACGGTGGGGGTGAACCACACGGCGCGGAGCATGCTGAGGCGCCGATCGTCGACCGTGCCCCCGACGTACGTCGCGAACCGGCGCGGGCAGACCGTCGACTCGAGTCCGTGGACCTGGTTCCCGTCCACCGCCAGGCTCTTGTCGAAGCTGCCGACGAAGTAGGTCACCGCGGTGTGCACGCCGCTGCACGGCACCGGCTTCTTGTCGTGGGTGGGGGCGAGCGCCTCGTCGTACCCGAGCCGGTAGCAGGCGTTCGAGGGCGGCGGCTTCGGCGGCTTCGGCGGCGGCGAGACCGTCTCGTTCGTTGTCGGCGTGGGGGAGTGCAGGAGGGGCGTCGGGTCGGCCCGCGAGGAGCTGTCGGAGCCCGTGCACCCGGTGAGGAGCAGGGCCGTGACGATGACGACGGCGAGCCTCACGAGTCCGTCCTCGCCCAGCACACCGACCGCCGGTTCCCGGCTGCCCACTCGGCCTCGTGGAACCACGAGTAGCCGAAGTCGTAGTCGACCGGGTAGTCCAGCCAGGCGCCGACCGACTTCGAGCAGAAGTCGCGGGTGCGGGACTGGACGACCCGGTCTCCGGGGTAGTCGTCGCTCGGGGTGCCGAGCACGATGGTGGTCACGGCCCGCCAGTCGTGCTTGTCGGTGCAGGGGACCTTCACCGCACCGCTGACCGTCGCCCCCTGCGCGCAGACCATCCACTCGTCCTTCGGACGGCCGAGCAGCAGCCCCTTGGTGTGGGCCGGGAGGTCGACGTAGGTGCGCGTCTGGTCGCCCCCGCCGATGACGTCGCAGCGGTACCACCGGGCGCCGGCGTCCCAGGCCTCCTGGCTCGGACGGAACCACGCCCAGCTCAAGATCGTGCGCATCGCCAGGCTCTCGTCGGCGCCGGTGAAGTCGATGAACTCGCGCGAGCACGTCCGGTAGGCGAAGGCCGCCATGTCGCTGTCGGCGTACGGCGCGTGGTCGAACTGCGCGGGTAGCGGGCCGACGGCGTAGGTCTGCGCGGTGTGCGGCTGGTCGCAGGAGATCGGGTCGGTGGCATTGTCCGGCTGGGCGACCTCGTCGGGAGTGAGCAGCCGGCAGGCGCCGAGGTCCGGAGCCTGCACGTCGGCCGACGCCTGCGGCTTCGAGGACCACAAACAGCTCGTCAGGAGGAGCGCGAGCAGCGCCAGCGGGGCGGCGACCCGCCAGGCGTGCGGCATTGCGGCGTAACCCCCACCGGCTCGGGACCAGAACGTCGCGAGCCTACCCAAGTGACCAGGCCGTCCGGCCGACCGGCTGCGGGCCCCTGACATCATCGGCGACATGACGACGACGCTGTACCGGGCCGGATGGATCGTGGCGTTCCAGGACGGCGAGCACCGGATCCTGCGCGACGGATGTGTGGTCGTCGACGACGACCGGGTGGTGCACGTGGGGCCGGCGTACGACGGTCCTGTCGACCGCAGCGTCGACGTCTCCGACCGGATCGTCACGCCGGGCCTCATCAACACCCACGCCCACCTCGACGAGTCGCCGATCGACAAGTCGGTGCAGGAGGACGTGGGCAACCGCCAGTTCTGGCTGACCGGGCTGATCGAGATCCTCCCAACCGAGATGGCCGGGCTCGACGACGACGGCGAGCGTGCCTGCGTCGACTACTCGTTGATCGAGCTGGCCCGCACCGGCACCACGACGGTTCTGCAGATGGGCGGTCTGGAGGACTACGCAGCGGACGCCATCGAGGCGAGCGGCCTGCGCGGTTACGTCGCGCCGATGTATCGCTCCGGGCGCTGGTCCACCCCGGATGGCAGGCGCGTCGAGTACGCCTGGGACGCCGACGACGGGCGTGCGGGCTTCCAGCGCGCCACGGCGTACGTCGAGGGGCTGCGCGGGCGTGCCGACGGCCGGGTGCAGGGCTTCCTGGCGCCGGCCCAGGTCGACACCTGCAGCGAGGCGCTGCTGCGCGACTCCAAGGCGGCCGCCGACGCCCTCGGCGTCCCGATCTCGCTCCATGCGTCGCAGGGCGTGTGGGAGTTCCAGGAGATGACGCGTCGGCACGGCCGGACGCCCGTCGAGTGGCTCAGCGACCTCGACTTCCTCGGGCCGCGCACGGTGCTCGGCCACGCGGTCTTCCTCAGCGGCAACTCCTGGGTGAACTTCGCCGGCGACGACCTCGGGCTGCTCGCCGCGTCGGGCACCTCGGTGTCCTACAACGCGTGGTGCTTCATCCGGCGTGGACTGGTGATGGAGTCGTTCCCGGGGTACGTCGAGGCCGGCGTCAACATGTGCCTGGGCACCGACACCGCCCCGCAGTCGATGATCGAGTCGCTGCGCTGGACCGCGATCGCCGGCAAGGTCGCGGCGCGGCGTACCGATGTCTCGACGGCGCGGCAGGTCTTCGACGCCGCCACCGTGAACGCGGCCCGGATGCTCGGCCGTGACGACCTGGGGCGGATCGCGGCCGGGGCCAAGGCCGACCTGCTGTTCTGGCGCGCCGACGGCTTCACGATGACGCCGATGCGCGACCCGATCCGCAACCTCGTCTACTACGCCCAGCCCTCCGACCTCGCCGACGTGCTGGTCGACGGGCGACCGGTGGTCGAGGACGGTCAGGTGCTGGGGGCGGACGTCGAGACCGCCACCCGCCGCGTGCAGGAGGCCGGGGAGCGGATGTGGTCGCGGTGGGCCGACGGCGACTGGGCAGGGCGCACGCTCGACGAGGTCGCGCCGCAGACCTATGCCGACTTCACCGGCTGAGCCGGACGCCGGTTGACCAACCGGACGCCCAGCACGACCAGCCCCGCACCGACGACCAGCGAGGCGTGCAGCGCCTCGTTGAGATAGATCGCGCCTATCACGAGCGAGACCAGCGGCACGAAGAAGATCACCGCCGCGGCCCGTGTCGCCTCCCCGGCGCCGATCAGCGCGAACCACAGGCCCCACGACATCGAGGTCCCGATGAAGGTGCTGTAGGTCAGCGCCACGACGAACTCCGTGGTCCACGAGATCGAGACGCCCTCGAACGCGGCGCCGAGGGCGCAGAGCACGACGCCGCCGACCGTGAACGGCAGCGCGACCGCCCACCAGAGGTCCACGGGTGCCCGCTTCACGGTGATCGTGCCCAGCGACCAGGCGAGCGCCGTACCGAGGGCGTAGCAGATCCCCACGAACGAGACGTGGCCGTCCAGCGCGCCGATCCCGACGGCGACGATGCCGGCGAACCCGAGCACGAGCCCGACGTACGCCGAGCGCCCGACCCGCTCGCCGAGCAGCGGACCGGCGAGCACGCCGGTGATGACCGGTTGGAGATAGATCAGGACGGCTGCCAGCCCCGACGGCAGGTCCTCGATCGCCAGCACCTGGAGGCCGAACATCCCGATCACGTTGAGGAGCGTGAGGGCGGCGTACCACCCGAGGTGCCCGCGCACCGACGGCACGCGCCCCAACCTGAGGGCGATCACCATCACCGCCAGGCCGCCGACGACCGAGCGGATGCCGCCGAAGAGCACCGGCGGACAGTGCTCCAGCCCCACCTTGACCGCCGCGAAGGTCGAGCCCCACGCGAGGATCAGCACGACGATCATCACGGTTCGTCGACGGTCGTCCACGGTGCGAGCCTGCCAGCCTCAGCGATGGTGGGTGAAGCGGTCGTCGGTCGAGGCGAGGCGGCGGGGTCACGCGTCCCGGGGGCCTCGGGGTCGTCCGGGTGCTCGGCCAGCCAACGCTCGAAGCCGGCGGCGCACCCCGACTCGAAGGTGTCCCACTCGCCCCGGACTGCCTGGTGCGCGGCCAGGGGGCCTCTGCAAGGGCGACGGGCGCCGGGTCGTCCGCCGCGCGCAGGCCTGACCGCAGACCTCGTCTCCACCCGGGAGGCGATGGCCGCCGGGACCGTGTCGCCGGAGCAGGCCGAGATCATCGTCCGCTCGATCGAGGTCCTGCCGTCCGGGCAGGCCGTGCGGACCCGGGGTGAGGTGACCCTGCTCGACCATGCGGCGAGCTTCGACGCCACTGACCTGGCGCGGGCGGGGCGGCACCTGGTGCACGTCGTCGACCCCGACGGGGCCGACCGGAAGCTCGAAGCGGAGCTGGCGCGGGAGGAACGCGCCGCCCACCTCGGCCGCTACCTGTCGATCACCTCCGACGGCGCCGGCGGGGTCCGGGTCAAGGGCCGCGGTTCCGCCGAGGACGGAGCCCTGCTCAAGGACGTCCTCCTGCCCCTCGCCACGCCCATCCCCGCCACCGAGCCGGACGAGCCGGCGGGCTGCGACGGCCGCGACGGCGGGAAGGTCCACGATCCTCGCGAGGGCGGTGCCCGGATGTGGGACGCGTTGATCGCCACCGTCAAGCATGCGATGGTCACCGACCTGCCTCCCGAGTCCCACGGTGCACCCGCCCGGCTGCTGGTCGCGGTCACCCTCGACGCCCTCGAGAGCCGACTCGCCGACAGCGCGATCACCGGGTTGGCCGGTCTCACGGGGACCGGGATGGAGCTGTCGGTCTCGACCATCCGTCGACTGGCCTGCGACGTCGAGCTCGTTCCCGTCGTCCTCGACTCCCAGGGCGCTTCACTGGACGTCGGACGGGCCAGCAGGCTGGTCACCGCCGCGATCCGGGTCGCCCTGGTGCTCCGCGACCGGCACCTGGCGTTCCCCGACTGTGATCGGCCACCGTTGATGTGTCGATCCGGCACTGGATCAACGGCGGCGAGACGAAGCTGGACAATCTCGTGCTCCTGTGCGGTCACCGTCACCGGGTGATTCACGACACACCGTGGGAAGTCAGACTCGATTCCGACGATCACAGACCCGAATTCGAGCCACCGCCCAGATGCGGTGTGGAAATGCCTGGATCCGACAACGACCACGACGAGAATGAGCCGTGCGCTGCAGATCAGTTCACGTTGCCCAGATACCCCCGGCGATCGGCGACCGGCGTGGCCAGCCATCCGGCCAGTGTCTTCGGCCACAACGGCTGGTCGGCCAATCCCTCGAGGGGGATCCACCTGATGTCGGTCTGCCAGCGATCGCCTTCGCCGTCGAAGTGTGGCTCCGCGCCGGGCGCGAGTGAGCAGAAGAAGTAGGCCTCGAGCTGGTGGTGCGGGCCGTCGTGCTCGGCGAACTCGTGATCGGCACCGATGTACTCGCGCAGGAAGGCGAAGTCGCCGACCACGACGTCACAGCCGATCTCCTCCCGACACTCCCGCCGCAGCGCCGCGTGCGCGTCCTCGCCATGGTCCTGGCCGCCACCCGGAAACAGGTAGAACGGGGGGAAGTCTCCGGAGTTGACCGTCACGAGGAGCCGACCGTCCCGAACGATGATGGCCTTGTTCGCGACCCGGATCGTGGGGGCGACTCCGACGCGGATCCCGGGCGGGTTCGTCAACCGGCTCGGGTCTGGATTCACGGCGCGATCCTCCCACGGGCGTGGACGCGCCCTGACGCGCCGTACGCCGGGCTGTTACGGTGTCAGCCTCATGATGCGCAGCCTCCTCCTTCGCTGCCGCAGCGGGGCCTGACCGCCGGACCCCCTCGCTGCGGAGTGATCGCGTGCGCCGGCACCCGCCCACTCGCGAGCAGGACCGGATCATGACTCTTCAGCACTCAGGCTTCGCCAACACCCAGCAGCCCAGTCCCATGCCCTTCGGGCGGTACCACGCGTTCGAGCCGATCGACCTCCCCGACCGCACCTGGCCCGGCCGCCAGGTCACGCAGGCGCCGCGGTGGCTCTCCACCGATCTCCGGGACGGCAACCAGGCGCTGATCGACCCGATGAGCCCGGCCCGCAAGCTGCGGATGTTCGAGCTCCTCGTGCAGATGGGCTACAAGGAGATCGAGGTCGGCTTCCCGAGCGCCAGCGAGACCGACTTCGCGTTCGTCCGCCAGCTGATCGAGCAGGACCGGGTGCCCGAGGACGTCACGATCTCGGTGCTGACCCAGGCCCGTGAGGACCTGATCGAGCGCACCGTCCACTCGCTCGTCGGCGTCCACCACGCCAACATCCACCTGTACAACGCCCTCGCGCCGCTGTTCCGCCGCGTCGTCTTCCGTGCCAGCCCCGACGAGATCAAGGACATCGCGGTGCGCGGCACCGAGGTCGTGATGAAGCACGCCGAGAGTGTGCTCGGTCAGACGATCATCGGCTACGAGTACAGCCCGGAGATCTTCACCGGCACCGAGCTCCCCTTCAGCGTGGAGGTCTGCGAGGCGGTCAGCGACGTCTGGCAGCCCGACGACGGCCGGGAGATCATCCTCAACCTGCCGGCGACGGTCGAGATGGCGACACCGAACGTGTACGCCGACCAGATCGAGTGGTTCTCCCGGCAGCTGACCCGGCGCGAGTTCACCACGATCTCGCTGCACCCCCACAACGACCGCGGCACGGCGGTCGCCGCGACCGAGCTGGCGATGATGGCCGGTGCCGACCGGGTCGAGGGCTGCCTGTTCGGCCACGGCGAGCGCACCGGCAACGTGTGTCTGGTGACCCTGGGCATGAACCTGTTCAGCCAGGGCATCGACCCGAAGATCGACTTCTCCGACATCGACGAGATCCGGCGCACGGTGGAGTGGTGCACCCAGCTGCCGGTCCACCCGCGTCACCCGTACGCCGGCGACCTGGTCTACACGGCGTTCTCCGGATCCCACCAGGACGCGATCAAGAAGGGTCTGGAGGACCTCGAGCGACGGGCGAGCGACGAGGGCACGCCGGTCGGCGACATGCCCTGGGAGGCGCCGTACCTGCCGATCGACCCGAAGGACGTCGGCCGCTCCTACGAAGCGGTCATCCGGGTCAACAGCCAGTCCGGCAAGGGCGGCGTCGCCTACGTGCTCAAGGCCGAGCACAACCTCGACCTCCCGCGCCGCGCCCAGATCGAGTTCAGCCGGGTGATCCAGGAGCGCACCGACACCGAGGGCGGCGAGATCAGTCCCGCGGCGATCTGGGAGGTGTTCCAGGCCGAGTACCTCTCCCGCGAGACCCCGCTGAAGCTCAACTCCGTGCACACCTCCTCGGCCGCCGGGGAGAAGGACCGGCTCGACGTGAACGTGTACGTCGACGGGCAGCTCCACGAGCTCTCGGGCGAGGGCAACGGCCCGATCGCGGCGTTCGTCGATGCGATCAACGCCGTCGACCGCGACCACGGCTTCTTCGACGTCCGGGTGCTCGACTACGCCGAGCACGCCCTGAGCGCCGGCGGAGACGCGATCGCGGCGGCGTACGTCGAGTGCGCGATCACCGGTGCCGACGGCGAGACCGGGGTGGTCTGGGGCGTCGGCCTCGACCCCAACATCGTCACCGCCTCGCTCAAGGCGGTGATCAGCGCGGTCAACCGCGTGCGCTGAGCCCCTCGCTCACGCAGTCTTCCGGCCGCGGACGCCGCGGACCACGAGGTAGGTGGCGGAGACCAGGAAGGCGAGGGCGCTGAGCAGGAACAGGATCCAGCCGGTGGTGCCGAGCCAGCCCGGGCCGTTCTCCCAGTAGGTGCCGGACTGTCCCGATGCGCTGAGCTGGAAGAAGCAGAAGGCGAGCACGAGAAGAGCGGCGAGGCTCCGGATCGGGTGGGTCGTGAGCTGGTGTCGCATGAGGTCCTCCGTGTGGTGGTGCGGCCGGTTGCCGCGGACGGGGGAACTGTCGGTCAGACAGCCTGAATGAGGGGAGGGACGGCTGTCCCGGCTGACCCGGGACAGCCTCCCGGCGAGCCGGATCGTCGATCAGGTGCGCGGAGGCCCCGTGGCGCACACAATGTCGCCATGAACCAGGAGCGGGCCGCACGCGGGGGCATCGCCGTCGGGGTGCTCGGCGTGCTGCTCGCCCTCGCGGGGTTCTGGCTGGCCTGGGGACCGGGGGACCGGTCTCTGTCCGGGCTGGTCCACGACAACACCCTGAACAACGCCGCCAATGGGGTCTGGATCTCGGTCCTGGCGATCGTGCTGCTGCGGATCCGCCCCGGCAACCGGATCGGCTGGGTGGTGCTGGCGGTCGCGCTCGCCAACAGCGTCACGATGTTCGGCAACGGGTGGGCGCTCGCGTCGTACCACTGGGCCCTGCCGGCACGATCCTTCTTCGCGTGGTGGGGCGCCTGGCCCTGGGCCCCGGCCTTCCTGCTGGGATCCTCGTTGCTGCTGTTGATCTACCCCAGCGGCCACACGGTGTCGCGGTCAGGGCACCGACTGGCCGTCGCCTCGCTCGTGTCGGCAGGTGGCCTGACGATCGGCATGTCCTTGCTCGACCAGTCCTACGACTCGGTCGTCAACGGGAGGGACCTCGGCGTCAACCCGGTCAGTCAGGGCCATCTGCAGACGCCGCTCCTGGTGTTGACCGTCGTCTCGGCGCTCCTGGGGGTGGTCGTCGCCCTGCTCACCTGGGGTCACACGGCCCGGCGGCTCTGGCGCGCTGCCAGCCCCGAGCGGGAGCAGCTGGCATGGCTGACGGTCGGGGTGGTGCCCGAGCTCGCCGTCGCACCGCTCAACTCGCCGTGGATCGAGTTCCTCGCCAACATGCTGACCACGGCGGCACTGGCGATCGGGATCGTGCGCTACCGCCTGTTCGACATCAAGCTCGTCCTGCGCAGCGGGCTGGTCTACGGCACGCTCACGGGACTGTCGATCGGCGCCTACTTCGGGGTCGTCGCGGTGATCACGAGCGTCACCCCGGCCGGCCCGGTCCCGACCCTGTTCGCCGTCGCGGCCGTCGGGCTGCTCGTGGTGCCGGCGCACCGTCTGCTCCAGAGGTTCTTCGGTCGTCTGGTCTACGGCGACCGCGGAGACCCGCTGCGAGCCTTCCGCCGGGTCGGGGAGGGCATGCGCAGCGCCGGGGAGGAAGGGCTCCGGCCCATGCTCGCCGGGATCGCGGAGGCGCTGCGCAGCCCGCGGGTGGCCGTGCACGACGTCGACGGACTCGTCGCCGAGGTCGGTGCGGAGGCGAACGGCCATCCGGAGCACCGCGTGCCCCTCGAGTACGCCGGCACCTGGCTCGGTGAGCTCGTGGTCTCCGGCCGCACCGAGCGCGACGGTCTCGGCCGCGCCGACCGCCGACTCGTCACCGCGCTGTCCGGCCCGGTCGCCGCGGCCGTGCACGCCCAACGGTCCGCCCGGGAGCTGGCGGACTCACGGGCGCGGGTGCTCGCGATCCGCGAGTCCGAGCGCACGCGACTACGAGCCGATCTCCACGACGGCGTCGGCCCGTCCCTGTCGGGGATCTCACTGGGGCTCGAGGCCGCGCGCGGTGCGGTCGACGCCAATCCGGAACGGGTCCCCGAGATCCTGGAGGTCCTGTACCGGGAGGTGGGCTCCCTCGTCGGCGAGGTGCGCGGAATCATCGACGACCTCGGGCCCGGTGACATCGACCTGCTCGCCGCGCTCCGCCGTCAGGTCGAGGCCGTGTCCGCATCCGGTGTGTGCGTGGACCTGAGCCACGGCGACGACCCGGTCTCCGCCGGCCCGGCCGTCGCGCTGGTCGCTCAACGGATCGCCGGCGAGGCCCTGACCAACGCCGTCCGACATGCCGGCGCCACCCGGATCACGGTGTCGCTCGACGACGGGCCCGACGGCCTGACGCTCCAGGTGCTCGACGACGGCTGCGGCGCGGTCGCACCGCGGCCGGGCGGCGTGGGCCTGACCTCGATGAGGGAACGGGCGGAGTCCGTCGGCGGCACCCTCCGGATCGACGCGACTCCCGGCCGGGGAACCCTGGTCCGGGCCGTGCTCCCGGCAGTGGTCGGATGACCACCCCGATCCGCGTCGTGCTGGCCGACGACCACCCGATGTACCGCTACGGCGTCGAGGCCGTGCTCACCGACGTCCCGGCGATCGACCTGGTCGGCACGGCGTCCTCCGGGACGGAGCTGCTGGCCCTGGTGGAGCGGACCCGGCCCGACGTCGTCCTCACCGACCTCCGGATGCCCGATCTGTCGGGCATCGAGGTGACCCGCCGCCTGCTCGCGGCCGACGCGGAGCTGCCGGTGCTCGTGCTCACCATGCACGACGACGACGAGAGCGTGTACGGCGCCATGCGGGCCGGTGCGCGCGGCTACCTCCTGAAGGGGGCCGACGGGTCCGAGCTGGTGTCCACGATCCAGACCCTGGCCGGCGGTGGCACCGTGTTCGGGCCGGCCGTGGCCCGGCGGATCGTCGGGTTCTTCCTCGAGAGCAGTCACCGCTACCGGGAGGGCACCTTCCCGGAGCTGACGCGACGGGAGGGCGGGGTGCTCGACCTGGTGGCGGCGGGCCACCGGAACTCGGTGATCGCCGCGAAGCTGGGTCTGTCGGAGAAGACGGTGCGCAACCACCTGTCCGCCATCTTGCTCAAGCTCCAGGTGGAGGACCGCTCGGCTGCGATCGTGCGGGCCCGGGAGGCCGGACTCGGTCGCGACGAGGACGGGCCGGACAACCGCTGACGCCCAGGGCCGGCTCAGCCCCGACGCAGGACCATCTGCTCCATGCGCTGGTCCGATCCGGGACGCAGGGGCTCGATCCGGCCGGTGCCGACGAACCCGTAGCGCTCGTACGTCGTACGGGCGGCGTCGTTGGCGAGGTTGACGTCGAGCACGGCGTCGGCGTCGGCCGGGATCAGGGCGTCCAGGATCCGGCGGGCGTGACCGCGTCCGCGATGTCCGGGGTCGGTCCACATGCCCCAGACATGGAGGGCTCCTTCGTGGTCGAACAGCCCGCCGATCGCCACGGGAAGGGGATCCTCCACGACCCAGACCGGCCTGGTGAGGCGCTGCCGCCAGTCGTCCTCCCTGAACCCTCGCTCGCGCGCGAGCGTGGAGCCGAAGGCCTCGGGCGAGTCGGCGAGGGCGCGGAGGCGGGCATCGCGGAACGTCCGCCAGTCGGCGGGACCGAGACGGCGCAACACGGGCATGGGTCAGTATGTGCTCATGTTGGTCTCGGAACGCGTCGGCCAGTTCTTCTTCGACAGCGGGTCGGGCGACGAGCGGTTGGAGTACACCGAGTACGGCGCGGGCCTGCGCTGGGTGGTGCTGCTCCACGGTCAGCTGATGCCGCGTCGCATGCACCAACCGCTGGCCCGTGCCCTCGCTGCCGAGGGGCTGCACGTCGTGACGCTGGACCTGCTCGGCCACGGTCGCTCCGACCGGCCGGCCGACCCGCTGGTCTACTCCATGAGCGCGTTCGCCGACCAGGTGGTCGCGCTGCTCGACCATCTCGGAGCCGAGCGGGCCGTCATCGGCGGCACCTCCCTGGGTGCGAACGTCTCGCTCGAGGTCGCCGCCGAGGCGCCCGAGCGGGTCCAGGGTCTGATCATCGAGATGCCGGTGCTCGACAACGCCCTCGAGGCCGGGATCCTGGCGTTCGTCCCGATCCTGTTCGCGGCCCGGTTCGCCCCGTTCACGGTGAACACGCTGCGACGGCTCACCCGGCCCGCGCCCCGGGGCGTCCTGCCCTTCTGGGCCGGCATCGTGCTGGACACGATGGACCAGCGGGCCGACTCGATGGCGGCGGTGCTGCACGGGATCATCTTCGGGCGGGTCGCCCCGTCGTCGCGGCAGCGACGCCGGATCACGGCTCCCGCCCTGATAGTGGGCCACACCGCCGACCCGATCCACCCCTTCGCGGACTCGCGGATGCTGGCCGGGGAGCTGCAGAAGTCCGAGTTCGTGCGGGCGTCGACGCTGCTCGAGTGGCGGCTGCGGCCCGAGCGGCTGACCCGGCGGGCGGTCGAGTTCTGTCTGCGATGCTGGTCGTCGTCGGCGCGCGGTCGGCGTACCGCGACCTGACCACGGCAGAATGGACCGGTGCCCCTCTACCGCGACGAGGCGATCGTCCTGCGCACTCACAAGCTGGGTGAGGCCGATCGGATCATCACCCTGCTGACGCGTCAGCACGGGCGGGTTCGGGCGGTGGCCAAGGGCGTGCGGAAGACGACGTCGCGATGGGGCTCCCGGCTCGAGCCGTTCACCCACGTCGACCTCCAGCTGGCCGAGGGGCGCAACCTCGACGTGATCACCCAGGCCGACACGCTGGATGCGTTCCCCTCGCGGCTCGGCGACCACTACGACCGCTACACCGCGGGGACGGTCATGCTCGAGACCGCCGAGCGGCTCGTCACCGAGGAGAAGCAGCCAGCGCTCCAGCAGTTTCTGCTGCTGGTCGGCGGTCTGCGGGCGATGACCGCCGGTGACCGTGCGCCGTCCCAGGTGCTGGACTCCTACCTCCTGCGCTCGCTCGCGGTGGCCGGCTACGCGCCCTCGTTCACCCACTGTGCGCGCTGTGGCGACCCCGGCCCGCACCGGTGGTTCTCCCCCTCCGCCGGCGGCGCGCTGTGCGCCGACTGCCGCGTGCCCGGGTCGGCCACGCCCTCGACAGGCACCCTCGAGGTGATGGGCGCGCTGCTCGCCGGCGACTGGCCGAGCGTCGCCGCCGCCGACGCCCGACCTCTGCGCGAGGCGTCCGGCCTGGTGGCCGCGTTCCTGCACTGGCATCTCGAGCGCGGGCTCAGGTCGCTGGAGCACGTCGAGAGATGAGCCGGCGCCAGGTCCGACCCCCGACCCCGCACCCGTCCGGGGCTCGTCCGCCCGTGATCCCGAAGGGGCTCGTGCCCCGGCACGTCGCGATCACGATGGACGGCAACGGCCGATGGGCCAAGGCGCGCGGACTGCCACGCACGCGCGGCCACGAGATGGGCGAGGCCGCGCTCTTCGACGTCGTCGAGGGCGCGATCGAGATCGGCGTGAAGGCGATCTCGGCGTACGCCTTCTCGACCGAGAACTGGAGCCGCTCGCCCGAGGAGGTCCGCTTCCTGATGGGCTTCAACCGCGACGTGATCCGACGACGGCGCGACGAGATGCACGAGCTGGGGGTGCGGGTCACCTGGTCGGGGCGTGCGCCGCGGCTGTGGAAGTCGGTGATCAAGGAGCTCCAGGTGGCCGAGGAGCTGACCCGCGGCAACGACGTGCTGACCCTCAACATGTGCGTCAACTACGGCGGGCGGGCCGAGGTCGCCGACACCGCTCGCGCCATCGCGCGCGAGGTCGCCGCCGGCCGCCTCGACCCGGAGAAGGTCGACGAGCGCACCTTCGCCCGCCACCTGTACGTCCCCGCGCTCGCCGACGCCGACATGCTCTGGCGTACGTCGGGCGAGAACCGGCTGTCCAACTACATGCTCTGGCAGGCGGCGTACGCCGAGCTGGTCTTCACCGACATCCTGTGGCCCGACGTCGACCGGCTGGCGCTGTGGAAGGCGATCGAGATCTATGCCGGACGGGACCGGCGGTTCGGCAAGGC
>JAICHQ010000007.1 GCA_025924815.1 Nocardioides sp.
GCCGCGCTCGACGCCGAGCAGCCCGACCCCGGCGGCCGCCAGGGCGACCCACGCGAGGTCGCGGGCGCGACGGCTGCCGGCGACGGCCAGGCCGAGCGGCCCGAGGAACTCGATGGTCACCGCGATCCCGAGCGGGATGCGGGCGAACGACTCGTAGATCGCCCAGTTCATGGTCCCGAGGACGATGCCGAAGGCGATCGCCACCCGCCAGTCCTCCGGCGTACGCCCTCGCAGCGCGGGCCGGGCCACCGCGCTGAGGACCACCGCACTCGTGGCGAGACGCAGCCAGACCAGGGTCAGCGGGTCGGCGTCGTCGAACAGGTTCTTGGCGATCGCCGCGCCCAGCTGCACCGACGCGATGCCGACGACCACCAGCCACACCGGCGGGACCCTCGACAGCACCCGAGCAACCTACCCACCCTCGACTCGGCCCGAAGGTGGGTGCCGATCACACCCGCTCGGCACAGGCCGACTCGGCGTTCAGCCGGTCCAGGGCCCGTCGGGTGTGCCGGGTCTCCGCGGCGAAATAGTCCAACCCCCAGTCGGCCACCACCGACGGGTAGTAGAAGGCCTCACCGGCGCCGTCGGCGCCCCGCAGCGACTCGCGCACCTCCCGCAGGTCGCGTCGCGCCACGGCGAGCTCGTCGGCGTACTCCTCGAGCATCGCCCGGATCCGCTCGGGGTCGGAGGCGTGCCCGATCAGCAGCCGCAGCAGCACGGTGTGCTTCAGCGTGGGGAAGCCGACCGTCGAGCCCGCGATCCAGCCACGGAGCGCCGCCGAGCCCGCCGTGGTGATCCGGTACGCCGTCGTACGCCGCCCCCGGCCGGCGGTCGTGACCGGTTCGAGCAGCCCGTGCTCGGTCAGCCGCGCGAGCTCGGTGTAGATCTGGCTCATCGCCGGCGCGACCCAGTAGAAGCGCAAAGTGTTGTCGGCGCGCTGCTTGAGCTCGTAGCCGGTCAGCTCGTCGCCGAACGTGAGCAGCCCCAGCAGTGCGTACGCCGTGACCGGCAGGTCTTGACTCATGGTCCGTCCAGACTACTCTTCCGATTAGGAATAGTTGGCGGGGTCGAATGACGGAGGGAGCAACCTCATGGGCGACACCGTGGTGATGGTCGGCACGCGCAAGGGTCTGTGGATCGGGCGGTCCGACGAGGCCCGTCGCGACTGGAGCTGGACGGGGCCGCACTTCCCGATGGAGGAGGTGTACTCGGCCATGATCGACACCCGTGGCGGGACGCCACGGCTCCTGGCCGGCGCGAGCTCGAGCTGGCTCGGCCCCCAGGTGTGGCGCTCCGACGACCTCGGGGCGTCGTGGCAGGAGACGCCGAACGGCGCCGTCCGCTTCCCCGAGGACACCGACGCCGCGGTCGCGCGCGTCTGGCAGCTCGTTCCCGGGGTCGACGACGACGTCGTGTACGCCGGCACCGAGCCGGGCGCCATCTTCCGCTCGGACGACCGGGGCGAGACGTTCGAGCTCGAGCGCGGGCTGTGGGACCACCCGCAGCGTCCGGAGTGGAACGCGGGCTTCGGCGGCCAGGCGTTCCACACGATTCTGCCGCACCCCACCGAGCCGGCGAAGGTGCTCGCGGCGATCTCCACCGGCGGCGTCTACCGCACCGACGACGGCGGCGACTCGTGGTACCCCTCGAACACCGGGGTCAAGGCGGAGTTCTTCCCCGGCGAGCGCAGCTATCCCGAGTTCGGTCAGTGCGTGCACAAGGTGACCCGCCACCCGACGGCGCCCGACCTGCTCTACCTGCAGAACCACGGCGGGGTCTACCGCTCCGAGGACGGCGGCGACAGCTGGCAGGACATCGCCCCCGGACTTCCGTCGGAGTTCGGCTTCCCGATCGTGGTCCATCCGCACGACCCCGAGAGTGTCTACGCGTTCCCGATCGTGGACGCCGGGGCGCGCTGGCCGGTCGACGGCCACGCTCGCGTATGGCGCTCGACCGACCGCGGTGGGAGCTGGTCGGCGCTGGGCGACGGCAGCCTGCCCGACGACTACTACATCGCGGTCATGCGCGACGCGATGTGCGTCGACACCCACGACACCCACGGCCTGTACTTCGGAGGCCGCAACGGCGGCGTCTGGGCCTCACCCGATGCCGGGGAGTCGTGGACCGAGATCCACAAGGACCTCCCCGACGTCTGCGTCGTACGCGCTGCGGTCATCTGAGCCCGAGTCTGGGTGAGACGCCGCGGTCGGGGGATGCCGCGGCGTCACTAGGCTGCGAGGCATGAGTACGCCGGACCTCAAGCCCCGCTCGCGCGACGTCACCGATGGGCTGGAGAAGACCGCGGCTCGGGGCATGCTCCGCGCCGTGGGGATGGGTGACGAGGACTTCGCCAAGCCGCAGATCGGGGTCGCCTCCAGCTGGAACGAGATCACCCCCTGCAACCTCTCCCTGCAGCGACTGGCCCAGGCGGTCAAGAACGGCGTGCACGCCGCGGGCGGATATCCGCTCGAGTTCGGGACGATCTCGGTCTCCGACGGCATCGCGATGGGTCACGAGGGGATGCACTTCTCACTGGTCAGCCGCGAGGTGATCGCCGACTCCGTGGAGACGGTGATGATGGCCGAGCGTCTCGACGGCTCGGTGCTGCTGGCCGGCTGCGACAAGAGCCTGCCGGGCATGATGATGGCCGCCGCCCGCCTCGACCTGGCCAGCGTCTTCCTGTACGCCGGTTCGATCATGCCCGGGCAGGTCGACGGTCGCGACGTCACCATCATCGACGCGTTCGAGGCGGTCGGGGCGTGCCTGGCCGGGAAGATCAGCCGCGAGGAGGTCGACCGCATCGAGCGGGCGATCTGCCCCGGCGAGGGCGCGTGCGGCGGCATGTACACCGCGAACACGATGGCCGCCGTCGCCGAGGCGATCGGGATGAGCCTGCCGGGTTCGGCCGCGCCGCCCGCGGTCGACCGACGCCGCGACGGCTTCGCCCACCGCTCCGGCGAGGCGGTGGTGAACCTCCTGCGCGAGGGCATCACCGCGCGCCAGGTCATGACCATGGAGGCGTTCGAGAACGCGATCACCGTCGTGATGGCTCTCGGCGGCTCCACCAACGCGGTGCTCCACCTCCTGGCGATGGCCCGGGAGGCCGAGGTCGACCTGACCATCGACGACTTCAACCGGATCGGCGACCGGGTGCCTCACCTCGGCGACCTCAAGCCCTTCGGGCGCTACGTGATGAACGACGTCGACAAGGTCGGCGGCATCCCCGTGGTCATGAAGGCGCTCCTCGATGCCGGGCTCATGAACGGCGACGCACTGACCGTGACCGGGAAGACCATGGCGGAGAACCTGGCGGAGCTCTCACCACCCTCGCTCGACGACGACGTGCTGCGGTCCCTCGACCGCCCGATCCACAAGACCGGGGGGCTCACCATCCTCACCGGGTCGCTCGCGCCGGAGGGTGCGGTGGTGAAGTCGGCCGGCTTCGACGACTCGACGTTCACCGGCACCGCCCGGGTCTTCGACGGCGAGCGCGCGGCGATGGACGCGCTGGAGGCCGGGACGATCGCGGCCGGTGACGTCGTGGTCATCCGCTACGAGGGTCCCAAGGGCGGCCCCGGCATGCGCGAGATGCTCGCGATCACCGGCGCGATCAAGGGCGCCGGCCTGGGCAAGGACGTGCTGCTGATCACCGACGGCCGGTTCTCCGGAGGTACGACGGGGCTGTGCGTCGGCCACATCGCTCCCGAGGCGGTCGACGGCGGGCCGATCGCGTTCGTCCGCGACGGCGACCGGATCACCCTCGACGTCGCCCACCGATCCCTCGAGGTCGAGCAGGGTGACGACTGGGAGTCGCGCCGCGACGGCTGGGAGCCGCCCCCGCCGAAGTACACCCGCGGGGTGCTCGGCAAGTACGCCAAGATCGTGCAGTCGGCCGCCCACGGCGCGGTCTGCGGCTGATAGGACTCGCCCCGGGACGGCCGGGCGCCGTAGTCCTCACAGTGGAGGAGGGCCACCTCGCCGTGCGGTTCGCGGGCACCCGGACGCCGACGTACGGCGCGCCGGCTCAGGCATAGTCCGCCCAGACCCGCCGCGCGACGGCGTCGACGGTCATCGTGCCGCCGTAGGGAAGGACCCACTGCGGCCGGGTGTGGCCGAAGGGCACGCCGATCACCACGACCGCGTCGGGGTTGTAGCGACCGATCGTCGCCAGGGCCGCGTCGCGCTGCGCTCGACGGGCTGCTGCTCGGTCGTCGGGGGAGGGGCGGTGCTCGTGGGTCGACGTCGGCGGGCGCGACACCACGACGGCGTCGACGGCCGCGAGCAGGCCGCGCTCGCCGAGCGAGCGGACGATGTAGCCGAACTCCGAGGCCGGAATGAGCTCCTCCGACGACTCCAGCAGCAGGATGCCGCCGCCGAGCACGGACGGGTCCGGCGGGAAGCGGCCGGCGGTCAGGATCCACTGCAGCACCTCGATGCAGCCTCCCCAGGTCGGCCCGGTCACCGACCGCTCGGGGCCGCCCCAGGTCCAGGACTCGGTCGGCTCGCGGTCGCCGTACGTCGTCAGCGCGGCCGGGTCCTCCCAGCGCACGCCGACGTCCTCCGACTCGCCGGGCTCGGTGATCTCCAGCCGGCCGCCCTCGAGCAGCGCGGCCCGCAGCGACCGGAGGTGGACGTCGTCGAGGCCGGGGCCCGGGCCGATCTGCACCTGGGTCGAGCCACCGTGGAAGGAGGCGACGCCGTGGGTCCACAGCCAGCTGAGGAGGTTGGTGTTGTCGCTGTAGCCCAGGCACGGCTTGGGATCCGCCCGGACGGGTCCGGCGTCCAGGTGAGGCACCACCGTGATCTGGTCGTCGCCGCCGATGGTGGCCAGGACGGCGCGGATCCCGGGGTCGGCGAACGCGGCGTTCAGGTCGGCGGCCCGGTCGCGTGCCGTCGCGTCGAGCCGCCGCGTCGTCGGGTACTCCACCGGCTCGAGCTCGAGCACGTCGCGGATCCGCTGGAGGGCCTGCTCGTGCACCGTCGGGGCGACCGCCGGCGCGGCGAAACCGGGGGAGAGGACCGCCACCCTGTCGCCGGGCGAGAGCTTGGGTGGGTGCACGAGGTCGCGGCCGCTCATCCGGCAGCCTCCGCCGCGCGATGGAGCGCCTCGAGCGAGCGGCGTACGTCGTCGTCGGTCGTGCTCCAGTTGCTGACCGAGATGCGCACGATCGCGCGGTCGTGCCAGCGCGACCCGGACATCCAGGTGACACCGTCCGCGAGCAGCGCCTCCCCCACCGACCGGGTGCGGTCGTCGTCGCCGAAGCTCAGGCAGACCTGGGTGAAGACGACGTCGTTGTGCACCTCGCAGCCCGGGATCTCCCGGGCGCCGTCTGCGAGCGTACGGGCATGGCTGGCCAGCCGCTCGACGAGGTCGGCCACGCCGGAGCGGCCCAGGCTGCGCAGCGCGGCCCAGGTGGCGAAGCCGCGGCCGCGCCGCGACAGCTCGGGAGTGCGCTCCTGGGGGTCGCCCGACGCCTGGATCAGATAGTCGCCGTGCATGGCCATCGACGACGCCAGCGCGTCGGCGTCGCGCACGATCGCCAACCCGGCGTCGTAGGGGACGTTGAGCGTCTTGTGCGCGTCGGTCGCCCACGAGTCGGCGTCGGCGAGGCCGCGGACGCGCTCGCGCCAACGTGGTGAGACCGCCGCCCAGAGCCCGAAGGCACCGTCGACGTGCACCCACGCGCCGCGCTCGTGGGCCAGCGCCACGCAGTCGGCGAACGGGTCGAAGTCTCCGGAGTGGATGTTGCCGGCCTGGAGCACGACGATCGCGGGTCCGCCGACATCGGCCAGGCTTTCGGCGAGAGCCTCCGGCCGGATCCTTCCGGCGGCGTCGGCCGGTACGGCGATCGGGTCGCCGAGGCCGAGGAACCGCAGCGGTAGGTCCACCGACGGGTGGCGCTCGGGCCCGACCAGCACCCGTACGCCGGGTCCGCCGCGCAGGCCGGCTCGCACGTCGTACCCGGCGCGGCGCAGCGCGGTGTCGCGGGCGGCTGCGAGGCAGGTGAAGTTGGCCATCGTCGCGCCGGTCACGAAGCCGACCGCCGACCCGGACGGCAACCCGAACAGGTCGAGCAGCCATCGGCCCGCCACCTCCTCGACCGCCGCGCCGGCCGGCGTCAGGCTGCGGAGGCCGACGTTCTGGTCCCATGCAGAGGTCAGCCAGTCCGCGCCCAGGGCGGCGGGCAGCGACCCACCGATCACCATCCCGAAGAACCGGCCGGAGGGGATCGCGACCAGTCCCGGCTCGCAGGCCTCGGCGAGGAGGTCGACCACCTCGGCCGCCGGCGTGGGCCCGTCGGGGAGGTCACCGAGCCGGCGCACCATCTCGTCGGCGTCGACCGCGGGCGGCACCGGGCGCTCGTCGAGCGAGTCGAGCCACGTGACGGCGTGCTCGTGGGCGCGTTCCAGGGCTGCGGATCGGGATTCCATGAGGGACACTCTCCCGGTCCCACCGCCGCGGGTCGACAACCTTTTCGCGTCACGACCCGTCCCAGATCGTCCGCACGTTCGCACCGGCAGACGCCGGTGGGTGCGAGAATCGGACCGCAGACTCGTCGTCGACCCGGCCGCCCCTCGGACGGCCCGGCCCGTGAGGGAGGGCAGCTCGAGGTGAGGTCGGACTTCGCTGCGCGGTGGCGCTCTCCGCTCTCGCTGACCGTCCTGGGACTCGTGCTCCTCGTCCTGCTGGCCGCCGTCGTGGGGCATGCCGGAGACCGGTCGCCGGCGCAGGCGGTCCCTTCCGACGACCTCGCGGCCGAGGCGCCCGACTCGGCGCTCGTCACCGCGACCGTCCTGCCGTCGTACGTCGTCCCCGCACCGCCGCCGATCGCGCCGAGGCCGCAGCTCCCGGGTGGCGGCTACCGGATCTTCGGCGATCACGGCCACCCGCGGTTCCTGGTCGCCTACTACGGCACCGCCCAGACCGGCTCGATGGGGGTCCTCGGCGCCACCGACCCCGAGACCATGCAGCGGCGCCTGATGCACGCGGCGCGGCCGTTCCGCGAGGCAGGCGAGCAAATCCAGCCGGTCTACGAGCTGATCGTGACCGTGGCCGACCGCTCGCCGGGTGCCGACCACGACTACAGCCACGACATCCCGCGCGCGCTGGTCGCGCAGTACGTGCGGGCGGCGCACGTCCACGGAGCCCTGCTCCTGCTCGACCTCCAGACCGGGCGAGCCCCGTTCCCCGTCGTCGCCCAGCGGTGGGCCTGGGCGCTGAAGAAGCCGTGGGTCGGACTGGCGCTGGACCCCGAGTGGCGGATGGGCCCGCACCAGGTCCCGGCCTCGGTGGTCGGGGCGGTGCGCGCGGCCGAGGTCAACCGCACCTCGCTGTGGCTCTCACGCCTGGTCCAGCGCAGGGGGCTCCCGGAGAAGCTCTTCGTGCTCCACCAGTTCCGGGTGTCGATGCTGCCCGACATCGGCCGGATCGCCCACCGGTCCGGGCTGGCGATGGTGCAGCACACCGACGGGTTCGGCACCCGGGGGCAGAAGCTCGCGACGTACCACGCGGTCGCCCGGCCGCACCGGGTCCGCCAGGGCTTCAAGCTGTTCTACCACTGGGACGTCCACCGCTTCACGCCACAGCAGGTGCGCCGGATCCACCCGGCCGTCAGCTTCGTCAGCTATCAGTGACGGCGGCGGCGACGCGCGTCGCTGCCCGGGTGCAAGACTTCGGAGCATGACGCACGCCCTCGACGACGCCGATCCCCTGGCCGCGCTGCGCGACCGCTTCGTCGGCACCGACTCGGACCTGGTCTACCTCGACGGCAACTCGCTGGGCCGGCCGCTGAAGGTCACCGCCGACCGGCTGTGCCGGTTCGTCGAGGACGAGTGGGGCGGCCGGCTGATCCGCGGCTGGGACGAGGGCTGGTTCGACCTCCCGCTGTCGCTCGGCGACGAGCTGGGCCGGGTGGTGCTCGGCGCCGCTTCGGGGCAGGTCGCGATCGGCGACTCGACGACGGTGCTGCTCTACAAGCTGATGCGCACGGCGATTGCGGCCCGGCCGGGCCGCACCGAGATCGTGATCGACCGCGACAACTTTCCGACCGACCGCTACCTCGCCGCCGGGGTCGCCGCCGAGTGCGGCCTGACGATCCGCTGGCTCGACGTCGACACCTCGGCCGGAGCCACCGTCGAGCAGGTGGCTGCTGCGGTGGGCGAGGAGACCGCCCTCGTCGCCCTGAGCCACGTCTCCTACCGGTCGGCGTGGATCGCCGACGTCGCCGCGATCACCGCGGCGGCCCATGACGCGGGTGCCCTCGTGCTCTGGGACCTGTGCCACTCGGTGGGCTCCGTGCCCACCGAGCTGGACTCCTGGGGGGTCGACCTGGCGGCCGGCTGCACCTACAAGTACCTCAACGGCGGCCCTGGCTCCCCGGCGTTCTGCTATGTCGCCGAGCGCCATCTCGACACCTTCGTCCAGCCGATCCAGGGCTGGATCGGCAACACCGACCCGTTCGTGATGGGGCCGGACTACGTCCCGGTGCCGGGCATCCGGCGCTTTCTGTCGGGCACGCCGGCGGTGGTCGGGATGCTGGCGATCCAGGACATGGTCGCGCTGGTCGACGAGGTCGGGATCGACGCCGTACGCACGAAGTCCGAGCGGCTCACGGCCCACACCGTCGACCTCGCCGACGACCGGCTCGCGCCGTACGGCGTGACCCTGGCGTCGCCGCGCGACCCGGAGCGACGGGGAGGGCACGTGACGCTCCAGCACCCGCGGATGAAGGAGGTCGTGCGCGCCCTGTGGGAGCGTGACGTCCTTCCCGACTACCGCGACCCCGGCGGTCTGCGGATCGGGCTCTCGCCGCTGTCGACGTCGTTCGACGAGCTCGAGCGAGGGATCGAGCAGGTGAGGATGCTGCTCTCGGATCTCCGCTGACCCCCCATCGGACGGCGAAGGGCCCCGGCGATGCCGGGGCCCTTCGTGTGTCGCTGTCAGACGGGATCAGTGACGCGACCCCGACTTGGCCACCGGCGGCGCCGGCATGTCGACCACCTCGGCACGGTGACCAGGAGCGTTCCGGTAGTGGAACACCAGGGCCTGGCAGGCCGCCGCCGGATCCGCCTGCGTCGCGCATCCGGTGCCTCCGACGGACACGGTCTGGGTGCCGTCCTCGAAGATCGCCTCCGCGTCGGCCACCAGGTTCGGAGACCCGACGTCGTACGTCGCCATGTGGGTCCGGTCCTGGTCGTTGCCGGTGTAGCCGTTGAACGTGCCGGCCCAGTAGTTGATCGTCGCGTCGGGTCCGCTGAGGTCCGGACCCCCCTGGGCCAGGTAGACCAGGTCCACCGGCAGCATGATCACGTTCGTGTCGTACACGTCCGTGTCGACGTTCCACTGCAGGAGGTTGACCGGCTCGATGTCGAGAAGGTCTCCGGTCTTGTAGTCCACCGTGAACACCATCATCACGTCCGTGCGTCCCTGCGCCGAGGCGGCGTTCTGGGCGTAGAGCTCGACGTCCGGGAACTGGTCGCCATCGGTGTCGATGTCGACGTACGGCGTCATGGTGTTGAGGTTCGACCAGTCACGATGCGTCGAGATCCCGAACCACAGGTACGGGTCCCCGAACGCCTGGCCCGATGACGCGCCGGCGTACTGGATGTCGCCGGCCCGGTCGGACCGGTTCGTCCAGCAGTTGGAGCGGATCGTCACCGTGCACTTCGGCTGCTGGGGGCTGGTGGCACCCAGCTGCATGATCGAGGCGAACCCGGCGTAGGCGTCCTGAGCGTTGTTTCCCTGGTCGATCGTCGGTCCGCTCAGGTCGATCTCGCCGGGCTGTGCCGTCGCGCGAAGATGCGACACCGGCTTGGCCGCGCCGTAGACCGGCACTCGCAGCTCCCGCTTGCCGTTCGGCGTGACCGTCAGATGGCCCGACGCGTCGGAGACGTACGTGCGCGGGAAGTCACCGAAGACGGTCGACTGGGTGCCGGTCATCGTCGGGTCCAGCGTGTGCGTCAGCTTCTTCGGGACCACCGTCATGGTGACCGTGACGGCCTTCTTCGCGTGTGCCCTGATCACGAGCCGCTTCGGGGACACCGAGTACGTCACGCCCGGCGAGGTGTTCACCGCGTCGTAGGCGAGGTGGTACCCCGCCTTCTTGCCGCTCAGGTTGCGCACCACGACCGTCTTCTTCTTGGTCACGATGCCGCCGTCGATCATGGCCGGGACGACGCCGAAGCTCGCCGACACGGGCTGGTCGGCACCCCGGGTGTAGGCGATCGCCTTGGTCCGGACCGCCGCCTTGGCGTCCACGCGGCCGGAGCCGACGCGGGCGGGGGCGTAGCGATCACCGCGGTGGCCGGGCTCGGTGTACAGGTCGTGGGTCGCGGTGTTCATGACCGCGGCCTTGAGGTACAGCGGGCTCCAGTCCGGGTGCCTGGACTTCACCAGCGCCGAGACGCCGGCGACCAGAGGAGTGGCCATCGACGTACCGGAGATCACGAGCACGTCGTTGCCGGTGCCCATGCCGGCCGAGGCGATGGTGTCGCCCGGGGCCGTGACGTCCGGCTTCACCACGCCGATCGACCCGTGGGGGCCGCGCGAGGAGAAGGAGGACAGGGTGTCGGTGATCGAAGGGGTGATGTCCTTGATCGTCGACTTCAACGAGCCGTCGAAGGTGACGTTCAGCGTGCCCGCGTCCACGGCCGGCGTGAGCCGGTCGGTCTGGGCCTTGGGCAGCTGGATCACCGGGATCGTGGCACTGCCGGTGATGCCGGCGTTGAACACGTCCAGGCCGGAGGTGAAGATCGCACCGATCGCGCCGGCGGCGGCCACGTTGCCCGAACGGGCCACCGATCCGCAGCGACGGGTGCCGTCGTTGTCGTCCCAGACCAGCCAGGCGACTTTCCCGGCCACCGCGGCCGCGTCGGCGGTCGACAGCGGGTCGCACCCGTCGTTGTTGGCGGCCGAGAGCGGGACGACGTCACCGGTGACGTCGGGCTTGTTGGCCCAGTCGTAGGCGATCGAGAACTGGCCCGCCGCGATGCCCGCGACGTCGGCCGGGGCGTTGACGCGCAGACCGTCTCGCATCTGGAAGGAGTCGACCGAGCTCGCGACCGCCAGTGAGGCCGGCGCGTTGCCCGGCGACCCGCCGATGTCGGTGTTGTCGCCGCCGTTGCCCATCGCGATGACGGGAAGCACGCCGTGCTTGGCGAGCTGCGCCACGACGGCGGTCTCGGGGTCGTCGACGGTGCCGTCATCGGAGCCCACCGACAGGTTGATCATGTCGAAGTGGTCCTTGGTGTTGCCGTCCTGGTTGGGGTCCATCGCCCGGTCCATCGCCTCGATGACGAGGTCGGTGGAGCCCTCGCAGCCGAAGACTCGCAGCGAGTACAGCTGCGCCCGCGGGGCCATGCCGGGGCCGACCCTCATGTTCATCAGCCTCGCCGCGTCCAGCTTGGAGTACCTACCGGTGAAGGTCCTGCCCGACCTGGTCACGCCGTACCCGGCCGCGGTCCCGGCCACGTGGGTGCCGTGCTCGTTGCAGTCGAGGGGGTTCTTGTCCGGGTGCGGGATGGGCTGGTAGGTGTCGCTGCCGGGGTCGGCGTCGTAGCTGTCGCCGGCGAGGTCGTAGCCGCCGATGATCTTCTGCTTCCCGAGCTTCGGCAGGGTGTTGCGCCAGGTGGGCGAGGTGTCGTCTGCCTTCGCCTTGTCGTACGCCGCCACGGTGCCTCGGCCGCCGAAGTCGGCGTGGGTGTAGTCGATGCCGGTGTCGATGACGCCGATCCGCACGCCCTTGCCGGTCTCACCCGGAGACTTCCAGGTCTGCAGTGCCCGGACGAGGTTGGCGGTGTTGGCGTTCTCCGCCGTCTTGGGGATGATCCGCGACACCTTGACCACGTCGGAGCGGGACGCCAGAGCCTTGACGCCGTCCAGGTCGGTGGTGACCGCGAAGCCGGGGATCAGGTTCGTGGTCGTGTACAGCTTGACCGCCTTCGCGTCGGCACCGCGGGCGGCGGTGAAGGCGCGGTCGGCGTTGCCGGTGATGACCGAACGCTGGCTCAGGACCTTGCTGGGCACGGTTCGCCCGGCCGTCCGGCCGGCGTCGACGGCGCCCTGGCCGCGCAGCTGGACGAAGTACGCCGCCCGCTCGGGGGCGCCGCGGTCGAGTCCTGCTGTCTTGCCCTGCCAGACGCTCGGCCTGACGACCTCGTGCGGTGAGGTCTTGGCCGTGAAGTGATGTGTGCTCGGACTGGCCTGGGCGGCGACGCCCCAGGCGGTCGTGAAGGCCGTCGCGGCAGCAGCTGCCACGAAGCCGGCTCTGCGTGTTCTCGCGGTCACGCAATCCACCTTTCGGGTTCCGGGGGGAACGGGTGATCCCTCCCGAGCGACCCGAAGCGGATGTGCCCCGAGTCACATGCCCGGGACCATAAACTGAAAGCTCGCTGAGAAGAAGGGTCCCGCGCCGGTAGGCGTGGCCGACCTTCCACATTCCACCCTTCAGGGTGCAGTCTGGGTCGATGGCCGCGTCCGATCCCCTGTCCTTCGCCGACGTCGAGGCCGCCGGTCTCTCCGACTGGCGCCAGCTCTTCGAGGCCCTGCACACCCGTTTCCTCACCGGGAACTTCGAGACCGGACTGCGCCTGGTGACGCGCATCGGCGAGCTCGCCGAGGAGGCGAACCACCATCCCGACGTCGATCTTCGCTACCCGCACGTCAACGTCAGCCTGTGCAGCCACGACGTCTTCGCGGTGACCTCGCGTGACCTCGACCTGGCGCGGCAGATCAGCGACGCGGCCGCAGAGCTGGAGGTGCGGGCCGACCCCGCGGCGACGGCGGTGGTCGAGATCGCGCTCGACACCTGGGACCACGAGGAGATCAAGCCGTTCTGGCGGGCCGTGCTCGCGATGACCGACCATCCGCACTACGACCAGGAGCTGCGCGACCTCGCCGGCTCCCAGCCGACGCTGTGGTTCCAGCACACCGAGCGGCACGACGAGCCGCGCATGCGGTTCCACCTCGACGTCCGGGTCGCACCCGAGGTCGCGGAGGCTCGGATCGCGGCCGCCGTCGAGGCGGGCGGGACCGTGGTCACCGACGAGTACGCGCCGCGCTTCGTCGTCCTCGCCGACGCGCAGGGGAACAAGGCCTGCATCACGACCGGTCGGGGCCGCGACTGATCCGGGGTGCCCAGCCCGTGGGATCGGCGTACCAGATGCTGGGACGGCAGGCAGACTCGCTTGACGACGTCGGACCCGGGCGGGACCGTGGGCCCATGCGCACGACACTCTTTGTACGCACCCGACGCGCGGGTTGAGCCCGACTCACCCCACGCGTCACCCCTCGCCGTCTCGGCAGAGGGGTTTTTTGTTCCCCGGAAGTGGCACAGACAGGACAAGGTGATATCCGGTGAAGACCCGGTGACGACAGGGCAGACAGGTACGTCCATGACGGGCGCGCAGAGCTTGATCAGCGCGCTGGAGGCGGCGGGGACCCGCCACATCTTCGGCATCCCGGGCGGCGCGATCCTTCCGGCGTACGACCCGCTGATGGACTCCTCGATCCGGCACATCCTGGTCCGCCACGAGCAGGGCGCGGGCCATGCGGCCCAGGGGTACGCCGCGGCGACCGGCCGGGTCGGCGTCTGCATGGCCACATCGGGGCCGGGTGCCACCAACCTGGTCACCCCGCTGGCCGACGCGCACATGGACTCGGTCCCGATGGTCGCCGTCACCGGCCAGGTCGGTGCCAGCTCGATCGGCACCGACGCCTTCCAGGAGGCCGACATCCGGGGCATCACGATGCCGGTCACCAAGCACAACTTCCTGGTCACCGACCCGGCCGAGATCGCGCGCACGATCGCCGAGGCCTTCCACATCGCCTCGACCGGCCGCCCGGGTCCGGTCCTGGTCGACGTGGCGAAGTCGGCGCTGCAGGCCCAGACGACGTACGCCTGGCCGAGCGAGCTCCACCTGCCCGGGTACCGCCCGATCACCCGGCCGCACGCCAAGCAGATCAAGGAGGCCGTCCGGCTGATCCTCGACGCCAAGCGGCCGGTCCTCTACGTCGGCGGCGGCACGATCCGCGCGGGCGCCTCGCGCGAGCTGCTCGAGCTCGCCAACCTGACCGGGATCCCGGTGGTCACCACGCTGATGGCGCGCGGTGCCCTGCCCGACAGCCATCCGCAGCACCTCGGCATGCCCGGGATGCACGGCACGGTCGCGGCCGTCGCCGGCCTGCAGCGCAGCGACCTGATCATCTGCCTGGGCGCCCGGTTCGACGACCGGGTCACCGGCAACCTCGACTCGTTCGCGCCCGGCGCCCGGGTGATCCACGCCGACATCGACCCTGCGGAGATCGGCAAGAACCGCACCACCGACGTCCCGATCGTGGGCGACTGCCGCGAGGTGATCACGGACCTGACCACGTTGCTGCGTACCGAGGCGGCCGCCGGTCGTACCGGGGACTACGAGCAGTGGGTCGACTACATCGTGGGGATCAAGCAGCGCTACCCGGTCGCCTACGACCAGCCGACCGACGGCAGTCTGGCGCCGCAGTACGTGCTCGAGCGGCTCAGCGATATCGCCGGCCCCGACACGATCTACTGCGCCGGAGTCGGGCAGCACCAGATGTGGGCCGCCCACTACATCGACTTCGAGAAGCCGCGCACCTGGATCAACTCCGGAGGGCTCGGCACCATGGGGTACGCCGTGCCGGCCGCGATGGGTGCGCAGGTCGGACGCCCGGAGGCCACCGTCTGGGCCGTCGACGGCGACGGCTGCTTCCAGATGACCAACCAGGAGCTGGCCACCTGCGCGATCAACGCCATCCCGATCAAGGTGGCGATCATCAACAACGAGTCGCTCGGCATGGTCCGGCAGTGGCAGACGCTGTTCTACAACGAGCGCTACTCCAACACCGACCTCGACTCCAAGCGGATCCCCGACTTCGTCAAGCTGGCCGATGCCTACGGGTGCGAGGGCCTGGCCTGCGAGTCGCCCGACGACGTCGACGCCACGATCGAGAAGGCGATGGCGATCGACGACCGGCCGGTCGTGGTCGACTTCCGGGTGAATCGCGACGCCATGGTGTGGCCGATGGTCGCGGCCGGCACCAGCAACGACGACATCAAGTACGCGCGCGACCTCGCGCCCCGGTTCGAGGAGGACGAGGCCTGACATGACCACTCATACGCTGTCGGTGCTGGTCGAGGACAAGCCCGGGGTCCTCGCTCGGATCGCGGGCCTGTTCAGCCGGCGCGGCTTCAACATCGAGTCGCTCGCGGTGGGCCCGACCGAGCACGACGAGATCTCGCGGATGACGATCGTGGTCAACGTCGAGGACTCCCCGTTGGAGCAGGTCACCAAGCAGCTCAACAAGCTGGTCGAGGTGATCAAGATCGTGGAGCTCGACGGCTCCCTCTCGGTCAATCGCGAGCTGATGCTGCTCAAGGTCCGCGCGGACACCGCCACGCGCGGCCAGGTGCTCGACGCCGTCCAGCTGTTCCGGGCCAAGGTCGTCGACGTGGCGCCCGACGCCGTGACCATCGAGGTGACCGGGAACACCGACAAGCTCACCGACTTCCGCCGGATCCTCGAGCCCTTCGGCATCCGCGAGCTGGTCCAGTCGGGGGTGGTGGCCATCGGCCGTGGCTCCCGCTCGATCAGCGAACGCACCCCCCGGCCCGTCGCCGTCGCGACGGGCGGCGGATCCTGAACCCGAGCCCACCGCACGACGTACCGCACCGACCTATCTCACCGAAGGAGTGCCCACTGTGGCCCAGATGTTCTACGACGACGACGCCGACCTGTCCGTGCTGCAGAGCAAGAACGTGGCGGTCCTCGGCTACGGCAGCCAGGGCCACGCCCACGCCCTGTCGCTGCGCGACTCGGGGGTCGACGTACGCGTCGGGCTGCCCGAGGGCTCCAAGTCGCGCGCCAAGGCCGAGGCCGAGGGCCTCCGCGTCCTGACGCCCGCAGAGGCGGTCGAGGAGTCCGACGTGATCGTGATCCTCGCGCCCGACCACGTGCAGCGAACGCTGTACGCCGAGTCGGTGGAGCCCAACATCACGCCGGGTGACACCCTCGTGTTCGGGCACGGCTTCAACATCCGGTTCGGCTACATCACGCCGCCCGAGGGCGTCGACGTGATCATGGTCGCGCCGAAGGGCCCGGGGCACCTGGTCCGTCGCGAGTACGTCGACGGGCGCGGTGTGCCGGTCCTCGTCGCCGTCGAGAAGGACGCCTCCGGCAAGGCCTGGGACCTCGCCCTGGCCTACGCCAAGGGCATCGGCGGCCTGCGTGCCGGGGGGATCAGGACGACGTTCACCGAGGAGACCGAGACCGACCTGTTCGGCGAGCAGGCCGTGCTGTGCGGCGGTGCGTCGCAGCTGGTGATGTACGGCTTCGAGGTGCTCACCGAGGCGGGCTACCAGCCCGAGGTGGCCTACTTCGAGTGCCTCCACGAGCTGAAGCTGATCGTCGACCTGATGTACGAGGGTGGCATCGCCAAGCAGCGTTGGTCGGTCTCCGACACGGCGGAGTATGGCGACTACGTCTCGGGGCCGCTGGTCATCGACGACCACGTGAAGGAGAACATGAAGGCGGTCCTGGCCAAGATCAAGGACGGCTCGTTCGCCCAGCGCTTCATCGACGACCAGGACGCCGGGGGCCCGGAGTTCAAGGCCCTGCGGGCCAAGGGCGAGCAGCACCCGATCGAGCAGACCGGACGCGAGCTGCGCAAGCTGATGGCCTGGGTGAAGTCGCACGACAGCGACTACGTCGAAGGAACCGCCACCCGCTGACGGACCGCCTCAGGGCCACGACCACCCGAGCCGGTGGGCCAGCCCCGTGATCACGATCGTGGCCGCGAGCACGACCAGGATGCCGATCGTCCACGACACGACCTCCAGGGTGACGGGGCTGGCTCGGAGCCGCGCAAGCCGTCGTGGCCTACCCACGAGGACCAGCCTGGCGGTCGAACGGGTTCAGCTTGCCGACCAGCGCCTTGACGGTGCGTAACCCACTGGCACCCTCACCGACCATGCACCCGCCGAGCGCACCCAGGGCGATCCCCGGTGGGCCGGTGAACGCCGAGCCGGCGCGCGCTGCGGTGAGGACCCCGCCCTCGAACAGGATGCGGGCCGACAGGTCGGTGGCCGCCACGACGCCGCCTCCTTCCAAGCTTCCCCGGGCACACGGATCAGCGAATCGTCGCACGAGCTCGTGCTGACGGGTGTCGACGTAGCCGGCGAACCAGTTCCACGGGGCGGCACACGCCGTCGTGCCCTGGATGCAGAGATCGGCATGCGCCACGGCCCGGCCGGCGGACCGACGCAGAGGGCGCCCGGGCTGGTGGGGTGACCACAGCCTGCCTTCGACGGCCCGGCCCCAGCACCGGCGTCGGTTGCAGTGCTGCGCGGAGACCCGCAGCCCGTAGAAGCGCTTCGCGCGCAGGCGCCGGTAGATCCGCACCCGGCGCTGGTAGCGGTAGTAGCCGATGATCCACGTCTCCACGTGGGTGTGGTGGTTGGTCAGGTGTGAGCCGAGGATGCGGTGCTTGGCCCTCGGCAGCTGGTCGGCGGGGCGGGCGCCGGCCCCGCCCGGAGTGAGCAGGGTGAGCGCAAGCGCCACCAGCACGGCCAGGAGGATCCGTGCCAGGCGGGGGCGGGAGGTGGTGGGCATCGCAGGTCCTTTCCCGAGATCGACGCACGTCGACGAGACGACATCCTGCCATACAAAGATGACCATGTATAGATGGTGACCTTACCTGTGGAGGAGTCAGGTCGTCTCGAGCCCGAGCAGTTCCTGCAGCACCCTCAGGAGCCGGCCGGCCGAGTCGACGGTGGCGACCATCCGGAGGCCGCGGCCCTCCTCGCTGACGACCTCCAGCCAGGTCAGGCCGGAGTGTGTCCTGCGCACGAGCCGGGCCACCACGGCCGTGGCCACGGCGAGCTCGTCGGGCTCGAGGGCGGGGGCGCCGCTGATCACGGCCACGCGACGCGGTCGGCTCGCGTGGTGCTGGTCGTCGGGGTGGAGCCCCGCCGCGTGGTCGCGTCCGCACCACGGCGGGCACGTGCGGCTCACTGCGGTGGCGTCGGTCTCGTCGGTCATCCGTCCCCCGTTCATCGGACCCCGCCAGGCACGCTAGAGGCGATGTCCGACAGCCGGGTGCCCGTTCGGCCGGTTGTCCACAAGAAGTCCGGAGCACCTGGAAATTGCCATCTCGGTATGGCCTCGCCGTTGCTCTCGCGCAGCACAATCGGGGCATGTCGAGGCAGCGGAGAAGGCAACCGACCTGGGACGAGTTCGGCCGCGAGATCGGGGTGCGGCTGCAGCGCGCCCGCGAGAAGCGGGGGCTGAGCCAGGAGCGGACGGCGCACCTGGCCGGGATCGCGTCGTACACCTACCAGAAGTTCGAGAAGGGCGAGTCGCGCCCGGGCTCGCCACTCAATCCGCGACTGGCCACGCTGCTGGCCCTGTGCCGGGTGCTGGAGCTGCGGCTGGAGGACCTTGTGCCCGATCCGCCGCCCGCCACTCCTCTGGAGCGTTGACGGCCGTGACCTACACCCACGGGCATGCCGAGAGCGTGCTCCGGTCTCACCGCACCCGTACGGTCGAGAACAGCGCGGCCTACCTGTTGCCGTACCTCGCGCCGGACCACCGGCTGCTCGACGTCGGCGCGGGGCCGGCCACCATCACCGCCGATCTGGCCGGCCTGGTGCGCGAGGTCGTGGCGGTCGAGGTCAACCAGGAGGCCGCCGAGATCACGCGAGCCGGCCTGGCGACGCGGGCGGTGACCAACGCCGAGGTGGTCGTCGCCGACGTGCACGACCTGGACCTGCCCGACGACGCGTTCGACGTCGTCCACGCCCACCAGGTCCTGCAGCATCTGGCCGACCCCGTGGCCGCCCTTCGCGAGATGTCACGTGTGACGCGGCCCGGGGGAGTGGTGGGGGTGCGTGACAGCGACTACGCGGCGTTCGCCTGGTATCCCCAGCTGCCCGCGCTCGACCGCTGGCTCGCGCTCTACCGCGACGCCGCCCGGGCCAACGGGGCCGAGCCGGACGCCGGACGACGCCTCCTCGCGTGGGCGCACGGGGCCGGGCTCGAGGATGTGCGCGCCTCGTCGACCACCTGGTGCTTCGCGACGCCCGAGTCGCGCTCGTGGTGGGGCGGGATGTGGGCCGACCGGGTGACCGGGTCGGCCCTTGCTGAGCAACTGGTCCGCGAGGGCCGCGCCGATCGGGACGACCTGCGTGAGATCGCCGAGGGGTGGCTGGCCTGGGCGGCCGATCCCGACGGCTGGATCTCGATCCCCCACGGGGAGCTGGTGATCAGGGTTCCCTGACTCGGGCTACAGGCGCTCCCAGGGTGCCCGTGCCGTCTGAATCTACCGGGAACCTGACGATTCGTCGATTCCACATCGTTCGGCCGAAAGATGCGCCACTCTTGTCCCGACCGGCGACGGGTGATGGGCCACTCATGGGCCATCGGGGGGTAGGCGGCGACTGGAACCTTCGAAAGGCGTACCCCGAGATGACCGTGCTGATGACTCCGCTGACCCGTCACGTCGGCCATGCCCTTCTTCTCGACCTCGTGTGCATCGGCATCATCGCCTTCGCCGTCTACTACCGGCGCTACCGGCGGGCCGACCTGGTGATCGCGTACGTCGCGCTCAACGTGAGCCTCTTCTCCGTCGCCGTCCTGATCGTGAGCCAGATGAGGATCGGTGTGGCTTTCGGCTTCGGGCTGTTCGCCATCCTGTCGTCATCCGGCTACGTTCCGAGCCGATCTCGCCGGAGGAAGGTGCCTACTACTTCGTGGCCCTGGTGCTCGGCCTGATCAACGGGATCGTCTTCCACAACGCCGACCTCGCGCGGGTGCTCGACTTCGGCATCGTCATGGTGATGCTGCTGCTCGACAACCGACTCGTGGCCCCACGCGGCCGCCGCCAGGTCGTCACTCTCGACACCGTGCATCCGCACGAGGGAGCGCTGCGCGCCGACCTCGAGCAGCGCCTCGGCGGCAAGGTGAAGCGGATGTTCGTCAAGGAGACCGACTATGTGCGCGACACGACGGTCGTCGACGTCCGCTACATTCCGGTGACCAAGGTCCGGACCAGGCTGGCGTTGCGGCGCCGTCAGTCCGCACCCGGTGAGGACGAGCGCAACCTCCATGAGGTGATCGTGTGAGCGCGGTCCGCGAGCCGGCGGCCGACCAGCCGGTCGACCTGCTCGCCTGGCGGTCACCGACCGCCGGCACCGTAGACGCGCTCGCCCGCCGACTGCCGGCGGTGGACCTGTCCACCCTCGAGTCCGGCGCGGCCCTGCTCACCCGCGTCGATCGCAAGTACGTCGTGTCGCTGCTGACGTTTCAAAGCCTGGTTCACGCGCTCGGCGACGAATGGCGGGCGTTGGAGATCGACGGGTGCCGGCTGTTCGACTACACCTCGACGTACTTCGACACCGACGACCTCGTCACCTACCGGGCCCACCTGCAGCGTCGTCGCAAGCGCTACAAGGTGCGGGTCCGCAAGTACGCCGACTCCGAGGTGTGCATGCTCGAGGTCAAGCGCAAGGGCCTGCGTGGGTTGACTGTCAAGGAGCGGCAGTCGCACCCCGCGTGGCAGCAGACCGAGCTCGGCCCGGATGGACGCGACTTCGTGACCGAGGTACTGGGCGAGCACGCCGCCGCTCCGGCGACCGCCCTGCGTCCCGTCGTGGTCACCACGAACCGTCGGGCGACGTTCGCCGCCGTCGCCGACCGCGCGCGTCTCACCGTCGACACCGATCTCACGTGCGGGTGGCGTGAACGAGTGACCACCCTCCGGCAAGACCACGTCGTGCTCGAGAGCAAGGTGGAGGGTCACGCCTCCACCGTCGACCGACTGCTCCGTGCCCTCGGAGAGCGCCCGGTCGCGATCAGCAAGTACTGCATCGGGGTCGCCTCGCTCGGTCTCGATGTGCCCACCAACCCGTGGCGACGCACGATGCGCCGCTACTTCGAGACTCCGCAACCCTGAGGAGAAAGCCCATGCACATCCAGCGACTCCACAAGCGTCTCGCTCTGGTCGCCTGCGTTCTCGGCGTGGTCGCACCGTTCCTCCAGGCCAGCCCGGCCCTGGCGGCGAGCCCGGTCAAGATCACCAGGATCCACTACGGCCAGACCGGTACCAACCTCAACACCGAGTACATCGTCTTCAAGAACAAGTCGAGCTCGGCGGTGCAGATGAAGGGCTGGAAGATCATCTCTGCGCCGAGCACGGACCACCAGTACTACGTCTTCCCCAAGACGCGCGTGCCGGCCGGCCACACCATCACCCTCTACTCGGGCAAGGGCACCAACACCTCCACCACGCGATACTGGAACTCGACCACGCCCAAGTGGAACAACGATGGCGACAAGGCGATCCTCAAGAATGCCTCCGGGACCACCGTCGACAAGTGCCTGTACGCCGGCGGCGGCACCACGGCGTACTGCTGACACCGGCGGCGGCTTCGCCTCGGCCGAGTCGCAGGAGCGAGGGTAGGTTAGGCAAACCTAAGTTCGTGCCGTAGGGTGTGGCCATGCTGGGCAACTACCTGATCGGCCTGCGCGAGGGTCTCGAGGCCTCGTTGGTCGTCACGATCCTCGTGGCGTACCTGGTGCGGTCCGGGCGGCGCTACCTGCTCCCGCGCATCTGGGGCGGGATCCTCCTCGCGGTCCTGGTCAGTCTCGGGTTCGGCGCGCTGCTGACCTTCGGCCCGCGCGGGCTCACCTTCCAGGCGCAGGAGGCGATCGGCGGCACCCTGTCCCTCGTCGCCGTCGCGTTCGTCACCTGGATGATCTTCTGGATGGCGCGCGCCGCCCGCAGCCTCAGCGGCGAGCTCCGCGGGCAGATCGACCGTGCCGCGGAGGCCGGACGCTGGTCCCTGGTGGCCGTCGCCGCGCTCGCCGTCGGCCGGGAAGGGCTCGAGACCGCGCTGTTCCTCTGGGCGGCCACCCAGACCGCGACCGGCGCCAACACCGTCTCGACGGTCCCCGCCTGGCAGCCGATCACCGGCGCCGTGCTCGGGCTCGCCACCGCCGTCGTCCTGGGCTACCTGCTCTACCGCGGCGCCGTGCGGATCAACCTCACCCGGTTCTTCACCTGGACCGGCGCATTCCTGATCGTCGTCGCCGCGGGCGTGCTCGCCTACGGCTTCCACGACCTGCAGGAGGCCGGCATGCTGCCCGGTCTGAACTCCCTCGCCTTCGACGTCTCCGGCACGATCGACGAGGGCAGCTGGTACGGCACTCTGCTCAAGGGCGTCTTCAACTTCTCGCCGCAGACCACCTGGCTGCAGGCGGGCGCCTGGGCGGCGTACCTGGTGGTCACCATGACCCTCTTCTGGCGCGGCGTACGCCGTCGGGGCCGGCCCCAGGCGCCGGTCCCGACGCCGGCGCTCGACAAGCAGCCCGCCGCCTGACCGATCCGCACCCACCGAAAGAGAGCCCGATGCGTCTCGCTGTGCCCGTCGCCGCCCTGGTGGCCGTGCCGCTCATGGTCGGTTGCACCTCGAGCACGACCGACTCGAACACTTCCGCCGGTGCCGGCGGTCCCATCACCGTGACGTCGGCCGACGACAGCTGCACCCTCTCCGCCGACACTGCATCGGCCGGCAACCTGACCTTCAACGTGGCCAACAACGGCTCCGAGGTCACCGAGTTCTACCTCTACTCCGCGGACGGGAAGCGGATCGTCGGTGAGGTCGAGAACATCGGCCCCGGGCTCCAGGGGAAGCTGATCGTGACCGCCGACGAGGGCACCTACCAGACGTCCTGCCGCCCCGGCATGGCCGGCGAGGGCATCCGCTCCGACTTCACCGTCACCCGCCCGGCCGACGGGGCGCAGGCACCCTCGGAGGACGCGCTGCTGATCAGCAAGGCGCAGAACGGGTACCGCGCCTGGGTCCAGCAGCAGGCGGACCAGCTGGTGACGCGGACCCGGCAGTTCGTGACGGCGTACCAGAGGGGCGATGACGACCGGGCGCGCACGCTCTACCCGCGGGCACGCTTCCCGTGGGAGGCGATCGAGACGGTCGCGGAGTCCTTCGGCGACCTCGACCCCAAGACCGATGCCCGTGAGGCCGATCTCACCGAGGGTCAGAAGTGGACCGGGTGGCACCGGATCGAGAAGGACCTGTGGCCGCAGCGCGCGAAGGACTACACGCCGCTGACGATCGAGCAGCGCCAGTTCTACGGCGCCGACCTGCTGGCGAACGTGACGACGGTGCGCGACCGGATCCGGGGGATCACCTTCACCACCGACCAGATCGCCAACGGCTCCTCGGGCCTGATGGAGGAGGTCGCGACCGGGAAGGTGACCGGCGAGGAGGAGTACTGGTCGCACACCGACCTGTGGGACTTCGCCGCGAACGTGAAGGGTTCCGAGGTCGCCTTCGAGCTGGTGAAGCCGCTGCTCGACAAGCGCGATGCCGCGTTGGCCGAGACGCTGACGAAGCGGTTCGCCGAGATCGACCGCCTGCTCGCCCGCCAGAAGGTCGGGGGCGGCTACCGCCTGTACACCGACCTGAGCCAGGCCGAGGTCAAGCGGCTCGCCGACGCGGTCAACGCGCTGTCCGAGCCCCTGTCCCACCTGACCGCAGCCGTGCTGCCCTGACCCGGGCCGACCGCGGCCGGGCCGCCCGAGAAGGAGGTCTCCCATCCCCGAGCCGAACGTCTCACGACGCGCTCTGATCGGCGGCACCGCCGGCATCGCCGGTGTGGCGGCCGGCTTCGCCGGCGGGGCCTGGTACGCCGATGACCGCGACGACGGCGCCGGCGCGGCGAGGGGCCCCACGACGTACCCCTTCCGCGGCGAGCACCAGGCCGGCATCGTCACGCCCGCGCAGGACCGCCTGCACTTCGCGGCGTTCGACATCACGACCCGGTCGCGGGCGCAGCTGGTCTCGCTGCTGAACGCTTGGACCACGGCGGCGGAGCGGATGACCCGAGGCATCTCGGCCGGGCCGGTCGGTCCGACCGAAGGGGCTCCACTGGTGCCGCCGGACGACACCGGCGAGGCGATCGGCCTGGCCCCCGGCGGCCTGACCCTGACCTTCGGCTTCGGCCCGGGGATGTTCCGCGACGAGTGGGGTCGCGACCGGTTCGGGCTCGCCGACCGGCAGCCGGAGGCGCTGCGCGACCTGCCGCACTTCGCCGGCGACCAGCTCGAGCCCGCCAGGTCGCGCGGGGACATCTGCGTCCAGGCCTGCTCCGAGGACCCCCAGGTCGCGGTGCACGCCATCCGCAACCTTGCCCGGATCGGGTTCGGCACAGTCGCGGTCCGGTGGTCCCAGCTCGGGTTCGGCCGTACGTCGACCACCTCCACGTCGCAGTCGACCCCACGCAACCTGTTCGGCTTCAAGGACGGCACGGCCAACATCAAGGCGGAGGAGACCGCCGACGTCGAGCGGTTCGTCTGGGTCCAACCCGGCGACGACCAGGCCTGGCTGGTCGGCGGCTCCTATCTGTGCGCGCGCCGGATCAACATGCACATCGAGACCTGGGACCGGCAAGGACTGAAGCCGCAGGAGGACCTGGTCGGTCGCACGAAGGGGAGCGGGGCGCCGTTGTCGGGCGGCACCGAGTTCACGCCCCTCGACCTGGCCATGAAGGGCTCCGACGGTCCGCTCATCCCGGTCGACTCCCACGTGTCGGTGGTCAGCCCCGCACGCAACGGCGGCGTCCGGATGCTGCGCCGGGGCTACAACTTCGTCGACGGCTCCAACGCCCTCGGCGGCCTCGACGCCGGGCTGTTCTTCCTCGCCTACGTCCGCGACCCCCGCACCCACTTCATCCCGCTGCAGTCCGCGATGGCCGGTCACGACGCGATGATGGAGTACCTCCAGTTCACCAGCTCGGCGATCTTCGCGGTGCCGCCGGGCGCCGCCCACGGCGAGCACCTAGGCCAGGCCCTGTTCACCTGACGCCGAAGTGGGACTTCTCCGGCCCCGAGGTGGGAGTTCTCCGCCTTCGAGGTGGGACTTCTCCGCGCGCCGCTCGGATGCGTGACCGGACAACTCCCACTTCGATGGCGGACAACTCCCACTTCGGCGGGAACAGGAGGCGGCCCGGATTAGTTGAACATTCACATGAAGGTCGAGATCTGGTCAGACGTCGTGTGTCCGTGGTGCTACATCGGCAAGCGCAGGTTCGAGAGGGCGCTGGAGGCGTTCCCGCACGAGGTCGAGGTGGTGTTCCGCTCCTTCGAGCTGGACCCGGCCGCACCGGAGGTCCGGCGAGACGGTGACTGCGTCGCTGGCCCGGAAGTACGGCGGCGCCGAGCGCGTAGCCGCGATGCAGGAGCACGTACGCCGTCAGGCCGCCGACGAGGGACTGGTCTTCCGCCTCGACGAGACGCCGCACGCCAACACCGTGGACGCCCATCGCCTGCTGCACCTGGCCCTGGACGAGTACGGACTCGAGGTCCAGGCGCGCGTGAAGGAAGCCCTGATGTCGGCCTACTTCGAGGACGCGCGCGACGTCTCGGACCCGGCCGTGCTGCGTGAGGTGGCGACGGCAGCGGGTCTGGAGAGCGGGCGGATCGAGGCGGTGCTCACCGGCGACGAGTACGCCGACGACGTGCGTGCCGACGTCGCCGCTGCCGCGGCGTACGGCGCGAACGGTGTGCCGTTCTTCGTCTTCGAGGGCCGGTACGCCGTCTCCGGCGCCCAGCCCGCCGAGGTCTTCGGCCGGGCCCTCGAGCAGGTCTGGGAGGCGACCCGACCGAGCCCGGTGACGGTCGTGGCGGGCGCCGCCGGCGACGTCTGCGGCCCCGACGGCTGCGCGTGAGACATGCACCGTCCGGCGCTCCGCGTCGGGTAGGGTCGGCCGGGCACAGCGTCGTGCGGAGCCACGCGGGCTCCTCCCATCCCAGATCACCGAGCTGAGGACGTCCCCGCTGTGAACAAGCCCGTCGTACTGATCGCCGAGGAGCTCAGCCCCGCCACCGTGGAGGCCCTCGGTCCGGACTTCGAGATCCGTCACTGCAACGGCGCCGACCGCGCCGAGCTGCTGTCCGCGATCGCCGACGTGGACGCCATCCTGGTCCGTTCGGCGACCAAGGTCGACGCCGAGGCGCTGTCCGCGGCCCCGCGCCTGAAGGTCGTCGCCCGGGCTGGGGTCGGCCTCGACAACGTCGACGTCAGGGCTGCCACCCAGTCCGGGGTGATGGTGGTGAACGCGCCCACCTCCAACATCGTCAGCGCCGCGGAGCTCGCGATCGCGCTGCTCCTCGCGGCAGCCCGCCACCTCAGCCCGGCCCACGCCTCACTGCGCGCGGGTGAGTGGAAGCGCGCGAAGTTCACCGGCATCGAGCTGTACGAGAAGACGCTCGGCGTCGTGGGCCTGGGCCGCATCGGCGTGCTCGTCGCCCAGCGCCTGGCGGCGTTCGGCATGGACGTGATCGCCTACGACCCCTACGTACAGGCCGGGCGCGCGGCGCAGATGGGCGTCCGGCTGGTCGACCTCGACACCCTGCTCGCCGAGTCGGACTTCATCAGCGTCCACCTGCCCCGGACCCCGGAGACCCTCGGGTTGATCGGCACCGACGAGCTGGCCCGGGTGAAGCCGTCCCTGGTGCTCGTCAACGCCGCCCGCGGCGGCATCGTCGACGAGGGGGCCCTGTACGCCGCGCTCAAGGAGGGCCGGATCGCCGCGGCCGGGGTCGACGTCTACGGCCACGAGCCCTGCATCGACAGCCCGCTGTTCGAGCTGGAGAACGTCGTCGCGACACCCCATCTCGGTGCGTCGACCGACGAGGCGCAGGAGAAGGCCGGCATCGCGGTCGCCCGGTCGGTGCGGCTCGCCCTGAGCGGTGAGCTGGTCCCCGACGCGGTCAACGTCCAGGGCGGCGTGATCGCCGAGGACGTCCGGCCGGGGCTCCCGCTGACCGAGAAGCTCGGCCGGATCTTCACCGCCCTGGCCGGCGAGGTCGCCCAGCAGATCGACGTCGAGGTGCGCGGCGAGATCGCCGAGTACGACGTGAAGGTGCTCGAGCTGGCGGCCCTCAAGGGGGTCTTCACCGACGTCGTCGAGGACGCGGTGACCTACGTCAACGCGCCGCTGCTCGCGGCCGAGCGCGGCACCGCCGTACGCCTGGTGGCCGAGACCGAGAGCCCCGACCACCGCAACCTGATCACGATCCGCGGCACGCTCGCCGACGGGTCGCAGGTCTCGGTCGGCGGGACCCTGGTCGGCCTCGCGCAGAAGGAGCGGCTGGTGTCGGTCAACGACTTCCCGGTAGATCTCGAGCCCACCGAGCACCTGGCGTTCTTCACCTACGCCGACCGCCCCGGCATGGTCGGCACGGTCGGGCGCATCCTGGGCGACAGCTCGATCAACATCGCCGGCATGCAGGTGGCCCGCGACAGCGTGGGCGGGCACGCCCTCGTCGCCCTGTCGGTCGACTCGGCCATCCCGCCCGAGGCGCTCGGGGAGATCGAGCAGGCCATCGACGCCACCACCCTGCGTGCCGTCGACCTGGTCTGACCCGTCCTGACCGACCGGGCCGGGTGGCTCAGGCCACCATCACCCGGGACCGCCGGGTCGGGTCGTGGCCGCGCCCGCTCCGGACCGCGTCCCAGGCCTCGGCGATCCGGTCGACGGCCGTGCGGAGGTCGTCCTCGGGTCGCGTGTAGGGGATCCGGACGAAGGTGTCGAGTCCGCCGTCCGGTGCGAACGCCGGCCCGGCGGAGATCGCCACGTCGAGCCGCTCGGCCTCGTCGGTGAGCTCGATCGCGCCGCAGCGTTCGTCGGCCGGCAGCTCGCACCACAGCGACAGCCCGCCCCTGGGCAGCCGGAACCGCCAGTCGGGCAGTCGCGCGGTGAGAGCCGCAGCCAGGGTGTCGCGCTGGGCCCGCAGACGCTCGCGCTGCGCGCCCCAGTAGGTCTCGCGATCCGGCAGGAGGCGAGCCGCGACGAGCTGCTCGAGGACCGGGGAGCCGAGATCCATCGCGATCCGCGCTGCGACCAGGCGCTCGGTGAGGTCCGCGGGGCACCGGATCCACCCGATGCGCAGGCCCCCCCACAGCGACTTGCTCACGCTGCCGACGGTCACCGCCTCGGGTGCGAACGACGCGAACGGCCGCGGCATCGACCCGCCGTCGAGGCGGAGGGCCTGGTGCGACTCGTCGACGACCGGGACCGTTCCGGCTCGCCGGAGCAGCGCGGCGTACTGCTCCCGCTGGGCGGTGCTCATCAGGTTTCCCGTCGGGTTCTGGAAGTCGGGGACGAGATAGGCCAGGTGCGGGCGGGCGTCCTTGACCATGCGGCCGATCGCGTCGAGGTCCCACCCGTCGACGTCGACGGGAGCCCCCACCCAGCGTGCGCCGGCACGCCGGAGGGCGGCGTGTCCGTTGGGGTAGCCCGGCGACTCCACCAGCGCGCGGTCGCGCGGCCGCAGCAGCCCCTGGGCGACCACCATCAGCGCCGACAGCGCGCCCGGCACGACGAGGACCTGGTCGGGGTCGGTGGGCAGGCCGCGCGCGTCGTACGTCGCGGCGATCGCCTGCTGGAGCGCCGGCAGGCCGGTGGGGAAGTAGCCGGTGCCACCGAGGTACAGCGGGAGGTCGGCGACGGCCTCGGCGTAGGCCGCGGCGATGCCGGGTGCGGCCGAGGCGGCGGCGCAGCTGAGGTCGATCAGGTCCTCGGAGCCACTGTGGGGGGTCAGCGAGCGATCGAACGCCTGGCGGCGCCCGCCCGGCAGCCGGGTGTAGGTGCCGGAGCCCTGCCGGGCCACCGCGAAGCCGGCGTCGACCAGCGCGGCGTACGCCCGGGTGACCGTGGTGCGCGAGACGCCCAGCGCGAGACACAGGTCGCGCTCGCTGGGCAGGCGGAGGTCGACGTCGATCCGGCCACCCGCGATGAGCAGCCGCAATCGGTCGGCCAGGCCGGCGTACGCCGGGGACCGGTCGAAGCCGCCGGCCAGCGTGGCCAGCCGGATGGCCGCAATGGATCCCGTCATGCAGTCCACTGTCCCACAATTGGCTATTGAGAACCAGACCAATGCTCGACACCCTGGGTCCGTGACCATCGTGGCGCCCCCACCCGTCGTGCTGAGCGATCTCGGCCCGATCGCCCAGCTGCGCGCCGGGCGGCTTCCGCGCCGGCTCGCGCAGCTGTACGCCGGGCTCCTGCTCTACGGCTTCTCGATCGCCCTGATGGTGCGCGCCCACCTCGGGCTCGCCCCGTGGGACGTGCTCCACTCCGGGCTGACCGAGCACGTGCCGATCGACATCGGTCAGGCAGTGGTGCTCGTGAGCTTCGTGGTGATGCTCGCGTGGGTCCCGCTGCGGGAGATCCCGGGCCTCGGGACGATCTCCAACGCGATCGTGATCGGCCTGTCCGCGGACGCCTTCCTGAGCGTGCTGCCGACCCCGCACGGGATCGCCGTCCGGGCCGTGCTGCTGGTCGCCGGCGTCGTCCTGCAGGGCGTCGCCACCGCGGCGTACATCGGCGCGCAGCTCGGTCGCGGACCGCGCGACGGTCTCATGACGGGGCTGGCGCGGCGCACGGGCCGGTCGCTACGGCTCGTGCGCACGCTGATGGAGCTGACCGTCTTCGGCGTCGGGCTCCTGCTGGGCGGGGTCGCAGGACTCGGCACCGTGCTGTACGCCGTGTCGATCGGTCCGCTCAGCCAGGCGCTCCTGCCGGCATTCCTCGTGTCCACCGCTCGCCCGGACGGCTCGTCCGCCTGATCCGGGACCGTTCAGCGCTTGGTGGCGATCAGGGCGGAAGCATCCGGCGCGACCAGCACCTCGACCGCGGCGAACCGCTCGTCGCTGAGCCACTCCTCGCGCAGGGTGTCGACGCGGCCGTCGAAGATCGGCGGCCACGACTCGCACGGCGTGAAGTCGTCGAGCACCACGATGCCCCCCTCGTCCATCAGCTCGACCACCTTGTCGGGTCGCGACGCCGAGGGCTTGCCCGAGTCGAGGAACAGCAGGGAGAAGGGCCCGCGGTCGAGCATCGTCGCCCAGTCGGCGGCCAGGACCTCGACCTGGGGGTCGTCGTCGAAGATCTCGGCCGCGGCCTCGGCCAGCCGGGGGTCCAGCTCGGCGGTCAGGATCCGGGCGTCGTCGCCGCGCAGGCCGGACCGCAGCCACGCTGTGCCCACGCCGCAGCCGGTGCCGAACTCGGCCATCGTGCCCGCGCGGGTGGCGGCTAGCGTCGCCAGCAGGCGGCCGGTCTCGTTGCGGCAGAACGAGACGTAGCCGGCGCGACGCGACACGTCGAACGCCCGGGTGACGATCTCCGGCAGCTCGGGCGGTGCGCTCATCCGGACATCCTGGCCCTGTTCCGCGGGCCAGCCACATCCTGGTACCGCTGTCTCGCATGGTGAGCAGATGGGCGTATCCGGCTGAAACGGCCGCGCCCGCGACGTACGGTGGTCACATCATGCGGAGCGCGTTCGTACTTATCGAGTGCCGCGGCGGGTCCTGACAGACGGGACCGACTCGCCGCGGTGTTCGGCGTCGCGCCCAGGTCCTGTCGCCAGATCCACCCGATGAGCCGCTCCGCGGCGGATCCGCACAGGACCTCTTCTCTCGCGCGATCCGCGATCCCGAGCTCTTGATTCTCTTTCGTGAGATCCACGACCCGGATGCGTCGGCTCCGCCACGAGGCGGCTCGTCGTCCGCACGTCCCATCTCATAGACCAGGAGCAGCTCCGTGTACGACATGTACCCCGACTCGTGGGGTCCCGCCAACCACCAGTCCGAGAACCCGCACAGCGCCGAGGCCCTGCAGGCCTCGCTCGACCTGCGGGACAACGGCGGCGAACGCCCCGACGACAACTAGCCTCTGCTCCATGACGCCCGCCTCGACGCCCGCTGACCCGGCCGCCCCGATCCGGGTCGCCGTGATCGGTGGCGACGGCATCGGGCCCGAGGTGACCGCCGAGGCCCTGAAGGTCCTCGAGGCGGCGGCCCCGGTGAAGACCGAGCAGACCCGCTACGACCTCGGAGCCGAGCGCTACCTCGCCACGGGGGAGGTACTGCCCGACTCGGTCCTGGCGGAGATCCGCGGCCACGACGCGATCCTGCTCGGCGCGGTCGGGGGCAGGCCGGGCGAACCCCGGCTCCCCGCGGGCGTCCTGGAGCGCGGGCTCCTGCTCCGGCTGCGGTTCGAGCTCGACCACTACGTCAACCTGCGCCCCTCGCGCACCTACCCCGGGGTCCCCTCGCCGCTGGCCGACCCCGGCGAGATCGACTTCGTCGTCGTCCGCGAGGGCACCGAGGGGCCCTACACGGGCAACGGCGGACGGCTCCGGGCGGACACCCCGGCCGAGGTGGCGACCGAGGTCAGCCTGAACACGGCGTACGGCGTGGAGCGGGTCGTGCGCGACGCCTTCGCCCGCGCGGCCCGGCGACCGCGACGATTGCTGACGCTGGTGCACAAGACCAACGTGCTGGTCCACGCGGGCTCGCTGTGGGCGCGGATCGTGGCCGCGGTCGGTGCGGAGTTCCCCGACGTGACCGTCGACTACCTCCATGTCGACGCGGCCACGATCTTCCTGACCACCGACCCGGCGCGCTTCGACGTGGTGGTGACCGACAACCTCTTCGGCGACATCATCACCGACCTCGCCGCCGCCGTGACCGGTGGCATCGGGCTGGCCGCCTCGGGGAACATCAACCCCGAGCGCACGGCGCCCTCGATGTTCGAGCCCGTCCACGGCTCCGCGCCCGACATCGCAGGCCAGGGGATCGCCGACCCGACCGCGGCCATCTTGTCGGCGGCCCTGCTGCTCGACCACCTGGGCCATCCCGACGCGGCCGCGGCGATCGACGCCGCCGCCGTCGCGGACCTCGCCGCCCGAGTACCCGGCGCCACCCGGCGTACGTCGGAGATCGGCGACGCGATCGCGTCCCGTCTCTAGGGCGAAGTGGCCCCGAGGCGGTCCAGCCCCGGCCCGGCCGCCTCGCCCGCCGAGTCGGCGCAAGAGACCTCGATTTCTCGCCGAGTCGTCCGTTGCCGACTCGGCGATCATGCAGGACCGCAGGCCCCGAGAGCCACGACCGGAGGTGGACTAACGTGCGTTCCATGGAGATCAGCACCACTCGGACGACTCGACCGGTGACCGACGACCGGCTCGCCGAGATCCTGGCGAACCCCGGCTTCGGCACCTACTTCACCGACCACATGTTCACCGTGGAGTGGACGCCGGCGGAGGGGTGGCACGGCGCGCGCGTCTCCCCGTACGGTCCGCTCACGCTCGACCCCGCCACCGCCGTCCTGCACTACGCGCAGGAGATCTTCGAGGGCATGAAGGCCTACCGGCACGACGACGACTCCATCTGGGCGTTCCGCCCCGAGGCCAACGCCGACCGGATGGTGCGCTCGAGCCACCGCCTGGCGCTGCCGGTGCTCGAGCCCGACGACTTCGTCCAGGCCGTCGAGGCGCTGGTGTCGGTCGACGAGCGCTGGGTGCCGCCGAGCGCCGGTGAGAAGAGCCTCTACGTGCGCCCGTTCATGATCGCCACCGAGACGTTCCTCGGGGTGCGGCCCTCCCAGCACGTCACCTTCATGGTCATCGCCAGCCCCGCGGGCGCCTACTTCAGCAAGGGTCCGCTGCCGGTCACCCTGTGGCTCAGCACCCGGTACACCCGCGCCGGACGAGGCGGCATGGGCGCCGCCAAGACGGGCGGCAACTACGCGTCGTCCCTCGTGGCCCAGCAGGAGGCCACGGCGAACGGTTGCGACCAGGTCGTCTTCCTCGACAGCCAGGACCTCACCTACGTCGAGGAGCTCGGCGGCATGAACATGTACTTCGTGTACGCCGACGGGCACATCGTCACCCCCGAGCTCGGGACGATCCTCGAGGGGATCACCCGGTCCAGCATCATCGAGCTCGCGGGCAAGCTGGGGCACCAGGTGGAGGAGCGCAAGATCTCCATCGACGAGTGGCGCGACGGCGTGACCAGCGGCGAGATCTCCGAGGTCTTCGCCTGCGGCACGGCCGCGGTCGTCACCCCGGTCGGGTCGCTGAAGTGGGGCGCGTCGGCCGACTCGGGACGACCGTCGGGTGAGACCCCGCAGGTCACCGAGGCCGGCGAGGTCACCATGAAGATCCGCCGCGCGCTGGTCGACATCCAGTACGGCCGGGCCGACGACACGTTCGGCTGGATGCGTCGCATCTGCTAGAACCCGCCCCGCGCCCGACCACCCTCGTTGCATGATGTGGATAGGCGACCGAACCACCCCGCGTCTCGGTGCGTCCTAGCAGACGATCACAACGCGTGGTTCCGCTCTCGAAACGAGGTGTGACGTGTCATCGCTCTCGCGCCGCACGGTGCTGCAGACCCTGGGGGGTGCCGGCCTCACCGCCGCGGCGGGCGCAGCCACCTCGGGGCTGGTCCTCAGCCGGGGCGTGACGGCACAGGCCGCGAAGTCCCTCGACCCGGTCTTCACGTTCGTCTCCCTGCCCGACTTCATGAACGGCGACGTCGCGGACCTGCAGGTCCTGCCCACCTGGGACGGCGGAGCCAACTCGGTCAACCAGTCGTGGGAGGGCGCCATGGAGCGCGCCCTCCTGGCCGTCGCCGACGTCCAGCCCGACGCGGTCTTCCTGGCCGGTGACATGGTGGAAGGGCGGTGGAACGTCGACACCGAGAACCGGCAGCTGTTCGGTCCGGTCAACCAGGGCATCGACCCGGAGAGCATCGCGATGTGCAAGTCGGCGATCACGTCGGCGGGAGGCGTCTACTACTCCTACCACGCGGATCTCTTCGCGAGCCACGACCTCCCGCTCTATCCCGCGGTCGGCGACCACGAGATCCTCGACGACCGGCCCGGGCCGCTGAACGACCGGTGGAACCCGTCCGGGGTCACCCTCGGGCAGCCCGACAACCGCTACTACCTCGTCGACCACGCCAAGAGCGTGTGGGCCGACCACTTCACGCGGCCCGGGGGAGTGCCCCGCTTCACCCGACGCCCGGTCGGCACGGCGGCGGAGTTCTCGGCGTACTCGGTCTCCTTCGCCGACGCGCTGACCCTGATCACCGTCGACACGTTCATGCGCACCGCGCACGGCGTCCGGCTCGGCGTCTTCGACGCCCAGCTGCGGTGGCTGCAACGGGAGATCCGGCGGGCGAAGCGGCGCGGTCACGTGGTGGTGGTCCAGGGCCACATCCCGGTGATGCATCCGACCCGCTGGTGGGCTTCGGGCCGCCTGCGCGTGCCCGAGGGTCGCCAGTCGGTGTTCTACCAGGTGCTCCGTCGCGAGGGCGTCGACGTGTACCTGTGCGGGGAGGTGCACGACTCGACGGTGATCCAGCACGGCCGCCGGGCGCCGGTACAGATCAGCCACGGCTGCATCTTCGAGTACGGCTTCAGCTATCTGGTCGGCCGGCTGTACCCCGACCGCCGGCTCGTGCTCGACCTCTACGAGATCCCGCTCGTCGGGGCGAGTCTCGAGCGTGAGCTCTGGTGCACCCAGGGCGGCAAGTCGCAGCGCACCTTCCTGGAGTACGGCGCGCCCGCCCACCGCGGGCGCCTCGTGCAGCAGGACCGGGAGGTGCTCCGGCGTACCGCCAAGCTGGGCCGCTACGACCGAAACGACGACCCGTACGACCTGCGGCACCACTCGCAGACCCAGCCGATCTGACCTCCCGGTAGGGCCCCGCCGACGACACGGTCGCCCGGATGCGACGTATCGCAGACATCCTCGGTCCGACCCTGCACAATCGACCTGCGGCCGAGCCCACTCGGGTCGCTCGCGGGCGGCCGATGAGGGGTCGGTCGCGGCCATCCGTCTCGGCAGGCAAGGGAACCGATGTCACCGGTCACGCGACGCACTCTGCTGCAGTCGGTCACCGGTGCCGGCCTGACCGTGGCCGGTGCGACGGAGACCCACCGCCTCGTCACGCAGCCGCGCGGCACGGGCGCAGCGGCCGACCCGGTGTTCACCTTCGCCTCGCTTCCCGACTTCTTCAACGGCGACGTCGGGGATCTGTCCGGACTGCCGACCTGGGATCTCGGCCTCAACTCGATCAACGACTCGTGGCGCGCCGCCATCGACCACTGCCTCGGAGCGATGTCGGCGCACCAGCCCGACGCCGTCTTCCTGGCCGGAGACATGGTCGAGGGCCACTGGAACATGGACGACGACGACCGCCGGATCTTCGGGCCGGTCAGCCGAGGCATCGACGCCGAGAGCATCGACATGTGCAACGCGGCCATCACGTCGGCGAGTGGCGTGTACTACCCCTTCCTGGCCGACCTGTTCTCCAGCCGCGGACTCGATCTCTACCCCGCGGTCGGCGACCACGAGATCCTCGACGACCGGAGCGGTCCGCTCAACGACCGCTGGAGCCCCTCGGGGTTCCACAAGGGCGAACCCGACAACCGCTACTACCTCGTGAAGCACTGCAAGGACGTCTGGTCGGACCACTTCACCCGGGTGGGCGGCGAGCCGCGCTTCTCACGCCGTCCCCGCGGCACGGCGTCCGAGTTCACGGCGTACGCCGTCTCGTTCGCGGACTCCCTCACCCTGATCAACGTCGACGTGTTCATGCATCACTCGCAGGGTGTCCGGCTCGGGGTCTTCCACGGCCAGCTGCGCTGGCTGCGTGACGAGATCCGACGTGCCAAGCGTCGCGGCCACACCGTCGTCGTCCAGGGGCACATTCCGGTCATGCGGCCCACGCGTTGGCTGGCCTCCGGCAAGCTGCACGTCCCGGAGGCCAGGGCCTCCGCGATGTACCACGTGCTCGACCGCGAGGGGGCCGACGTCTACCTCTGCGGTGAGGTCCACGACAACACGGCCATCCAGCGCGACCGGCGCGCACCCGTGCAGATCAGCCACGGCTGCATCTTCCGGTACGGGTTCAGCTACCTCGTCGGTCGTCTCTACCCCGATCACCGCCTCGTGCTCGACCTCTACGAGATCCCCCTGGAGCGCGCGAGCCGCTCGACCGAGATCTGGTCGACGGCCCGGGCCCGGCGGCAGCACACCGTGCTGGAGTTCGGCGACCCCGTCCACCGCGGACGGCTCGTGCAGCGCCACCGGGAGGTGCTCCGGCGTACGGTCAAGCTCGGCCGGTACGACGCCCGGCACGACCCCTACAGCAACCGCCTCCACAACACGACCGTCTACTTCTGACGACGGCGCGTCGGCCCCGCGGCGGATGCCCGGAGTCCGGCCCGGCGGCCGGTACCGTGAGAGCGTGTCCGTCCAGCCGTCCTCCGCACGCACGGTGGGCGACTACACGCTGCTCGCGCTCCTGGGTGAGGGCGGCATGGGCGTGGTCCATCTCGCGCGCAAGGCGGACGGCCCACGCGTCGCGCTGAAGGTGCTGCGCCCCCACATCGTCGGTGACGAGGAGGCGCGGCGCCGCCTGGCGCGTGAGGTGAGCTCGCTGGAGCGCATCCGGAGCCGTTGGATCGCCGAGATCGTCGACGCCGATCCCTGGGCCCCCACGCCGTACGTCGCCACCCGCTACGTCCCCGGCCTGAGCCTGCACGACCAGGTGCTGCGGGAGGGGCCGATCACCGGAGTCGACCTGCGATGGTTCGCCCGGTGCCTGGCCGAGGGGGTCGCCAGCGTCCATGCCGTCGGCGTGCTGCATCGCGACGTCAAGCCCTCGAACGTGCTCCTGGAGGGGCGCACCCCGATCCTGATCGACTTCGGCCTGGCGCGCGTGGCCGACGACCCCAAGCTCACCCACACCGGCTGGCTGCTCGGCACGCCGGGGTACCTCGCCCCCGAGATCCTGTACGGCGACGACGCGACCACCGCCTCCGACGTCCACTCCTGGGCCGCGACGGTTGCGTACGCCGGCACCGGTCACCCGCCGTTCGGTCGCGGCCCGTCGATGGCGATCATGGACCGCGTACGTCGCGGCGAGCACGATCTGACCGGACTGCCGGCCGATCTGGGCTCGATCGTGGCGGCCGCGCTCGAGCCCGACCCGGCGCGCCGGCCGGGACTGCGCGAGATCCTCGGCCGGCTGGGAGGCGACGCCCCGGCAGCTCCGGCACCCGTGGGGCCCGTCGCCGACGACCCGTTCACCCTGCCGCTGGCACTGGCCGCCCACGACGACTCGGTCGCGCCGACCCGGGCGTTCCCCGCATCGGGCCGCGACGTCGTCGACGACCCCGACGACTACCCCGTCGACCTGGCGCCGGTCCCCGAGCGGGCGAGCCCGGCGCTCGCGCCGCGACGCGGGCTCACCGTGCTCGCCGCCGGCCTGGTCGGCGGTGCCGCCGTCGCGGCGCGGCCCTACCTCACCCTCGCCGTGCTGCTCGTCGGGTCGTGGTTGCTGCGCACGTGCACGGTCGTCGTCACCGCCCACGGAGACCGGCGCCGGCTTCGTGGCGCACGGTGGTACGACGTGCTGGTGGCACCGCTGTCGGCGCCCTGGTACCTCGTGGCGGCCCTGCCCGGGGCGCTCCTGCTCGCCGCCTGGACGTTGGGCCTCGGTCTGGCGGGCGCGCTGGTGTCCTACGCGCTGGGGCTCTCGACGGCCACGTCGCTTTTCGTGACCGGTCTGTGCGTCACGGCCGGCGTGTGGGTGGGGCCGGGCGCGTCCCACGTGCGGTGGCCGGTGCGGGTGGTCGCCCACGCCGTCGCGCGCCGTACCGGACGCTGGGCGGTGATCACCGTCCTGCTGGTCGCTGCGGCAGGGTTCCTCGGCCACCAGGCCTCGCTGGGCGTCGCCTGGTCGCCGTTCGGCGAGCCGCACCTCCTGGGCCGCTGACGCCCGGTGCGTGCACGACCGGCCGCGATGCTCGGCCCGGCGGTCGGATCGTGAGATCCACCGGTCCTGTGCCGGGGCTTCGTGGCACCATGGTGCGCGTGAGCACCACCATCATCATCACCTAGCGCGTCGGCACTTCCCCGACGCGCAGACTCCTCGTCCCACGGGGGGTCTTTTTTGTTGGCCGCTCACGACCACGACCAGACCGACTCGAGCCCAGGACGGCACCGGATGAGCACCCCCGCGGAGTTCCACGTCTACGACACCACGCTGCGCGACGGCGCGCAGCAGGAGGGGCTCAACCTCTCCGTCGCCGACAAGCTGACGATCGCCCGTCAGCTCGACGAGCTCGGCGTGGGGTTCATCGAGGGCGGGTGGCCCGGGGCCGGCCCCAAGGACACCGAGTTCTTCGCGCGCGCCCGCGAGGAGCTCGACCTGCGGCACGCCCGCCTGGCGGCGTTCGGCTCGACCCGTCGGGCCGGCGTACGCGCCGCCGACGACCCGCTGGTGGCAGCCCTGCGCGACAGTGGCGCATCGGTGGTGACCCTCGTCGCGAAGTCGCACTCGCGACACGTCGAGCTCGCGCTGCGCACCACGCCGGCGGAGAACCTCGAGATGGTCCGCGACACGGTCAGCCACCTGGTCGCCGAAGGACGACAGGTCTTCCTCGACGCCGAGCACTTCTTCGACGGGTTCCGGGCGGACCGCGCCTACGCGCTCGAGGTGCTGCGGACGGCGTACGACGCGGGGGCCGACGTGGTGGCGCTGTGCGACACCAACGGCGGCATGCTGCCGGACTGGGTCGGCGAGGTGGTCGCCGACGTGGTCGCGACGACCTCGGGCCGCGTCGGGATCCACTGCCACAACGACACCGGGTGCGCGGTGGCCAACACCCTGGCGGCGGTCGAGGCCGGCGCCACGCACGTGCAGGGCACGATCAACGGCTACGGCGAGCGCACCGGCAACGCCGACCTGGTCTCGGTGGTGGCCAACCTCGAGCTCAAGCTCGACCGGCCCGTGCTCCCCGACGGGCTCCTCGGCGAGGCCACGCGGATCGCGCACGCGGTCGCGGAGGTCACCAACGTGCCGCCGGCCTCGCGTCAGCCGTACGTCGGGGCCTCGGCGTTCGCGCACAAGGCGGGCCTCCACGCCAGCGCGATCAAGGTCGACCCGGACCTCTACCAGCACATGGACCCGGCGGGCGTCGGCAACGACATGCGGCTGCTGGTCAGCGACATGGCGGGCCGCGCCTCGATCGAGCTGAAGGGCCGCGAGCTCGGCTACGACCTCTCCGGCGACCGGGACCTCGTCGACCGGGTGACGGCCCGGGTCAAGGAGCAGGAGGCCCGCGGCTACACCTTCGAGGCGGCCGACGCTTCGTTCGAGCTCCTGCTGGCGGAGGAGGCCGACGGCCACCGCCCGACGTACCTCGCCGTCGAGTCGTGGCGGGTGATCACCGAGACCCTGACGCACGCGCGGCCGGGGGAGGAGGCGGTCTCGGAGGCGACCGTCAAGCTCGTCGCGGAGGGAGTGAGGTACGTCGAGACCGGCGAGGGGAACGGCCCCGTCAACGCCCTCGACCAGGCCTTGCGGCAGGCACTGGTGCAGGCCTACCCCGAGGTCGCGAAGTTCGAGCTGATCGACTACAAGGTGCGGATCCTCGACCAGGGTCACGGCACCGACGCGATCACGCGGGTGCTGATCGAGACCTCCGACGGCGAGGGCTCCTGGTGGACCGTCGGCGTCGGCGCCAACGTGATCGAGGCGTCGTGGGAGGCGCTCCTCGACGGGATCACCTTCGGCCTGCGCCGGCTCCGGAGGGCCACCGGCTAGCGTCGGCCCCGTGACCGAGCTGCGCGACCTGACCGCGCTCGAGCAGGGCGACGCGGTACGTCGTGGCGAGGTGTCGCCGCGCGAGCTCGCCGTGCACTACCTCGAGCGGCCCGACGACGTCGGTGCGTTCGTGACCCGGACGCCGGAGCTCGCCCTGGCCCGGGCCGACGCGTTGCTGCCGGTGCCCCCGGACGCCGGCCCGATGTACGGCGTACCGACCGCGATCAAGGACCTCAACCTCACCGCCGGCGTGCGCACGACCTTCGGCTCCGCGGCGTACGCGGACTTCGTGCCGGACGTCTCCGACGGGGTCACGCTCTCGATCGAGGCGGCCGGGATGGTCAGCCTCGGCAAGACCAACACCCCGGAGTTCGGCTCGCCCTGCTACACCGAGCCCGAGGTCGCGCCGCCCGCGGTGACGCCGTGGGACCGCACCCGGATGGCCGGCGGCTCGTCGGGCGGGGCGGCAGCGGCGGTCGCGGCCGGACTCGTGGCCGTGGCGCAGGGCTCCGACGGCGGCGGTTCCATCCGGATCCCCGCCTCGTGCTGCGGGCTGGTCGGGCTGAAGCCGACGCGCGGCCGGATCAGCGGCTGGCCGATGTACGGCGAGGTCACCGGGCTCGCCACCGGCGGCTCGCTGGCGCGCACCGTGCGCGATGCCGCCGCGATGCTCGACGTGCTGGCCGGTCGCCGGCCGGGTGACCCGTCATGGGCACCGTCACCGTCGGCTTCGTTCCTGTCGGCGTGCGACCGCCCACCCGGCCGGCTGCTGGTCGCGCGGTTCGTCGAGCCGGTGATCGCGGACGCCGACGTCGACCCGGAGTGCCTGCAGGCATGGCAGGACGCCTCCTCCCTGCTCGAGAGGCTCGGTCACGAGGTCGAGGACATCGCGGTCCCGATGCCGCGCGAGGCGGTGCCGACCTTCGAGACCTGCTGGGCGGTGCTGACCGCGCTGTCGCCCGCACCTCCGGGGTCCGAGGCGCTGCTGCGTCCGCTCACCCGCTGGCTCGCCGAGAAGGGACGAGCGTACTCCGGCCCGGAGTTCGGGCTCGCGCTGGGCGCGATGCGGCGGTACGCCGCCGACTGCCTGACGGTGCTCGCGCCGTACGACGCCGTGCTGACCCCGACCCTCGCCGTACCCCCGCTGCCGGTCGGTGCCCTGCGCGACGACAACGACCCGGCCGGGGACTTCGAGGCGCAGAAGGCCTTCACTCCGTGGACGTCGGCGTGGAACGTCACCGGCATGCCCGCGGTGTCGCTGCCGCTGCACCGCACAGCCGCCGGACTGCCCGTCGGCGTGATGCTCGCCGCCCGGCCGGCCGAGGAGGAGCTGCTGCTCGCGTTGTCGGCCCAGGTCGAGGCAGCCGCTCCCTGGGCCGACCGTCACCCGCCCGGCTGGTGACCGGGCCGCGTCAGACCTCGAACGTCCCGCCGGATCGCCAGTAGACGTTGTCCTCCCGGGTCAGGAACGAGTTGTCCACGAGGTATCGGCGCAGCGCGGCGTAGTCGGGGTGGAAGCGCTGCAGGATGTCGTTCACCTCGGCCTCGGGATAGGTCTGTCCGGGCTCGAACTGCTGTGAGAGGTGGTCGAGCACGACGAGCAGCTTGGAGTGCTTGGTCGGAATCGTCGTGAGCCGACCGTCATCGCCGAGGAAATGGTGGAGCACCCGGTCGTCCATGGCTCCAGCCTAGGAGTCTCCGGCCGGGGTCGGACGCAGCACCGGCGCCACGGATCGGCCCGGCTACTCCGATGACCGATCGCCCGGGGCCGAGGAGTCGCGGGCCAGGCGCTCGCAGTGACGGATCAGCTCCGCTCGGAGGGGTTGGGCGCGCTCGGCGAACGCGCGCTGGTGCGCGACGTACTCCTGCTTGCCCTCCGGCGTCTCGATCTTGATCGCGGTCCAGGGCTCGCCGGTGGGGTCGAGGCGGGTGCCGGTCAGGTCGTACGGCGCCGCCCGCATGTCGACGATGCGCACGTCCCAGGCGAGCTCGAAGCAGTCGGCGACCAGACCGGAGCCGACCAGGGGTGAGAGCCGGAACGCATGCCGGTAGAGGTCCATCGTGGCGTGCAGGCATCCCGGCTGTTCGTACGCCGCGCGATCGTCCGGGCCCGGCCGTAGCGCGTTGAGCGGCTCGGCCGACGGAGTGAAGAAGCGGAAGGCGTCGAAGTGCGAGCAGCCGATCCGGTGCGACTCGACCACCTCGTCGGTGCCGGTACCGCCGAGTCGCAGCGGCACCGGGTGCCGGGTCCGGTCGGCCCGGTGCACCATCGCCCATTCGTGCAGGCCGAAGCAGCCGAGCGTCGGGGCCCGCGTCGCTGTCGCACGCAGCAACGCGAGCGTCGACCTGATCAGCGGTCGCCGCTTCGCGAGCAGCGCGGGCGATCCCGAGGAGGGCCAGCCGGGCTGCCAGTCGAGGAGCTTGGCGGGGGAGAAGGAGTAGTAGGTGAACAGGAAGTCGTGGACCGGATGCGCAACCCCCGCACGGCGTCGCGCCAGGTGCGGCTCGACGTACGGCGCCAGCCGGGCGCGGTGGACCGCCACCCGGTCGCTCCGGTGGGTCGAGGTTGTCGAGACCACGGATCACATGATCCACGACAGCGATGGATAGGCTCGGGCCCGTGCGCATCGCGAGGTTCAGCACGGGCGACGACCCGGCATACGGCGTGGTCACCGGCGACCTCGATGAGTTCGGCCAGCCCGCCGAGGACAGCGGCCTCGTCGAGCTGACCGGCGATCCGCTGTACGCCGGGATCCAGGTGACGCAGACCGAGCACCGGCTCGCCGACGTCAAGCTGCTGGCGCCGGTCATCCCGCGGAGCAAGGTCGTGGCGATCGGCCGCAACTACGCAGCCCACGCGAGCGAGCTCGACCACGACCTCCCCGAGGAGCCGCTGATGTTCCTCAAGCCGAACACGTCGGTCATCGGACCCGGCGACCAGATCTTCTACCCGTCTCAGGCAGGGCGGGTCGACTACGAGGGCGAGCTCGCGATCGTGGTGGGCCGGATCTGTCGCGACGTGCCGGCGGAGCAGGCGACCGACGTGATCTTCGGCTACACCATCGCCAACGACGTCACCGCACGCGACCTGCAGAAGAAGGACGTGCAGTTCACGCGGGCCAAGGGGTTCGACTCGTTCTGTCCGCTGGGTCCTTGGATCGAGACCGACCTCGATCCGCAGGCCTTCGCCGACGGCGTGAGCATCCAGACCCACCTCAACGGCGACCTGGTGCAGGACGGTTCGACGAAGGACATGATCTTCGACATTCCGACCCTGATCGCCACCATCACCAGCGTGATGACGCTGCTGCCCGGCGACGTGATCCTGACCGGCACCCCCGAGGGTGTGGGTCCGATGAAGCCCGGCGACGAGGTCGAGGTCTCCATCGCCGGCCTCGGTGCCCTGACGAACACGGTGGTGAAGCGATGACCGATCCGGTGCTCGGCGACCTGCAGCCCTCGGAGGTCCGCGTCCGCTTCCCTCCGAGCCCCACTGGCAACCTCCACGTCGGCAACGTCCGCAGCGCGCTGTTCAACTGGGCGTTCGCCCGCCACCACGGCGGCACGCTCGTCCTGCGCATCGAGGACACCGACCTCGCCCGGAACACCCTTGAGGGCTACCGCTCCATCATCGACTCGCTGCACTGGCTCGGCATCGACTGGGACGAGGGTCCCGAGGTCGGTGGCGACCACGGTCCCTACCGACAGTCCGAGCGCTTCCCGATCTACGCCGAGGTGGCGCAGGCGCTGCGCGAGGAGCAGGCGGCGTACGACTGCTACTGCACCACCGAGGAGGTCGATGCGCGGCGCAAGGCGAGCGGCTCGAAGAACCAGGGGTACGACGGGTTCTGCCGTGACCTCGATCCCGACCGGCTCGCGGTCTGGCAGGCCGAGGGCCGTACGCCGGTGCTGCGGTTCCGGATGCCCGAGGAGCCGATCGTCTTCGACGACCTGGTGCGCGGTGAGGTGACCTTCCTGCCGGAGCACGTGCCGGACTTCGCGATCCTGCGGGCCAACGGCGATCCGCTCTACACGCTGGTGAACCCGCTCGACGACGCGATGATGGGGATCACCCACGTGCTCCGTGGTGAGGACCTGCTCTCCTCGACCCCGCGGCAGATCCCGCTCTACCGGACCCTGCAGCGCCTGGGCGTCGGCAACGGTCCGCCCCGCTTCGGCCACCTGCCGATGGTGATGGGGGAGGGCAACCGCAAGCTGTCGAAGCGCGACCCCGGCTCCGGGCTGCTCGACTACGTGGACCGCGGCTTCCTGCCCGAGGGGCTGCTCAACTATCTGGCCCTGCTCGGGTGGGGCATCGCCGAGGACCGCGACGTCTTCACCATGCAGGAGATGGCCGAGGCCTTCGACATCCGTCGCGTCAACCCGAGCCCCGCGCGCTTCGACGTCAAGAAGCTCGAGGCGATCAACAGCGCCCACATGCGTCGCATCTCGCTGCCCGACATGACGGAGCGGGTGATCCCGTTCCTCGTGGAGGCCGAGCTCGTCGACGAGCCGATCACCTCCGACCAGCGCTCACTGCTCGATGCGGCGATGCCCTTGGTGCACGAGCGCATCAACACGCTCTCGGAGTCGGTGTCGATGCTCGGCTTCCTGTTCGTCGACGAGCAGGCGTTCGCCGTGACTGACGAGATCGACGACGCCGGTCGCGACGTCGTGCGCGCGTCGTACGACGCGTTGGCGGACCTCGACGACTGGTCAACGTCGACGATCGAGGCGGCGCTGCGGGAGACGCTCGTCGACGGAATGGGTCTGAAGCCCCGCAACGCCTTCGGGCCGGTCCGGGTTGCCGTGACCGGCAGCAGGATCAGCCCGCCGCTGTTCGAGTCCCTCGAGCTGCTGGGCCGCGAGCGCTCGCTCGGGCGCCTGCAGGCGGCCCTGGCATGACCTATCCCGGGTCGGCCAGGCTCCGGGACCCGGTCGTCTCCGACGGGCTTCCGTACCACCGCATCCATCAGGCCGGCCGCCCCGGACTGTGGCGTCCGCTGACCGGCATCCTCGTGATGTTCCTCGGCTTCCTGCTCCTCGGGGCCGCCGTCGCCTCGGCGCTGTTCGTGATCGTGTACGCCGCCACCGGCCAGGGCCTTCCCGACATCCCTCGGTTGGCAGACCTCAGGCATCCGACCCCCGCGGGGCTGGCGTTCCTCAACGTCGCGCTCGCGACGTTCATCCCCCTGGCCATGATCGGGCAGCGACTCCTGCACGGCATCCGGCCGCGATGGTTGGCGTCGGTGCGCCCGCGCCTCCGGTGGCGTTACCTGATCGCCTGCCTGGGCCTCTCGGTGGTGGCTCTCGTGGCGACCGTGATCGTGGGCTCGCTCGTCCCGGGCGACGACGGCGACATCGGCACCCATGCCAACGCGTTCACCACCACGACGTTCCACTACCTGCTGGTGATCGTGCTGCTCACGCCCTTCCAGGCGGCGGGGGAGGAGTACCTCTTCCGCGGCTACCTCACCCAGGCCGTCGGTGGTGTCTTCCGTCGCGCGTGGGTGGCCGTGCTCGTGCCCGCGTTCCTGTTCGGGCTGGCGCACGGTCTCGGCCAGAGCGTGCCGGTGTTCTTCGACCGCTTCGCCTTCGGGCTCGTCGCCGGCGCGCTGGTCATCCTCACCGGTGGGCTCGAGGCCGGCATCGCGATGCACGTCCTGAACAACTTCCTCGCCTACGGGCTCGCGCTCGCCTTCAGCGACATGGCATCCGCTCTGAACCCCTCGGGCGGCAGCTGGTGGAGCATCCCGGTGACTCTCACCCAGTCGCTGGTCTACCTCGTTCTCGCCGTCCTGGTGGCCCGCCGCATGGGCCTTGCGACCACCACCGCATCGCGCGTTTTGGAGGCCCCGCGCGCCCGCGTGTAACCTTTCCCGGCGGTCGGTCCCGTGCCCGCCGGGGCGCTCCTCGCAGAGCGTTGCAGGCACGAAAGCCGGTCAACCATTGGGGTATGGTGTAATTGGCAGCACGACTGGTTCTGGTCCAGTTAGTCTAGGTTCGAGTCCTAGTACCCCAGCGAGAGCCAGTCTGGGGTGCAGCGCGAGCATCGCGACATCCCGGTTCCGACCGGGATTTTGTTGCCTCTCCGGGCGTTCGATAGGGTCTCGTCTCGCGTGTGAACGTGCTCGCCCCCGTTGTGTAGCGGCCTAGCACGCCGCCCTCTCAAGGCGGTAGCGCCGGTTCGAATCCGGTCGGGGGTACCACTCCGAAAGGCGGTCCTGACCAGCGGCAACGCTGTCCGGGGCCGCTTCGTCGTTTCGACTCGAATGGGTCTCGGGCAACACCGGGGCAACACCGGGCAAACGCGCGCAGTCGCTCGCCGGGCTCGCGCCGTTTCGGGGGCGGCGTCCATCGCGCTGCCGACCTCGTCGAGCCGGTCCTCGAAGAGATCCCCGTATTGTCCAGCGTGATCGTCGCCGAGCTGTGCCCGAGCATCTGCTGGACGACCTTGACGTCGGCGCCGCTGGCGATCGCCACGCTGGCGGCGGTGTGCCGCAGCTGGTGCAGGTGGAGGTCGGGCACGCCGATCGCCATGGCCGCCGCACCGAACGCGGTCCGGAAGGTGCTGACCCGCAGTGGCTGGCCGTTGCGGATGCCCGAGAAGACCAGGTCGTCGGGTCGTTTGCCGCGCACGTGTTCGGCGAGCTCGGCGGCGCGGAACCGCGGGATCGGCACCTCGCGTGTGCTGGTGGGTCTTGGGTGTGCCCCAGACGACGCCCAGACCTTGGACGGGCCGACTCTACGATGACGGCGCATCTGCGGCGTAGGTCGAGCCGGGGACGCGGAGGGCGGCCACCTCGCCGAATCGGACTCCGGTGTGGGCGAGGAACAGCACGACCAGCCGGTAGGTCTCGTTGGCGCGGGTGTCGAGGCTGCTGTGCTTGCTCGGGTCGCTGGGATACCCGGTCGTCGTGGCGAGATCGTCGACCTGGTCGTGGGTGAGGTAACGGTGCTCGTGCCTGTCCGCGTGGTCGAGGACGCCTCCACGGCCGACGGCGGGGAGCTGGTGCCGGTCCCCGCCGAAGGCGATCCCGCCGGAGGTCTCGTCGGTGATGGTGAGCAGTGCGGGGGCGGTGTCCTGGTCGAGCCCTCGCGCTCGGAACCTCGGTGGTCTTCCTTCGGCGGCTCCCGCAGCGCGATTGGCCCCGTGACCCCAAGGCACACTCTCCGATGCGAGCCGAGATCACCGAAGGCATGCGCTGGATCTTCCGAGATCCCACCCTGCGTGCCTTGGCCATCGCGACGACCTTGCTCGCCGCCTCCACCGGCATGTTGCTTGCGGTCCTGGTTCTCCACGTCGTCAGCACGCTCCGGGCCTCCGAAAGCAGCTACGGGCTCCTGTTCACCCTCTACGCAGGCGGCGGCCTCGTCATCTCGACCGTCGTAGCCAGAGCACACTCCCAATGGGGAACGCGCAGATGCCTCGTCAGTTCAGCATCACTCGGTGCCCTGAGCCTGCTCATCGTCGCCCTGGGACGACGGTGATCCAGACTGCCATCGGAATGGTGGTCCTCGGAATCGCCACCATGCTCTACAACGTCATCGCGGTCACGGTGCGCCAGCGACGAACCCCCAACCCACTCTTGGGTCGCGTTTCCAGCGTCTTCAACGTGTTGGGCGTGGGCTCACTGCCCCTCGCAGCCCTCGCCGCCGGAATGCTCGCCAAGGCCTACGGCACACGACCCACCATCGCGATCAGCGCCGCACCCTGCCTCCTGACGACCTTCGCAATCCTTCTGTTCGTTCCCCACCACGACCCTTCAGTGCAACACCCGCAATGCTCCAAGTGAGTGCACGCTCATGCCGGCGCTCACACTCGCCCTCACGTGAGCGGTCAAATCGACGGCCCGCTCTGAGGTGGGTGCTTCGCCAACGAGTCGCGCGCACTCCCATCATGCTGACCCGGTTCGGCTCCCGACCTTCGGCGAGACCGGTACATGTTCGTTCGGCTGAACCACCACAAGCCGAGCACGACACAGATGATCAGGAACGCAATTTCGACCACCGCGACCATGGCGCACTTCCCTCCCCCGAGGATCACCACGATACGCGCGCACCGCTGACATCGATGTCACGGCGAAACGCCAACGAATGCCGCTGACATGGGACTGCCGGAATCCCGGCGTAACTGGCCACTGGCGTCCTAGTTGTCCGAGGGGCTGATGCGCCCCTCGAAGGTGGCCGCCCGCACCTGAACGCCTCCATGCCAGTGGCATGAGAGTGCTTTGGTTCCTGGTGAGCTGCGCCAGACTGAGAACGTGACGGAGGTACGACCTGCTGTGGACGCGGACCCAGCCCAATGGCTGCTTCGGTCTCATGTCGATTGGCGGGACCTTGTTCGCTACGGTCCGCCGGGCTTTGACGTGTACGTGCGGATCGCCCTTGTCGAGGATGCCGACGGAGCCGGCCGGGAAGGAGAAGAACCTGCCCTGCGAACAGCACTTGCGACCCTGGTAGGCCATACCACCACGCCCGCGAGCGGATACGCCGCGATCTGGGAGAGCTGGATCAGCGGGGTCCCGGCCCCCAGGGCTCCGCGAGTGGCGATTCCGGATCGAGTCATGCTGCTGTTCACCGGCCCGGTTGAAGAACTCAGAGATGCGCCGGCTCTGGCTTGGTACGGCTCCGCGCGAGGCGTCTATCAAGAACCGCACCTCGTATGGCCCGAGGACCACGCCTGGTGCCTGGCCTGCGAGGTCGACGAGGAGGTCGAGTTCACCGTGGGATGCTCCGTCGGCGCGTCCCTAGCTCTGGCTAGAGCGCTACCCGGCGGAGTCCGAAGGGTGCTCTACGGAGAGTCCGCTCCGTTGTACCGCGGCTAGCGCCAGCATCCGCTCATCAGCAAGACCGCCCAGATCAGCGGCAGAGGAGTGCACTTGCGCGATGCTGTGACTGTGAAGCAGCCAACCCCTGTGATCGTGCGCTGGCTCGAAGCGGGAGACGGTGGCGACGTTGATCAGTTCGATGATCTGCTCCACGCCGATGCTGTGATCCACGCGCCTCGTGGCCTGTCTACGGACTCTCGAGACGCCGAGAAGTCGGTGTGGCTAGCCGCAATAGCGGCCATGCCCGACCTTCGGCACGAGGTCCAAGAAGTCATCGTCGATGGTGATACCGAGATGGCGCGAGTCGTCGTGACCGGAACCCTTGTGGCTGAGTTCGGCGGGTTCCCAGGCTCGGGCCGGAGCTTCCACATGGATCAGGCCGTGATCTGCCACCTGCGGGACGGGAAGATCATTGAAGCGTGGGAGATCGCGGATGTTGGATCGCTCAGCGACCAGGACCAGCCGTAGGGAACGATCCAACCGCTGATCGGCAGGACTGCGCGCACGACCAGCGGCATGAGCGGAACGCCATGCCGGACAGCGGCACGGGCGGTCACTGCATCGTCTCGCTCAACCGCTCTTGATCGTGCGCTTGGTTGCCTCAGTCGTCGGTGTCTCGGTGGAGCGTCCCGATGGAAACGAGTCGGCCCCCTGGTGTGCGGACGCGGACCACGTTGCCCGGGACCATCTTCGGTACGCCGGAGTGCCGGTCCATGTGCGCCCGTCCGCCTTGGTCGACGCGCATCTTTCCCACGAAGGTGCCGTGCACGCGGACCGTCAGCCGCTTATCGTGCAGGCTCCTGACGCCAGAGATGAAGATCTCGAACTCGCGACCGCTGCGGTCGGACTCATACTCCGCGTAGCCTCCTGCGCGGGGAAGGGCGGCGGTGGAGTGCATCTGGGTTTCGAGGTCGACCTCGGCTGCCTGCACTGGGGCGGCCATGGGCACGAGCAGGATTCCACTAGGTCCTGCCGCGAGCAGTCCCACCAAGAGCCTGTGCTGCGTCGTGGACATGTTTTTCTCCCTCCTGTGGCCAGCGGTCGCTGCTGAGCGCCGATTCACGGTCCACGGAGCGCCCACACGTTGTACTCGGCCGAGCGCTCCAGGGCCGCTCATCTACCGTCTCTCCTGAGCACCACGGGAGCAGAGAGCACAACGTCACCCGGCGGCTGGACCTACTTCCCGGGTTCGCTGTTCGGCAGGAGCGCTCAGGGACAGCGGCATGAGCGTGCTTTCGCCTGATGGTTTGCCATGGGCGGATGGCGGGGAAGGCGATCATCGCGATGTTGTCTGCACCCGGCGGGGCTGCGGTCAGTTCCCGTGAGTCAGGGTTCGAAGCGGTAGCCCATGCCGGGCTCGGTGATCAGGTGGCGGGGGGAGGCCGGGTCGTGCTCGAGCTTCTTGCGAAGGGCAGCGACGTACACGCGAAGGTAGTGGGTCTCGCGGCCGTAGGCCGGTCCCCATACTTGGTGCAGTAGGTCCTGCTGGCTGACGAGTCGACCGGGTGTGCGCACAAGCAAGTCGAGCAGACCCCACTCGGTCGGGGTAAGACGGATGACGACGCCGGCCCGCGCGACCCGACGTGCGGGAAGGTCGATCACGAGGTCGCCTGCCCGGATGACGGGCACGTCGGATCCGGCGCGACGGGCGACGGCGCGGATGCGGGCTAGCAGCTCGTCCATGCCGAAGGGCTTGGTGACGTAGTCGTCGGCACCGAGATTGAGGGCCTGCACCTTCTCCGTCGATTCGGCCCGGGCGGAGAGGACGACAACGGGGATGGTGCTCGAGGCACGCAACCGTTGCAGCACGTCGAGGCCGGACAGGTCGGGCAGGCCAAGGTCTAGCACGACGACGTCCGGGGCATCCTCGTGCGCCGCCTGGATCGCCGAGCGCCCGTCGGCGGTCACCAGAACCTCGTGTCCGGCAGCCCGTAAGCCGATCCCCAGGGTCTGCCGCAACGTCGGGTCGTCGTCGACAAGCAGGACCTTCACGAGTCCTCCCCCGGCAGGTCGAGCACCATGGTCAGGCCACCGCCGGGGGTGTCGAATGCGTTGAGGGTGCCGCCCTGTGCCTCTGTCAGCCCGCGGGCGACCGCGAGTCCGAGACCGACCCCGGTGCCGACGTCTCCGTGCTGCTGTAACGGCTCGAAGATCCGGGCCCGCAGCTCCGGGTCGACGCCAGTTCCGTGGTCGACGACGCGGAGCTCGACGCGCGGACCGCGGGTCATGGCCTCGATCTCGACGGCCTCGCTGTAGCGCAGTGCGTTGGTGACCAGGTTGGCCAGGACGCGCTCGAGCAGCCCGGGATCGACGGACGCCGTCGGGAGGACTCCGCTACGGACCCGTTCGGCTCCCTCGAGCCCTGCCAGGGCCCGGCCGAGCACCTCCCCGAGGGGCACCTCCTGGGCGATCGGTAGCACGGCCCCGGTCTGCAGCCGGCTCATGTCGAGCAGGTCGCTCACCATCGTGGTCAGGCGCGCGATGGACGTTCCCATTGCGTCGAGAAGCTCGTGGCGCTCGGCCGGCTTGAGGTGCTGATGGTGCGTCTGCAGGGTCTCGGTCGCCGAACGGAGACCGGCCAAGGGTGTGCGCAGGTCGTGGGAGACGGCGGCCAGCAGGGCGGTGCGCGTGCGGTTGCCCGCCTCGAGCTGCTGGGCGGCCATGCTCTGCTGGACCAGGAGTTCCCGCTCGCGGAGCACGCCCATGTGTGAGGCGAACGCGGCCGCGATCGACTGTTCTCGTTCACCGAGGTGGACGTCGCGGAGGACGAGCCAGCCTCCGGCACCCGCGGGCAGGGACGCACTGTTTGGGGTCGGGACGGGCTCGTTGGTCAGCAGGTCGGCGGCCGAGGCCCCGAACGTCTCGCCGGCCAGCTCGAGCAGCCGGGGGACGCCGTACTCCCCGCCGAGAACGCGGCGGTTGAGCATTGCCAGCGTCGCCGCCTCCTGATCTGCGCGCAGCGCCTGCTCACGGCGCCGCGCTGCCGCGTCCACGACCGTCGCGACAGCGACCGCCGTGACCGCGAAGACCAGCAGCGCCCAGAGGTCGGATCCCGAGGCGATATCGAGCGTGTGGACCGGTGGGATGACGAAGTAGTTGAGCAGCAGCGCCGCGGCGACAGCGGCGACCAGCCCCGGCCAGCGGCCACCGACGATGGCGACGAGCACGGTGAGGCTGAGGTACAACATCGTGGCCAGCGCGACCTCGGCGTTGACCACGATGAGCAGCACTGTGAGCGCCGGAAGGCCCACGAGAGCGAGTCCCCACCCGAGCAGGACCCGGCGTACGCCGAGTCCGCGACCGGTCTCCTTCACGCGCTCAGTGTCCACCTCTGCTCGCGCCAGGTTCAGCCGACGTGCACATGCGGACGTCGCTGCGGATCAGGCTCGGCCCGGCGCAGCACCTCACGGGTCACCGGAGCGATCTCACCGGACCCCAACAGCAGGAACCGCAAGAACTGCTGGGCCGGATTCCCCTCCGTCCACGCGAAGTAGATGTGCGGGACTACCCCCGCGTCGTCGCGGATCCGCAACGCCAACGCGGCCAGGGCGTTCGGCACCGACGGAGCGATCACCGAGATGACGCGGTAGCGCTGGTGGAGCACCTCGCCGTGTGCCTGGAGCGGACCCTGGAAGTCACTTGCGTCGACCACGGTCACCTCGACGAAGACCACGTCAGGGTCGGACGGCAGATCGTGGTCGCGCCTGAGCTGCTGGATCTTCTCCAGGTACTCCTCGACGGCCCGGTCCTCGGTCTTGTGCGCGACGAGCCGGATCGTGCGACGAGCGCAGTCGCGCAGGAACACCCGGCTGGGTTCGTCGAACTCGATCTCGGTCGCGCGGAGCTCGAAGACGCGACGGATTCGCGACAGCGATGACACCAAGACGATGGCGAGCACGAAGCAGGCACCGATCTTCACGCCGTCCGGACGCTCGATCACGTTATTGACCGTCGTGTAGGTCAGCACGAGCGTGATCACAGCGAAGGCGACCGTCCGCTTCCGCTGACGTGTCCGGCGTGCCGCCAAGGTGACCGCGACACCCGCACTGGTGAACAGGACGAGCACTCCGGTCGCGTACGCCCCGCCCTGGCCGTCGACGCTGGCGTCGAAGATCCAGGTGATCAAGAACGACGTACCGGTCAGGATCAGGACCAGAGGGCGCACCGCCCCGGCCCACTCAGGTGACATGCCGTAGCGAGGGAGGTAACGCGGGATCAGGTTCAGCATTCCCGCCATGGCCGAGGCTCCTGCGAACCAGAGGATCGCGATGGTCGAGGCATCGTACGTCGTGCCGAAGGCGTTGCCGAGGTACTCATGCGCGAGGAACGCCAACGCGCGACCGTTGGCCCGGCCCCCTACCTCGAACTGGGCGCTGGGGATGAGCAGTGTGGTGACAAACGAACTGGTCACCAAGAAGAGGCTCATCAGAACCGCGGCCGTGGTCAGCAGCCGCCTGGTGCCGCGGATGCGCCCGGCGGGCGAGGACTCCGTGTCGATGGCGTCACCGCGGACGTGCGGCATCACCGCCACCCCTGTCTCGAAGCCGGACATGCCCAGCGCCAGCTTCGGGAAGACGAGGAGGGCGACGCCGACCATCGCCAGCGGGTTGCCGTGCTGCCGGGTGAGCGCGGCGCCCCAGTCCGGCACGAGGTGCGGGTGGGCGGCGACGTGCCAGAGCCCGACACCGATCACCACGACGTTGAGGGCCAGGTAGACCCCGACCAGACCCACCGCGAGACCGATCGCCTCGGTGAAACCTCGGAGGAAGACCGCGCCGAGCAAGGCCAGGAGAACCAGCGTGATGGCCACCTGGTGCCCAGAGAGGACTGGACTCAGGTTGGGATTCTCGATCAGGTGCGCGCTCGCGTCGGCGGCGGACAACGTCATCGTGATGATGAAGTCCGTGGCGGCGAATCCGAGCAGCGCGAGGACGAACAGCTTGCCCTTCCAGAAGCTCAGCAGCCGCTCCAGCATCGCGATCGAGCCCTCCCCATGGGGGCTCTCCTCAGCGATCCGACGGTAGACCGGGAGGGCTCCCAACAGAGTGAGGGCCACCAACACCAGCGTCGCCACCGGCGACAGGAGCCCGGCGGCGAGCGCGGCGATCCCCGGCTGGTAGCCGAGCGTCGAGAAGTAGTCGACACCAGTCAGGCACATCACCTTCCACCAGGGCTGCCCAGTGTCGGCGCGCTGCACCTCACCCTCGGTCACCAGCCACGCCCTGGCCCGACGGCTCAGCGGCAGCGTCGCGCTCATCGCGGCGCCCGAGTCGCCAGGGTCGCTCGCGTCGCGACCAGCGCCAGGGAGATCAGCAGGGCGAGGACGCCTAGGTCGCGCCAGAAATCGAAGCCGAGGATGCCGTAGCGGTGCTCGACGAAGCCGTCGACCAGTGACCAGCCCACCACCGCCGACACCAGGCCGGTGGCGGGACGCATCCCGATCGACGCAGCTGTTACGAGGAGGCCCACCGCCCCCAGTTCGACGTACGACGGGGCAGCGGCGATGCGGGCCACATCCAGGATCGCGAGGCCACCCCAGAGGACGACCCCGACCCGCACTCCGGCTAGATCAGCCCACGGGATGTGGCGGGGCGCAGACAGATGGAGACTCACGTCCGCCAGCGTGCGCGCCGCCCAACACCACGTTGCCGATCTTGACGAGTTCCTGACGCCGGGAGCTACCAACCGGCCCAAGCCAAGAACGCGTCCTCGGGGTGTTGGAGTCTCCCTGGCGCCCGACCTGCGGTGACGCGCCGAGGCGGCAGGACTGCATCGAGTCCTGCCGCCTGGGCCTCGATGCTCAGAGCTGGCACCGAGTCGATGTGTCCTGGCTGCTCAACCGGTGATGTGAACCGGAGGCAGGTCATCACCTGTGAGAGTCAGGTCGAAGCTCGCGCTCAGGATGACGACGTGCTGGTTGCCGGTGCACTGGAGTGTGGAAATCGGCGAGACCGTGAGCGAGCCGGTTGTCTGTCCGTTCCGAACGGGGAACGTACCGGTTGCGTTCACGTTGATCGTCTCCGACTTGGGGACACCGTTGACGGGGTTACCGCTCTTGGTGAAGCACTGCGACGTTGTGTTGATGGTGCCGGTGAGGGCGAAATCGACACTGGTCACCGTGTTGCCCAAGCCGGCCGCCTTCCACGAGACGGTGAGGCTGTTCCCCGACACCGTTGCCGTGGGGCCCTGGACGTAGTGCGGGCTGTCGGCGAGCGCGGGGGAGGACATGGCGCCTCCCGCTACGACGAGAGTCGCTAACAGTGAGGCCAGTAGTGCGAAGAGGTTCTTGTGCATGAGACTTCTCCCAAAGGAGTGCGTTCTTGGTGTTCCTTCTTGAGCCGTTGTCGGGGGTTGTCCCTCCCGTTTTGGTAACAACGGTCTCGTTGGCGACCAGAAGAACATGTCTCGGGGATACGCTGCATGCGCCCCCGGTCCGGTCGCGATAACTGCGAAGCGCCTGGCAAGGTCTCGTCGTGGAGATCCCCGGGTCGGGGGCCCGCGCTCACACGACGGAGGGCACGCCGAAGGCACCGAGACGATCCCGTCCCCTGCCCCCTGCACGGTGGGATCTCTTCCCTACGGTCCGTATCCCTCACGCACGATGGCCACCATCCTTGCTGGCGCTCAGTCACGCATACATCGATCACGCTTCTCTCACCGTTGTTGCCTGTCAAGGCCGAACCACCGCACTGGGCGAGTCATGAGGCTCCCTTAATACTCCTGCGGCGTGACTTCGACGCGGCGCGACCGATCATCCGCAGGTCCGCGCCCATCAGCGGCACGAGGTGGCGCGCCGAGGATGGGGTGAGGCTTACCCCGTTCGGGCGACGCTTGCCGGGAGATGGTCGGGCCATCGTGGCGCGGGACCGGATCATTCGGTGCCTCCGATCAGCCCCGCCGACCTCCCCCGTGCAGCACTGCTGCGGCCGGCAGGGCGCCTGCACCAGCCCCGAGCGGATCCGGCATCAGCGGGCACCTCTGGCGAGGGGTGCAGGATTGGTCCACGTGGGCCACTCGCACCGTGCGTTGTCCGATGACGATCTTCCGATTGGGCGCAGCGTTCGCGTATCGCTGCTCGCCGCCTTGGCGGTCGTCGCGGCATTGACCGTTCTGGGCGTGGTCTTCCTCTGGCCGGACGGCACCAAGCTCGACACCATCCGCCAGCAGACACCCTTTGCTGCGCCTGGTGTCACGACTACGACCGGTCGGGTCACTCGTGTAGCACCCGCCTGCTCAGGTTCTCACCAGTCAGGAGAGGGCACGGGGTCCTGCGGCACCATCGACGTCCGAGTTCTCCGTGGGGCCGGCCAGGACGACCAGGCCCAGGTACGAGTGGCGCCCGAGGTCACCGCCTCCGGTCTTCGTGCAGGTGACGAGGTCCAACTCGTCCGGACGCCGCCCCAGCACGGACAACCGGCCTCCTACACCTACGACACGATCAAGCGCACCACGCCGCTGCTGTGGCTCACGCTGTGCTTCGCGCTTGTCGTCATCGCCGTGGCACGCATGCGCGGCCTGATGGCGATCATCGGGCTGTGCTTCAGCGGCCTGACGATCTACTACTTCCTGCTTCCGGCACTGCTGGCCGGCGAACCACCGATCCTCGTGGCGATGGTGAGCGCCTCTGCGATCATGTTCGTGGTCCTCTACAGCACCCACGGCCCGAACCTACGAACCAGCACCGCACTTGCTGGAACGCTGGTCGGCATCGTGCTCACGGCAGCACTGTCCGTGCTGACCATCGGGTACACCCATCTGACCGGCATCGCGGACGAAACCGGAGGCATGGTGTCCACCTTCGCCGCCGGCCTCGACTTCCAAGGTCTCTTGGTGTGCGGGGTCATCCTTGCGGGTCTCGGCGTGCTCAATGACGTGACCATCACCCAGACATCGTCGGTCTGGGAGTTACGCGCCGCCTCGCCCGCTATGTCGCGACGCCACCTCTTCCTCAGTGCGATGCGGATCGGCCGGGACCACATCGCCTCGACGATCTACACCATCGCCTTCGCATACGCCGGCGCCTCCCTGGCCGTCCTCATGCTCCTCACGATTTACGACCGGCCCCTGGTCCAGTTGATCTCCAGCGAGTCCTTGGCCGAGGAGATCGCTCGCACTCTGGTCACCTCGATCGGACTGATCCTCGCCGTACCGATCACCACAGTCATCGCGACGCTCGTGACCTCCCCCGCCCCGGCCGGTCAGCCGACCGGCCCGCGCGCACCCCTGGGTCAACTCTGAGCCACGACCGCACATCGCGATCGTCTATGTCAGCGGCATGAGCGGACGTTTCGACGTTAGAAGCTAGCCCCAATCTGCCAAACGATGCCGGCAAGAGCGCACGCCCCAAGGCTTCGAAGGACGTTCCACCGGAGCCGGAAGATCATCAGGAAGCCGAGGGCCGTGATGACAACGGCAGACCAGACGACAGTGCCGGGGACCGGGAGTCCGGTCTTGATCGGACCCCACTTGTGCTGCTCGGTCTCGGAGAAGAACGTGTGAATCGCGAAGTACAGTGCGAGGTTGGCGATGACGCCGACGATGGCGGCCGTGATCCCGGACAGCGCTGCAGAAAGGCTTGGGTTGGCTCTGAGCCTCTCGACGTAGGGGGCTCCGACGACCACGAACAGAATGGACGGCACGAACGTCACCCACGTGGTCAGCAGAGAGGCCAGGACAGCCGCCGCCCAAGGATTTAAGGAGCCCGGATCGTTGTACGCGCCGAGGAAGGCAGCGAACTGCACGACCATGATCAGTGGTCCCGGGGTGGTCTCGGCCAGGGCCAGGCCATGGACCATCTCGCTGCCAGTTAGCCAGTGATAGTTGTTGACCGCCTGCTGGGCCACGTAGGCCAGGACTGCGTAAGCACCGCCGAACGTGACCACGGCGGCACCGGAGAAGAACTCTCCCTGCTCGACGAACACGCTGTCCGATCCGAACAGAGCTGCGGCTGCGAGCACCGGGGCGAACCACGAGGCGAGTCCGACAACGAGGACGAGCAGGCTGTGTCGGCGGGATGGGCGTTCGTGGTGAAGTGCCGCGTCGCTGATCAGAGGCTCGTGTCCGGATGCCGTTTCAACCTTCGCGCGGGGCTGCAGACCCGTCTTGGGCCTACGCCCGACAACCCACCCGACCAGGGCCGCGCCGGCGATGACCACCGGAAAGGGCAGGGCGACGAAGGCCAAGGCAGGCAGCGAGCACACCGCGACGACCACCTGCCAGGTCTCGGTGAGCGCCCGGCGACCGACCCGAGCCAGAGCCTGGACGACGATTGCGATCACGGCTGGCCCGAGCCCCAGGAACACCGCCTCGACAGCGGAGGTGTCTCCATACCCGACGTAGATCGCTGACAGCGCAAGTAGCGCCGCCATACCCGGGAGGACGAAGAGCACCCCGGCGATCAGAGCGCCCCGGATACCGTTGAGGAGCCAACCGACGTAGGTCGCCAACTGTTGCGCCTCCGGACCTGGCAGGAGGGTGCAGAAGCTGAGCGCGAACAGAAACCGTTGCTGACCGATCCAGCGCCGCTCCTCGACCAGCATCCGCTGCATAACTGCGATCTGCCCGGCAGGCCCGCCGAACGTCTGCAAGGACACCAGGAACCAGGCCCGGGTGGCCTCCCGGAGTGGGACGACATCAGGGCCGTTCCGGCTCGTACGTCCGGGCTCCTGAGCGTGCACGGGAACAGCCTGCCATCCGCCTTAGGCCACGGTGCGTTGTGCCCGCTCATCGGCAAGACGGCCCATGTCAGCGGCATGAGCGTGGCTGGGGCATCACAGTCAAGTGCGCGGATCTTGCTCCGTTGGAGCACCTTCGAGACCGGTGGCAGTCGTGCCGAGAATCGCCGCGGCCGAGGTCCCCGCCAACCACACTAAGATGCCGAGCAGGATCGAGAACACCGCGATGGCAATCCCGAGGCGCGCATTCGGGTGGACGCGGCAGTTGGAGTTCGTTGTGCCCGCGGGAAAGTAACTTCGCATCGGGACAGGGCGCCACATGGCGCTTGGACGCCATCACGACTCCGTCGACCAAGCCGGACCAGACCCTCTTGGCCAAGAGAAGCTCGGGGAGAGGGCGCGTTCGGAGCCGGGTCCTCAGCCATGGTCGGACAGTAGTAGAGGTGTCGACGCGACGCCCGCTCATCCTCAACCTGTCCGTCGGCCCCTGGATCCCTCTTTCAAGGCGGTAGCACCGGTTCGAATCCGGTCGGGGGTACCACCCGCGACTAGCGGTGGGAGATCGACCATTCGCCAGTCGCGTACGGTGGATCCGGCACCGCCATACGCGCACTCCTCTGTCGCTGACGTAGTCGGTTCTGATGAGCGGGCATCGGCGACTCCGCGCGTCAGTAGCCGGGGTCTACATCGGGCGTCGGGTCTCGTGGAGTTGCGCCACCACGTACGCGGCGACCCGGTCCGGTGCCTCGCGCGGGAACGGGATGACGCTGCTCGCGTTGATCTCACACAGCACGAACCGTGGCTCGCCGTCAGCCTCTAACGTATCGGAGATCAGGAGGTCGATGTCCCACAGGGCCGGTAGGTCGCTCACCCCGAGGCCGACTATCGAGAGCGTGCTGGGCACCCACTGGGTCTCCAGGCGTTGACGTAGCCGGGCGAAGGCTGGCTCTGCTGGCGCGAACATCGTCTTGGGTGACGGCAACCCCATGATCTCCCGCGCCGACGGTCCCGAGCCCGGTATCACCTGGAGGGGGCCGTCCGGGACGGCCCCGTCGGGGTACTGACGAGCGAACCCGACCACCTGTCCGCCCACCAGGTAGCAGCGAACGATGCCGCGGGTGACGCCGTCGATGAACTCCTGGTCGACCAGACCGCCCGCTCCGCCCCAGGCGTCGAACGCGCCGGCGCAGGTGTTCATGAACTGGGCCAAGGGCATTGTCACGGTTGACCCATCCCGTATCCGGGCATGCTGAACGGCCACCGCCTGCGTCGGGCTGAGCGCCATCAGGGACTCCCCGCCTGGCAGCCGGACCTTCCACACGGTGCGCCCGCCGTTGCCGCGGCTGGCCTTCAGAACCCGCACCCCGTCGGCGGCCAGGCGCGGCGGGAACTCCGCGCGGAGCTCCTCGACGCTGTGGTACGCGTGAGCATCGCTGCCCCAGGACATCCCCCGGGTGGAGACCAGCACTTCCTTGGTGCCCAACCGGTCCACCGTGTCCGGGTGCGCGCTCACCCACACCCCCATCGCGGCTGCCTGGCGCAGCACCTCGTCCAGGCCGTGCCGGTCACCGTCGTCGCTGAGCGGATCTGCCCACACGATCACGCCGTCCACACCGGTCAGCGCCGAGGCCGTCTCGGCCTCCCGATCCTCGGCGTAGGGCACCGGAACCACGTCCAGACCGTGACGGGTGAGCGCCGCGGCCATGGGAAACAGTCTCGGGTTAAGCGCAGGCTCCAGTCCGCGGCTGCGGAACAACACCGCAACCCGCACGACGCCGGCACCGTCCGTGCCCTTGTCGGTCATGAATCGAGACTACGGAATCCCTGGCCCGCTCTTACTCTGGAACGTCCACTCAGCAGCCGAAGGCCGGGCGTGTCAATGGCTTGGTCGGTGCCCTGCTCCGTCCTAGGTTCCTCCACAGCTGTCATCGCCAGCCCTGTGCGGTGAGAGGGGCGTCGATGATCCGCGCCGGCTCCCACGGTTGGCACCACCTGCCGAGGATTGCCTCCCGGGCCCTGATCGCGTTCCTGTCGGACCGGGAGCAGGCTCCGACGTCGGCGGCACCGGAGGATGGACTGGTTCGATGAGCGAGCAGTAGTGTCCCTCAGCGGCTCTCGCCTCGGCGCCGGGGCCCGGTCAGAGGATCGAAGGGGTCCCTCATGCCGATCAAGGTCATCGTCGAGTTCCAAGCCAGGCCGGGGGCGCGAGCAGAGCTCAGGTCGCTGCTGGCCTCCATCTCGACGACCCACGGGTCGCAGGTGCCCGGCTTCCTGGGAAGCACGGTGTACGAGGTGCTCGACAGCCCTGACGGTCTGGTCGAGATCGCTGAGTGGGACTCCCCGGAAGCGCAGAAGACGGCAGTGCAGCAAGCAATGGCGGAGGGACTCTACGCGCCCGTCGTCGAACTGGTCGCCGCTCCGTTCCGGGCCACGCGAATCGGCCCGTCGTAAGAAGGAGAACGTCCCATGTGGGCACAGCTCATCAGGGTCCGAGTGCAGCCTGGTGCCGATCTGCGGGCCATGGCCGATCTGCTGAAGAGGTACGAGCAGGAGGACTCGGGACTCCTGCGCGAGCTCTTCATGCAGGAGGAGGGCGACCCCGACTCGGCCTACATCCTGGCCCTGTTCGAGAGCGAGGAGAAGGCCCGTCGGCGGGAGCAGGATCCACGTCGGTCAGAGGGGCAGCAAGCCACCCGGGAACTGATGGCGGAAACACTCGCGGGTCCGCCCGAGTTCACCGATCTCACCGTCATCGCGGAGTGGGTTCCCTAGGACCCCAGGTGATGCGGTGGTCGCGCTCCCCGGGTAGCCGAGGCGCGACGAGGGCATGGTCGAGAACGCGCAAACGGGCGCATCGGTCGTACGAGCGCATGGTCGAGGAGGGTGCCGCGGTGCTCGTCACCGACATCCAGGTCGAGGCCGGGAGTGGCCTATCTCACCGGTGACGATGCTGCCTTCGTGGCCGGTCTCGAGCTCCACATCGACGGCGGATACACGGGCCGCTGCTTCGCTTGCCACGGCTTGACCGCAGTCAAGGCCATCGTCGCCTCCGACGGCTGAGATGGAGTCATCGACCTCGAGATCCGAACGGAGATTGACATGACGCTCACACTGATCATCGCGGCTTTCCTCGGGACGCTCGCTGCGCTGTTGCTCAAGCCGCTGCGGGCGAGCGCCCACTGCGACACGATGGACGGGCCCACCGCCCAGGACGGCCTGCGGTCGCTCGAGACCGGAGACCCGGCGCCCGCCTTGAAGTGGGTCGGGCCGGCTGACGAGAACGAGCTGCGCGAGGTCTTCGAGCAGGCTCTCGCCGCCCGCGACCTCGGGCCGGCCGCCCGGTCGGTGGCCGAGCGCTGGTTCATCGAGAACCTGGTGCGTATCCACCGAGCCGGTGAGGGCGCTCCCTACTCCGGCGTGCAGCCTTACGGCACCCCGGTCGACGAGCGGGTCGCCGCCGCGGACGCGGCCATCGCCTCGGGCGACCTGGCGCCGTTGGAGGGGCTGGTGCCGGCCGACCGGTGGGCCGAGCTCCAGCGCAGGTTCGCCGCCGCGCTCGACCGCAAGGACTACGACACCAGCGACGTCGACGCGGGGCGCGCCTACATCGAGACCTACGTCTCCTTCTTCAAGTACGCCGAGGGTGAGGACCACGAGCACGGAGAACACCACGCCCTGGCCCACGCCCAGCACCAGCACTGAGCGCGGTCCCGGTGCACACGTCGGCGGCGGTGGCCGTCGCGATGACCTCGGCCATGGCGCTGGCGTGGGCGGTCCACCGGTGGCTGGGGTTCGTCACCGTGGTGGAGTCCGTCTCCATGGCCCCCACCCTGGCGCCGGGCCAGCGGCTGTTGGCCCGGCGCCGGCGTGCGACACGCCCGCTCCGGCGGGGCGACGTCGTGGTCGTCGCCTCCGTCGAGGTCGGCCGCCCCGTCATCAAACGGGTCGTGGGGCTCCCGGGCGAACACATCGACGTCGGCGCTGACGGCCGGACCCGGGTAGGGGGACACGTTCTGGACGAGCCGTACGTCGTCCACGGGGGCGGTAGGCCGGCAGCGTTCGAGGTGCCGGCCGGCCACGTGCTGCTGCTCGGAGACAACCGGGCGGGCTCGAACGACTCCCGGGTCTGGCGGGAGCCGTACCTCCCGGTCAGTGCGATCCTGGGTCGAGTGGTGCCGGTCGGGTGGTCATCTGCTGCAGCCGGGTCCGGTCCAGGATCTCCACGGTGCGCCGCGGCCCCAACCGGATGACGTGCGCCCGTTGCAGCGAGCCGAGGCGCCGGCTGAGCGTCTCCGGTGTCGTGCCGAGGTAGGACGCGAGGTCCTTCTTCGAGGTGGGCAACCCGAAGCGCGGTGTGCCCGCCTCGTCGGCAAGGTGCAGCAGCTGCTGCGCCAGCCGCTCACCCACGGACCGGCCGGTCACCGCCGCAAGCATCTCCTCCGCCGCCCCGAGCCGACGGGAGACGGCCTGCAGCATCTGCATCGTGACGGTCGGCCGGTCGGCCAGGAGGCGGCGCATCCCCTCCCGCGGCACCGAGCAGACCTCGCTGGGCCGGGTGGCGACGGCGAAGTGGTCGCTCACGGTGTCGGCGAGCAGCGCGGACTCGCCGAGGAAGTCCCCCGCGGACAGGAGTCGGACGAGCTGCTCCGAGCCGTCCTCGGTCAGCCGGTACGCCTTGAGTTGTCCCTGGTGCACGATCTGCAGGCCGGTGCGGTCCCCCGCGCCGTACACCTGCTCATGGGCCTGGAAGTGTCTGGTCACGGCGGTCTCGGCGATCCGATGCTGGTCGGCCTCCGAGAGGCCGGCGAAGATCGGCACCCGTCGCACGCACCCGAACCGATGATCCTGGTCGCGCATCGTGTCACCTCCGCTCCCACGACAGGCGTCGACGCCGGGGGCTCGCCCACCCTATGCGCAGAGTCTGGTGGCCGAGCCCAGGTGTGCGTCTCGCCTTCCTGCCCGTCTCCGCGCTGGTACGACCGATGCGGGTCGCCCGCACGACTGCGGCGAGCGTGAGCGCGGCCTGAGATGATGTCCTGGACGAGCGGAAGACCACCCGTGGTGCGGCCGACTGCCTCCGACCTCGGCGGCCCCGCGAGGACCACGAAGGGATCTTCAGGTGCGTGACACCATGGCGTTCCTGCGTCAGCAGCTGCTGACCGTGGTGGCCCTCGCCGGGCTCGCCCTCGGAGTCGGGTTCGAGACGTTCGACCGGACGACGGCGCTCGCGGTCACCGCCTTCGTCGTCATCGGGATCGTCATCGTCGTGACGGCCGTCGACATGGTCCGCGATCTGATGTCCGGACACTGGGGGCTGGATGTCCTCGCCGTGATCGCCATGGTCGCGACGCTGGCCGTCGACGAGTACGTGGCCGGTCTCATCATCGCTCTCATGCTCACCGGCGGTGAGGCACTCGAGGCATGGGCGGCCCGCCGGGCCGGCCGCGAGCTCGACACGTTGCTCAACCGCGCGCCGGCGTTCGCCCAACGCATCGATCCGCACACCGGAGACACTGAACAGATCCCGGTCGACGAGGTGGCCGTCGGCGACGAGCTGCTCGTCCGGTCCTCCGAGATCCTGCCGGTCGACGGAACGCTCCTCTCGGAGCGCGCAGTCATCGACGAGTCGTCGGTCACCGGTGAACCCGTCCCGGTGACCTACGGAGCGGGAGACTCGGTGTTGTCCGGGACGATGAACGGCACTGTCGCCTTCACCATGCGGGCCGACAAGGCCGCCCGGGACTCCCAGTACGCCTCGATCGTGCATCTGGTGGAAGCTGCTGTGGAGTCACGGTCGCCGATGGTGCGCCTCGCCGACCGCTATGCCGTCCCGTTCACGATCGTGTCGCTGCTCATCGGCGCACTCGCGTGGTACGTCAGTGGTGATCCGGTCCGCTTCGCCGAGGTGCTGGTCGTCGCGACACCGTGTCCGTTGTTGATCGCGACGCCGATCGCGTTCATGGGCGGGATGAGCTCTGCGGCGAAGCTGAACGTCATCATCAAGGAAGCCGGCGCCTTGGAAGTGCTCTCCAAGGTGCAGTCGGTCGCCTTCGACAAGACCGGCACCCTGACGCAGGGCAGGCCCGAGGTCGTCGAGATCCGGCTCGGCACCCGGTCGGCCGGACACACCCTGGCGCTCGCGGCCGCTGCCGAGCAGTACTCGGTCCACGTGTTCGCCCAGCCCATGATCGAGCTGGCCCGGCGCGACGGACTCGACCTGCCCCGGATCCTCACAGCCGAGGAAGTCGCCACCAACGGCGTCGAGGCGACGCTTGCCGACGGTACGCAGGTGCGCGTGGGGAAGCCTGGATTCGTCGAGGGCGTCACCGGGCCGCTGCAGCGAACGGTGCTCGAAGCCGGTGAAACGGCCGTCTACGTATCCGTAGGCGACGCGCTTGCCGGGGTGATCGTCCTGTCCGACCCGGTGCGACCCCACGCGGCCGCCACGGTGGCGCGGATGCGGGCGGCCGGCGTGAAGAAGGTCGTCATGGTCACCGGCGATGTCGCATCGACGGCTGCGTCGATCGCGCGCGAGGTGGGTCTGACGGCCGTCCATGCAGAGACCACGCCGCAGACCAAGGTCGACATCGTGGCGGCCCTGCACCCGAGGCCGGTGCTGATGGTGGGAGACGGCCTCAACGACGCGCCGGTGCTCGCGGCGGCGGACGTGGGAATCGCGATGGCGGGACGCGGCGTGACGGCGGCCAGTGAGTCGGCATCGGCTGTCCTCACCTCCGACGACCTGACGCGGGTGGCGGACGTCATGGAGGTGTCGCGTCGCACCGTGGCGATCGCAGTTCAGTCGATCTGGATGGGCATCGTCATCTCGGTGGGCCTGATGCTCGTAGCCGCATTCGGCTATCTCCCGGCCGTCGTCGGCGCTCTGCTGCAAGAGGTCGTCGACCTCGTCGCCATCCTCTCTGCACTGCGAGCGCTGGCAGCCCATCGAGCGATCCAGCGTTCCGGTGGGAGCCAAGGTTCGGGAGAACAGCCACCCCGTACGGCGCTGAGCACGACCGCCTGAAACCCGGGCCAGGACACGGCCGGTCGACGAGCGCGGCCAGGGTCCGGCCTCGGACGGACCCGCCGCGCGCGAGAGCACGGACCTGCTTCCCCGGTGACCAGGAGCGCCTTGCCTCGGTTGTGCTTCCTGGTCGGCGCGAGTAGAAACGAGCAAGGTCAATAGGCACGAGTCGCGAGGGCGAAAAGCCCTTCAGGAGCCCTCGGGACTGGTGGAGATGAGGTAGCTGCTGTGACCGACACCGGCAAGGACCTGCTGGCGCCCCTGCTGCCGGGTGGTGAACCGATCGAGCAGCTCCTGCGCAAGGCACAGTTCTTCGTGCCCGGCAGAGCCAGCGAGGACTTCCGGGAGGTCCATCGCGTCGGTGGCCGGCAGGCGGAGGAGTTCTGGCACGAGCGCTGGCGTCACGACAAGGTGGTGCGATCCACCCACGGGGTGAACTGCACGGGGTCGTGCTCGTGGAAGGTCTACGTCAAGGACGGGATCATCACCTGGGAGACCCAGCAGACCGACTACCCCTCGGTCGGACCGGACTCACCTGAGTACGAGCCTCGCGGCTGCCCCCGCGGGGCGTCCTTCTCCTGGTACACCTACTCGCCGTCGCGGGTGCGCTATCCCTACGTCCGGGCGCCACTGCTGGAGATGTGGCGCGAGGCCCGACAACGCGGCGACGACCCCGTCGACGCGTGGATCGGCATCAGCCGCGACCCCGAGCGGGCCGCGCGCTACAAGAGCTTTCGGGGCAAGGGCGGCTTCGTGCGGGCGACCTGGCCCGAGGTCACCGAGCTGATCGCGGCCGCCCACGTCGCGACCATCCGAGACTTCGGACCCGACCGCGTGGTCGGGTTCTCGCCGATTCCGGCGATGTCGCAGGTGTCCTACTCGGCCGGCACCCGCTTCCTGTCGATGATCGGCGGCACCATCCTGTCGTTCTACGACTGGTACGCCGACCTGCCGCCCGCCTCGCCGCAGGTGTTCGGCGACCAGACCGACGTGCCCGAGTCGGGTGACTGGTGGAACTCCTCGTACCTGATGCTGTGGGGCACGAACCTGCCCATCACCCGCACCCCGGATGCCCACTTCATGACCGAGGCGCGCTACAAGGGCCAGAAGGTCGTGGTCGTCAGCCCGGACTACTCCGACCACACCAAGTTCGCCGACGACTGGCTGCCGTGCGCGCCCGGGACCGACGGGGCTCTTGCGATGGCGATGGGCCACGTGATCCTCAGCGAGTTCTTCCGCGACCGGCAGGTGCCGTACTTCACCGACTACGTCAAGAAGTACACCGACCTGCCGTTCCTGGTCACGCTGCGCGAGCGGGACGGCAGCCAGGTGCCCGATCACTTCCTCACCGCCGCCGATCTCGGCGGCGAGGAGGCGGCCGCCGAAGGCGCCGGCAACAAGACCGTGGTGATGGACTCGGACGGTGTCCCTCGGGTGCCGAACGGGTCGCTCGGCTTCCGCTACACCGAGTCGGGCCTCGGCAAGTGGAACCTCGACCTCGGCGAGGTCGACCCGCTGCTCACGTTGCTGGGCCACCACGAGGAGACCGTCACGGTCGACCTGCCGCGCTTCGACGTGGGGGAGACCCAGGGCGGCGGCATCGTCAGGCGCGGGGTGCCCGCGGTGCGGATCGGGGACCACCTCGTCACGACCGTCTTCGACCTGCTGATGGCGCAGTACGCCGTGCCCCGCGACGGACTCCCCGGTGAGTGGCCCCAGGGGTACGACGACCCGCAGCTCGGCACACCCGCGTGGCAGGAGCGGATCACGTCCGTCCCCGCGGCGGCCGCGACCCGGGTGGCGCGGGAGTTCGCCCGCAACGCCGAGCTCTCGCACGGCCGGTCGATGATCGCGATGGGGGCCGGGACCAACCACTGGTACCACTCGGACCAGATCTATCGCACCTTCTTCACCCTGCTGATGCTCTGCGGCTGCGAGGGCGTCAACGGCGGCGGCTGGGCCCACTACGTGGGTCAGGAGAAGGTACGTCCGTTGACCGGATTCCAACACCTCGCCTTCGGCCTGGACTGGCAGCGCCCGACCCGGCACATGACCGGGACCTCGTTCTTCTACCTGCACACCGACCAGTGGCGGTACGAGAAGTTCGGCGCCAGCGAGCTGGCCAGCCCCCTGGGGAGTGGCCAGTTCGCGCGCCGGTCGTTCGCCGACTGCCTGGTTCAGGCCGGGCGCATGGGGTGGACACCGTCCCACCCCGCGTTCAACCGCAACCCGCTCGACCTCGCGGACGAGGCCGAGCAGGCCGGCAAGCCGGTGGCCGACCACATCGTCGAGGAGCTCAAGGGCGGACGACTCCGGTTCGCCGACGAGGACCCCGACGACCCGGCGAACTTCCCGCGCGTGCTCACCGTGTGGCGGGCCAACCTGCTGGGCTCGTCCGGCAAGGGCATGGAGTACTTCATGCGGCACTTCCTCGGCGTCGAGGACGCGGTCCGCGCGAAGGAGACACCTCCGGACCTGCGTCCCGAGGAGCTGACCTGGCGCGAGGAGGCCCCCCGCGGCAAGCTCGACCTGGTCACCACGCTGGACTTCCGGATGACCAGCTCGTGCACCCATGCCGACATCGTGCTGCCGGCCGCGACCTGGTACGAGAAGCACGACATCTCGACCACCGACATGCACCCGTTCGTCCACTCCTTCAACCCGGCGATCGCACCGCCGTGGGAGGCCAAGACCGACTTCGAGGCGTTCCGGCTTCTCGCGGAGGAGTTCTCACGGCAGGCGGCCGAGCACCTCGGCACCCGCACCGACGTCGTGTCCGCCCCGTTGATGCACGACACCCCGGACGAGGCGGCGGTTCCCGGTGGGCGAATGCAGGACTGGAAGCGCGGCGACTGCGAGCCGGTGCCGGGTGTCACCATGCCGAAGCTGGTCGTGGTGGAGCGCGACTACACCGCCGTGGCACAGAAGATGGCCGCGGTCGGCCCGCTGCTCGACACCCTCGGCACGACCGTGAAGGGCATCAACGTGCACCCGGCGGGTGCGTTGGAGTTCCTGGGCCGCAAGAACGGCCGGATCCGCGGTGGCGTCGCCGACGGCCGACCCGCGCTGACCCGCGACATCGATCTCGCCGAGGCCCTGCTCGCCCTCTCCGGGACCACCAACGGCGAGGTCGCGGTCCAGGGGTGGCAGGAGCTCGAGAAGCGCACCGGGGTCCGGCTCGCGGACCTCGCCGAGGAGCGGGCCGGCGACCAGATCACCTTCCAGGACACGCAGGTCCAGCCGAGGGCGGTGATCACGTCGCCGGAGTGGTCGGGCAGCGAGGCGGGGGGCCGCCGGTACGCGCCGTTCGTGGTCAACGTCGAGCGGCTGAAGCCGTGGCACACGCTGACCGGGCGGATGCACTTCTACCTCGACCACGAGTGGATGCAGGAGTTCGGCGAGACGCTGCCCGTCTATCGGCCGCCGCTGGACTACCTGCGCTACTACGGCGATCAGGGTGCGGGAGACGCGAGCCGCCCGGAGATCACCGTGCGCTACCTCACCCCGCACTCCAAGTGGTCGATCCACTCCGAGTACCAGGACAACCTCCACATGCTGCGGCTGTTCCGCGGCGGCCCGGTGATCTGGATGAGCCCGCTGGACGCGGAGAAGATCAAGGTCCGCGACAACGACTGGATCGAGGCCTTCAACCGCAACGGGGTGGTCGCCTGCCGGGCCGTGGTCAGCCACCGGATGCCGGAGGGCACCGTGTTCATGTACCACGCCAAGGACCGCCACCTGATGACCCCGAAGTCGGAGATCTCCGGCTGGCACGGCGGCGGCGACAACTCGCTGACCCGGCTGGTGATCAAGCCGACCCACGCCATCGGGGGCTACGCGCAGCTCTCCTGGGGGTTCAACTACTACGGCCCCACCGGGAACCAACGCGACGAGGTCACCGTGATCCGCC